>CALEDI010000213.1 GCA_937949535.1 uncultured Lewinella sp. | reverse complement strand
ATGATCGGGATGGCGAGTGCGGCCAGGGCCCAGAGGAAAGAGGGGTATAAAAATTGCATAGTCAGGGAAGAAGACGAACGAAGGCGGGGTAATGTTTTACGGGGGGTGGGGTAAAGGTAGGACAGGGCATGTCCTGCCCGTACAATTGACAAATTTTATTTTCGTTTACCCGGATGATTTTGGGCGGGGCCGCAGGTGCTAGGGGAGGTTTAAGTATGAGCAATGCCAACCTAAAACAAAACATCCTTAAGAAAAACTACGCAAAAATTCCGGTTTTTCCTATATTTGCAGCACAAACCGATGTTATTGTTACTAAATTCATGAATAAGTTCCGATTTTAGCAGCTGAATAAGCCTTGAGCCAAGCCTTGCTGCTCCCCCTTCGGGGGCTGAGGGCTTTACACTGCACCTGCTGCCGAGCCAAAAACAAGATCAGGACCAACTAACCCACATCACACACCACACACCATGAAAAGAATTCTCTTTTGCTGCGCCCTCGCGCTCTCCCTCTTCGCCTGTAATGACGAAGCGTCGCTCACCGAAAACACATCTACTGAAGCCCAAACACCCTTAACCAAGGCCGAGCTCAACGACCTCGTAGAAGCCCACCTCTTCGCCACCAACAACGTGTTCGACTGGAACGAAACCACCGACCACGTAATCTGGAGCGCCCTAGAGCTGAGCCAAAACGAA
Source organism: uncultured Lewinella sp. (assembly GCA_937949535.1). Taxonomy (GTDB): domain Bacteria; phylum Bacteroidota; class Bacteroidia; order Chitinophagales; family Saprospiraceae; genus Neolewinella. The sequence goes on along the minus strand of CALEDI010000213.1, from coordinate 24,803 downwards.
GCCGCCCTCGGCTACCAGCCCGCTGGCTACGAGAACCTGCCGGAAACCATCCACGAAATCAACGTCAACGCCGGCGCATGGAAAACCACCCGCGACGAACTGGTCAATGACCTATTAGAAGCAACCGAACGCCTCACCGGAGCACCGATCACCGAAGAAGAACTCTTCGTCGCGCCCGAAGACGGCGTGCTGCCCATTATAGAAGTAAAGGTCTTGCACCCCGAAGTGCTCGCCGAGTTCCGTACCCGCCCAGACGTGCGCTACTTCGAGCCGAGCAACTACGAAGGCGGCGAGCTGCAGCTCCGCTCCGGCTCCGGCTGCTCCGAAGCCCCAAGTAGCAGCCTCAATTCCGCAGACTACAGTACCATCAGCCCCGGTGCCAAACTGCCCTGGAACTACAGCTTCATGAACATCCCAACTGCTTGGAACACCAGCCAAGGAGCTGGCATCGGCATCACGATCATCGACACCGGCGTGTACCCCGAGCAAAACAAACTGGGCAGCCAGTTTAGCAGCGACTGGAGCACCGGCCGAAGCATCGGTAAGTACGGAACCTACGCCCCCAACTGGTGGAGCAGTAGAACAGATGGCCCCAACGACCAGTGCGGCCACGGCACCCAAATGGCTGGCCTTGCCGCCGCGCCACGCACCAACGATGGCTCCACCGTCGGCGTAGCCTACAAAGCCAACCTGCGCGTTTACCGCGCTACCAGCGACGTGATCATCAACGGCAGCCGCGAAAAACGCGGCGTGAAGAACGCCCTCGTGAGCGAAGGAAATAACTCCGGAACCAAGGTCATCAGCATGAGCATCGGTGATGTATTCAGCAGCGGAACGGTGAAAGACGGTATTCGATACGCCAACAATCGGGGTAAACTGATCCTCTGCGCCGCCGGAACATCCCTGAGCTGGACGAGCTGGTACGGCGTCATATTCCCCGCCAACATGAGCGAAACCACCGCCGTAACCGGCGTCCGCGACGGCAGCTCCCTCCAGCGTTGCAACACCTGCCACGACGGCAGCGCGGTAGACTTCGTTGCCGTAATGCAACGCGCCAGCAACACCGACCGCACCAGCCTGACCCTGAGCCGCTACAACGACAGCCCCGGCTACGTTGGCGGATCGAGCGCCGCCACGGCCACAACGGCGGGCATCGCGGCCCTCGTTTGGGCCACCAACCCCAGCCAGAGCCGTAGCCAAGTGTTGAACCGAATGAAGAACGCCGCCTCTATCTACCCTAGCCGTTCCGGCAACTTCGGATGGGGGATTATTGATGCTGCGCAGGCGGTGCAGTAGTTCCACCTTGACGAGAAAATACACTACAAAGGCCCAGTACGATCAACTGAACGAACTGAGCGATGAAGTCTCACGCCTGCTAACATATGGAGTTTCATCCCGCTCATTACGCAAACAAAATATCCAGAAAGCAGCCTCCTACTACTTGACTACCTGACTAAAGATAGGGTGTGTAATCTGCCTATAAATTAGTCCGCCGAATATTATCAAAACGCGCAGCGTTTTTATAAGCCCCTCCCCCCGTGGGGAGGGGCTTGGGGAGGGGGTTTGCGCGCGGAGACAATACACTACAGATTGCACACCCTATGACTAAAGACTATCTGACTCTTTGACTCTCTGACTATCTGACTATATTGCGCCCTATGGCAAAGATAGTTTTCTGGATATTCCACTTCATGAGCCGTTGGATGCTCCGTATTTTCTACCCCGGCATGGAGGTAGAAGGCCGCGAGTATGCTAACCACCCCGGACCAACCCTGCTGTGCGGCAACCACCCCAATACGCTTATTGATCCTCTTATTGTAGGGATTCATCTAGATTATCAGACCTACTTCTTGGCCAACGCCGCGATGTGGATCAACCCGGTGATGGCTTTCTTGATCGACCCGTTTTGTATTCCGGTGGCGCGCCCGCAGGATAAAAAGGCCGGTGCCAAGCGGGGCGGTGATACCGATGAGATTTTTAACCGAACGTTTAGCGGCCTTGAAGGCGGCAATGTCGTCTACATCGCTCCCGAAGGGGCGAGTGAGCTAGAGCGCAAGCTCCGCCGCCTGAAGGGCGGCGCCGCCAGCATGGCCCTCGAAGCCGAAAAGCGTAACGACTGGAAGTTGGGCCTCTCCGTTCAGCCCGTAGGCGCCAACTACGAATCCCCGACCACCTGCTTCAGCCGCGCCTTTATCCGCTACGGAGAACCAATCGATATCCAGCCCTTCCGCGAACAGTACGAAACCAGCCCCATGCGCGCCATCCGCGCGCTTACCAACGAGCTGACCGACCGGATGCAGGCCCTCGTCATCCAAACCAAGAACAAAGCTGAGGAGCACCTGCTCCGCCCCATCGAACGCGCCGTCCAGAACGAGAAGCCGCTGACGGTGAGTAAGCACCACTACCGCACCCAAAGCATCCTTGCTTGGTTGCGCGAACTGCCCGAAGAGGAACGCGAAACCCTCCGCACTACGGCTACCGCCTACGACCAAGGCCTCCGCGAAACGGGCCAGCTAGACATCGAGTTCAGCAACCACCCCGAGCGGAAGCTGCAAGCCGGTACCGTCCTTGGTTTACCGTTCTACCTCTACGGTTTGCTCAATCACGGCATTTGGCTGTTGGCCATCAACGCCATCTGGAAGGCCCTCGGCATAGACCGAGGCTATAAAGCGACGGTGCAAACATTGGGCAGTTGGATCGTATTACCGATCATTTACTTGGTTCAGGTGTTGGTCTTCAACTGGGTGTTTCCCGAAGGCTGGGGCTGGTTGTACGCACTTTTATTGCCCATTTCCGGCCTGTTTGCCCTCAAGTATTGGGTTACCTACCGCGCTTTCTGGAAAGGGCGCTTTTCGGGGTCTTCAGCAAGAGATGAGGAATTGAAAACCTTGCGCAAGCAGATGCTGGGAGCGGTACTTAAGGAATGGGTCTAGGGGTAGGGTGTGTAATCTGTAGTGTATTGTCTCCGCGCGCAAACCCCCTCCCCACGGGGGAGGGGGTTATAAAAACGCTGTGCGTTTTGATGATAGTCGGCGGACTAATTTATAGGCAGACTACACACCCTAGGTCTAGGGGAGGCTTAATTTTTACACACCCTAATGCGCAGTAAAATAAGCCACCGCCATCCCCAAAACAACAACAGCGATCTTTTTAGGGGAAACGCCATGTTCTCGCCCGTCGTCGGCCTCGAAGAGGATGGTGGTGGAGATGTGCAGGAAGCTGCCAACTACCAAGGCCATTACCCGGTTGCGCCAAAGCGGATCAATGCTGACGACCTCGCCAAGCATCGCACCGATAGGGGAGAGCAGCGCAAAAACCAGTAGACAAGCCCAAGTAAATACCTTCGAGTAACCGGAGTAACGAAGCAATAACCCCAGCGCGAAAGCCGCCGGGAGCTTGTGTAAAACGATGCCCCAAAGCAAGTGATTACCGTCGAAATGACCGTGGGAATGGCCTTCATGACCAGCAAGAGCTTCTCCACCAGCGGTGCCCAGCGGAAGCCCTTCTAGTAAAGCATGAATGCCGAGGCCAATCATTACCGTGATGGCGTAGCGGTAAGACTCGCGCTTGTGGGCGTGGATGTGGCCGTGCTCAACCCCTTGGCTCAAGCTTTCTAACAATAGCTGGACGAAGAAGCCCGCCAGTAGCCATACACCAGAGTGCAGTTTTGCGTCGGCGAAGACGGACGGCATTAACTCCATGGCCGCGATGCCTAATAAGTACGCGCCGCTGAATGAGAGCAATAGGGGAAGGTAGCTGCGCCAACGGGCTTCGTCTTCAGCGCCGCGCAGCAACTGCGCGAGGCCGCCGCCAAGAAGTACCGATCCGAAGAGTAAAAGGTATTGCCAAAGGGCCATTTAGTGGTGTTGTCGGGTGTCCGTTACTGGTTGTCCGTTGTCGTCGGTATAGTTGATGAATACCCGCCGCTTACATATTACACTGGCAGTTTTCGAGGCATTCGATGATGAGGCTTACATCCCGCTCTTTCAGGGAATACATCATAGAACGACCGTCTCGCTTAACGGACAGGATGCCTTTGAGCTTCATATTTTGTAGGTGGTGGCTAACCAATGATTGCTCGTAACCGAGTGCCTCACAGATGTCTGTAACATTGAGGCGGGGGTGCTGCTCTAGCAAATGCACGATCCCTAAACGCAGCGGGTGCGCCACCGTCTTTAGGATGAAGGCGATTCGCTCTAGTTTTTCGGCTTCTTGCTCGTTGAGTGCGGTGGGCTTCACTTGTTCCATGGTTATTTGATTCGGCGTTCCTAAGATACAATATGTGGCGGGCTTTAGTTGTAAAGTTCGCTTATTGAAGCCTTATCCGTTCAATCTATGCGTCGTACAAAGGTGGCTTCTCCGGTGTCGAGGTTGAGGGCTGTGAGGTAGCCCATGCCTTCTGCTACTTGGGAGCAACCGGAGTCGATGCAGTATAAATCCATCGAATTTTTCTACCTTACGCCCCGTCATGAAGGAGTTCCTCCAAGCCATTACGGATATTCTAGCTGTGCTCTTCGGCGATGCGCCCGAGCGCCCGCGTACGCCCAAGCCCCTGCCGCCGGCTTTGCCGCCGCCCGGCCCCATACCTCCTAAAGCAGACCCAAACGAGCCCCAAGACGCCGGAGAGGCAAACAACTCCGAAGACCCCGTCGTGATCAGCCACGAAGCCGAGCCTCCACGAGATACCAACGGACCGGAGTTCGACCCCGTTCCCGCTCCGCCGCCGCCTGACACGGTCGTTCGCCCAGGCTCCCCACTCGGCCCCGGCAGGCCCAACCCGCCCGCACCGGAATACCGCGCCCGCTACATGTGGTGTATAGACAACGGCCACGGATCGCTCACGGCAGGCAAACGAAGCCCCGAATTACCAGATGGGAGACAGCTATTTGAATACGAGTTTAACCGAGACATCAGCGCGCGCATCTTTACCGAGCTAGACCGTATTGGGGTAGCCTACTTCAACGTATTGCCCGAAGTCCACGTAGGCAACTACCTCACCCAACGGGTAGAACGGGCCAATAAACTCAGTACTTCTTTGCCCAAACTCTTCGTCAGCATCCACGGCAACGCTGGCCCCGCTCCCACCTTTCAAGACTTTACCGACGACAATGTGCGCGGCATCGAGACTTGGTACTACCACGGCTCCACTACCGGGCGCAACATGGCTGCCGTTTTCCAACGTCACCTCATCGAACGTACCGGGATGGTAAACCGGCACCTGCGCTCTAAAGTCACCGGACAGTTCTACGTCCTCCGCGCAACACGGATGCCTGCTATACTTACCGAAAACGGTTTCTACAACAACCGCTTCGAACTCCCCACAATGCTCACCGACGAGTTCCGGCAAACGATTGCCGAGGCACACGTAGCAGCAATCATGGAGATCGAGGAGAACGGACTCTAAACCGAAGACCCATTTCTGGGAGAATCAAGCTCAACCTCTGCCCTTTACTCCCTTCCTCCTTATCTTCCCTTACTCCCCCCTCACCAATGGCCAACGTAAAAATCGAAGCTTCCTGGAAAGAAGCCCTGACCGATGAATTCGGTAAACCCTACTTCAAACTTCTGACCGACTTCTTGAGGGCCGAAAAGGCTGCGGGCAAGGCCATCTATCCGCCAGGGCCGCTAATTTTCAACGCCTACAACACCACGCCCATCAATGAGGTAAAGGTGGTCATTTTGGGGCAAGACCCTTACCACAACCCGGGCCAAGCGATGGGCCTTAGCTTCAGCGTACCGAAGGGTACGCGCATTCCGCCCAGCCTGCGCAACATCAATAAAGAACTCAACACCAGCCTCGGCCTACCCATCCCCGAACACGGAGACCTGACGAAGTGGGCCGAGCAAGGCGTGTTCCTCCTCAACGCCATGCTGACCGTAGAGCACAAGCAACCCGGCAGCCACCAGCGCTCCGGCTGGCAGTTTTTTACCGACGCCAGCATCAAAGCCATCAGTGAACAACGGGAGCACGTAGTCTTCTTGCTGTGGGGCGCTTTCGCCCGCAAAAAAGCGGCCCTGATTGACGGCAGCAAACACTTGGTGCTGGAAAGCCCCCATCCCTCGCCTTTCAGCGCAGACCGGGGCTTTTTTGGCAATAATCACTTCAAGCTGGCTAACGATTATTTAGTGGAGCACGGGAAGGAGGGGATTGATTGGGGGGTGTAGTTTCAATCCGTACTTTTGTCGCCCTCTCCAAACCATCCCCAAGTAAATGAGCCCCACCTCCCGCCTAGCCGTACTACTCTGCCTTTCTACCTTGCTCTGCACCTGCGGCCCCGCCCAAAACAGCAGCACAGAACCAACCGCAGTGGTCGGTAATATCCGCTACGACGAAGGCACCCAGCTGTTAGAATCTAACCTAACGGTTTCGCCCGTACCAACTACCGCCCCCGCCGTATTGGGCACTACCCTGAACCCACTCACAGGCATGGGCCTCGGCCACTACCGTGGCCGCCAACAAACTAAATTTGAACGGGTGATTGACCTCAGCATTGCTGGCCAACCGGCCCAAGTGATCCGCTTCAGCCCGCCCTTCATCGACTCCATCCCTGCGGTGCTGAGCAAGAGCCGAACCGCAAAGATTCTCGCTATGTACGAGGGCCTCGCCGAGAAGGAAAGCCTTGTGCTTTTTCTCGAACCGGAAGACCGCTCTACGCCCAAACGCATCCTCTTGCAAGGACCATCCAATTCCGGCATACTCACCCTGCCCAAAGCAACGATGAGCGACGTGAAGCCAGGCCGCTACGCCGCCTATTTCATCAAACAGCAACTACAAAAAGACAGCACTGCTACCCTAGAAACCAGTCTGCAAACGGAGTACTTTACCAAGTCTATCCCCATCGAGGTGAAGGAGTGAAGCGGCGTTGTTTACTCTTCTAGCACCTCCATCGCTTTCTCCATCTGTTCGTCTCGTCCGGAGCGGATGCCTTCTAGCGTAGTCCGCACGATGTAGTCTGGCGTGATGTTGCCGGGGATGGGGTGCTTGGGCAAGAGCCCGATGGTATTGACTTTTAGCTCAAAGTCTTGGCTAGGGCCAATCAGGATGGGTTCTCCTCGCTTGCTGGCGCCGTACATGATGTTGGCGGAAGCGCCGGATACGCCACCGACCAGCTTACCCCGGCCGTACCCCTGTACCATACGAGCAAAAATGCCGCTGGCGGAGAAGCTTAGCTCGTTGATCAAAACGACGACCTTGCCGGTGTAGCGCAGTTTTTCTTTTGAAGGCTTTATCGGCTTCGAGAGATGGCGCTGGAGACGGCGATCTCGGCGGGTAACCGCGCCTGCGGCGCGGCGGCGGGTGGTTTTGGCGCTTTCGCCCGCCTCGGCGCGGGCGGGGCCAGTCATGCGAGCATCGGCGGTGAAGTAGAACTTCTCGTCGGAGAGGTAGTGGTACAGCGCGTTGATCCGGCCCGAATTCCCGCCGCCGTTGTTCCGAATATCGATGATGAGTCGGTCGGTGCCGGTTGTCTTCAGGGTATCGAATACGTTGCGGAGAAACTTGAAGTAGTTGCCGTCCGAAAACTTGTAGGAACTGAACTTCTTGATGGTCAGGATGCCGGTTTCTCCGTCGTCGGAAAACTCAAATTTCAGGGTATTAGCGATGGGCGTTTTATTCTTTTTGGGGTCGACGTATTTGTTCTTTTTTGCCCGTACAGTGTAGTTTTTGGCTACGCCCGCTTCGTCTATTGTTGCAATTACGATGCTGTCTTGAGGGCCGTAATAGCTTTGGTATAGGTGCATCGGGTAGTAGGCGACTTTATACAGCAGGGCGTCGTTGTTGCGGTTGTCGTTGATGCCGGAGAAGGGAGCCAGTTCTTTAATCAATGGGCCTACTTTGCGCCCGTTGATGGTGGAGATTACGGTGCCGGGGGGGAGGGAGTCTGTGGCGGATTGGAGGCCGCGCAGCAGTACGTAATCACCCGTCTCTACCTGTATCATGCGGAGCGGGAAGGTGCTGCCGCGCACGGCTTGTATCTCGGTGGAGTCTAGGTGGGTTTCCAGGATGAGGTGGCCGCAGTTGGTGGCTTCCTGTAGGGGCGCTACTAAACCTACGAACTCGTAGTAGGGGATGCTGTCTTTGCTGTCTACGATTGTTTTTAACGCGCTTTGCACCTGCGCCCGCGCCGCATCTAAGGCCTTTAAGCCCTCGAAGGTAGCAGGGTAGGGGTGGCGCTCTTTGATCTTGGTGTAAATGGTCTCTACTGCCTCCGGAATGGCGTCGGTAGGGAACATTTTCTGGGCAGATAAGAAAGCAGGGAAACAAAGGAGTAGGCTGATAATTCTAATCATGGGTGAGGTTTTTTTTGGCGCGAACGCAGGTGCATAATACGGTTTAAAGACACGGTTTTTCTCCTCAAGCGTTGTTTTGCTAACACTAGCTTAACGCTTTCGCGTAATCAGCATTCAGGGTTCAAGCGGCCAAATGCAACAGCGAGAGCCTGAACCCTGATTGCTGAATCCTGCCCTCCCTACTCCTTCGGCAAAAACGTAAACTTATACGCCAACGAAATCACCGGAGCCCCAAACACACTGAGCCGGTAAGCCGCAAAGGGGCTTCCCCCAAAGATGCCCAGCGGAGGCGTGCCTTCGTCACGCGGCTGAAAGAAGATATTGTACGCATTGTCTCGCCCATAAACGTTGTACACCGTGAACACCCAGTCGCCCGTCCAAGCCTTTTTCTTGCGCTTTATGTTGTGGATCGTCCAGCTAAAATCAAGCCGGTGGTACAGCGGCAACCGGTCGTTGTTGCGCTCCAGAAACAGCGGAACGTCGATACCGCTGATCTCGATGAAGCCATTGGGCGCGGTGTAAGGCCGGTTGCTCTGCACCACGAGGTTGAAGCCCAACTCATGGGTTTTGCCCTCGTCTAAGGTCAGGTTGGCCGAGAAAGTATGGGGCTGGTCGAAGTAGCCCGGGTACCATGCGCCCCGGTTGATGCGGGTGCCGAAGGTCTCTCCATCTACCTGGTTTTCTACCCGTGCGTAGGCGTAGTTGATCTCGCCCACAAGCCGGCCAGTACGCCGCGCAGCGGTGAACTCCAAGCCGTAAGCACGGCCTCGCCCCCGTACCAAATCGGTCTCTACGGCGGGGTTGAGGAAGAAGTCTGCGCCCGGTTTATACTCCAACAAATCCTGCAAACGGCGGTAGTAAGTCTCTAGCCTGAAACTGTAGTTCCCCGACTTCGTAACGTGGCTCAGGCCCGCCGAAACAAGGTCTGCGGTCTGGGGGCCAATGTTGTTGTCGGCTACTTTCCAGCGGCTCGTCGGTAGTGGGGTAGTGGCGTTGAAGATGTTCTGGAGGTACTGCCGCGAACGAGCGTAAGATGCCTTCAGGCTGGTGTTGTTGGTGAGTTCATAACTGATGCCCAAGCGCGGCTCCAGACCGCCATAACTGAACAGGCCGCCCTGCTCTGTGAAGCGGGTTTCGGAACGGTTGAGGTTCGTGACCTCTTCTCCGGCAGGGTAAAAGCGTTGCTCGCCCGGCCCGCGCCGCTGGTAATGGGTGTAGCGCAGGCCCGCGCCGATGGTGAGCCGCTCGTTTGCGCGCCACTCGTCTTCGAGGTAGCCCGAAAGCTCGTAGCCTTGCTCTTGTTCGAGGGTGGTTCCCAGAATGCCGGAGTTGCCGCCAGGGTCTAGTTGGCCGGGGTTCAGGGTGTAGAAGTCGTACTGCAAACCTGCCGCCCATTGATGGGCCGCATCGTCGGACCGAGAAATGGCGGTCCGGGCTGTTTGTTGGTCGATGCCGGAGGCGAAGGTGACTAAGCTCCCGTCTAGCTGCGGGAAGCGCAGCTCGGGCGCAAAGTGTGCGTTGGTAAACTGGGTTTTCAAGGAGAGCTTGTCGGACAGTAGCCGAACCCATTCCACCCCACCGTTCAGGGTAAGGTAGGCGTACTGGTTGGCCGTTGCGGGTAGGCCGCTGAAGCTGTTGAGGAGGTCAACTTGGTAGAAATCTCCAGAATAAAAGCCGGAAAAGGTGAACAGGTCTTTAGTTCCTGGGCGGTAACGCAGCTTTATCGTCGCGTCGCCGAAGCGGCTTTTGGTGCCCTTCAACCTCCGGATCAAGCTGAAGGCGAAGTCGTTGAAACCACCCCGCCCCGCCGCCAGCAGGCTCCATTTTTCCCCGAGCGGCGTTTCCAGGCTGAGGTGGCTAGCAACCAGCCCAACACCACCTTTAATGACGGGCGCAGTAGCCGAAGGAACCCGAGATTGAACATCGACGACTGAAGACACCCGCCCGCCGAAGCGCGCCGGTATGTTGCCCCGGTAGAGGTCTATCCCCCCCACCGCATCGGGCGTAAAGACGGTGAAAAGCCCAAACAAGTGCGTAGGCGTGAAGACCGGAGCACCGTCTAGTAGCAGCAGGTTCTGGTCAATGGTTCCGCCGCGCACCGAGATGCCGTTGCTGGCTTCGCCCGCAGAGGTTACCCCCGGCATGAGTTGTAGCGAGCGCAGCACGTCGCGCTCCCCAAGTACGCTGGGGATGGACGCCAACTTGGCGGCCGTGAGCCGCTCTACGCCCATCTGTGGCCGGCTCAGCGCGAGGCGGTCGTTTTGGTCGGTTACGGTTACGGTTTGCAAAGTCGCGCCAGCTTCCAAGCCCACGGTCAGTTTGCGGTTGTAGTTGAGGTTGATGGTGCGTTCGTAGTCTGCGTAGCCGGTGTAGGATGCCCGAAGTTTGTACCGCCCCGGGGGGAGTTTGAAGGTGATTTCCCCGTTGTCGTTGCTCGTCCCGTTGGCCCCGCCGGGTTCCATTTGCAGGCTTACGAAGGCGAGCCGCTCGCCGGTAGCACCATCTTCAGTAACGACTGAGAGCTCGTGGGTCTGGGCACCGATTTCGGCAAAGCACAAGGGCGCCAAAGCGCAGGTGCAAAGCAAGAACCGAAGGAGCAAAGTGGGGAAGTGCATGTCTTGGGGTGTTAGCGTTCGGGGATTGAGCTTTCAGCAATTAGCGTTCAGGGTTCAGGAATTAGTGTTCAGGCTGCCAAATGTAACAGCGGCAGCCTGAACGCTGAACGCTGAATCCTGATTGCTAAAAACTAAACCTTACGGCCACCCGTCCGGCTTTATCGAGGTCCGTTCGCCGGGGATGTCGCAAGGAATTAGAGGAGGAACCCCGGGAGGCGGGATGGGCTGAAACATCGGAGGAGCATCTAGGGGCAAGGGCGTTCCCGTACTTATGGTCCGTTCTAGGTAGAAACGGGCGGCAGAGAAGTTTGCCGCACCTAAGAAGCCCAACACTTCTCGCCCGTTGGCGTCGGCATTACGGACGTTCCCGTTCAGGGCGGCAGGGATGGTGGCGTTGAGGCCGGAGTTGCCTTCCGTTAGGTCTTGAATAACTTTCCCGTAGGCGTAAGCTTCTCGGCTGATGCTGATGAGTTGGCCCTCTACCAGCAAGCCGCCGTAAGCTTGGAACTCGATGCCGCCCAGCGGCACCCCCGTCAAATTACCGCCGTTGGTAAACTCGTCGTTGTTGTACCGGGCCTGAAAGCCTTGGTGGATGGTATAACAGCCAGATGGCGCACAACCATAGTCGTAGCCCCTAAAGAAACGGCTCTCTCCGTCCCGAACGACGCAGGCCTCTAGTACTACATTATAGCTACCATTAACACAGGTGATGCAAACATCGGTTTTCTCCCAGTAGGTATAGTCTAGGGCGTAGTAGTTCTCCTGATCGGCGGGGTCGTCGTAGTCGAGGTAGAGCTCAAACTGTGGGATGAAGCGGTTGCGGCCCTCATCGAAGGTAGATTCTTGAACGAACCGAACTTCTAGGTTGTTAGCCGCTACGGGTTCGGGTATCGTTTCTGGTTCGGAGAGGATCATCGTCCCGTCGGGCAAAACGATCTCGAAGTACCAACGCTGGCCAGCAGATGCGGCAAAGTCTGCGGGTGGGCGATAACTGCCCAGCTTGGGGTTGTCTACAGCCCATTCAATGCGCGTACCGTCGTCTTCCACAGCGGTTACCGCTGCGTCTATGATGGCATTCAGTGATAGTTCAATGTTTTCAAAGTCAGATTCCCGAACACGAATTTCGCTTTGCCCACCAGCTAAAATGCGGCCTTCTACGAGGTAGAACCCCTCGTCTTCAATCTGGAAAGCGGGCCGGGTAGGCTCAAGGCAACTCGTTAACGAGAACAGCAGCAAAAGTAAGAGCTTGAAGGTTTGTTGTGTTTTCACGCCGGACAAGATACGATTGCCCAGGCGTTCTCGGTGTCGTTTTTTTGACCTTTCTAAGAATCTTCACTTGGGGCAGAGGGCCGTTTTACTCCGAAGCCTTTGTCGAAGTTTCGCTCGCAAGCCTAATCATAAAGGTGACCTCAAGTACCGTATAAATGAAGTAGGTAGCGAAGAAGGGTATAATGAACAGTTTATCCTTTGGGTTGCCCAAGAACACATACCCCAAGATGATCCCCGCGCAAAGGAAGAGTTTCAACATCGTGATGCCCATGAAGGCGTTGGTGAACAGGTACTTGTTCTCTGATCGTGCAGTGCGTTTGCCGATGTAGAACATCGCTACCGAAATAGCGATGAAGAGGAGTACCGTGCCAATCGTTAGAGGTAAAGCATAACCAATAGAGAGTAGTAGATGAGCGGCTACGGCTGCTGCTACCGCTACGGCGGTGAAAATGGCTAGTAGGGTATAGAAGCGTTGGCTAGTCATGGTTATAGGAAGTCTTTTAGCGAAATGTAAAGTCCGCCTGCAACCCCGAGCAAGCTCATCACTACGGTAAAGAGCGGGCCTGTCTCCAACCACCCATCAAGGTAGATTCCTCCGAAAACAAAGGCTAGGATAATGCCGATCATCTGAAAGGCCATACCACTGTACTTCATCCAATTTTTGGTAGACTTGCGCGCCTTGTCTTGCGGAGATTCAGGCTTAGACTGTGGCACCTTTCTTGTCTTTTAAGGGATTGTTGCCAGCACCTTTGCTGCCGCTGTAGGGTACGGAGCAGGTCGCTGAAACTTGGCCGCCGCTGAGTACCGCCATCTTAGCTGCTTTCACATCGCCTTCTACTTTCGCGGTTGCTTGAATGGTGAGCGAGTCCCGGACCGTAAGGTTGCCCTTAAAGGTGCCTTCGATGGTTGCGTTTCTGCAGGTCACGTCTCCTTCGATGCGGCCCTTGGGGCCGATGATTAGTTTTGCTTCGCAGACCAAGTTGCCGTTCAGGGTTCCGTCGATTCGGATGTCGCCTCCGGCCTTCAAGTCTCCGGTGATGGAGGTCTGAACGTCGATGGTATTTACCCCCCCGCCTCCAGACATAGAGGATGAATTGGATGGGGTACTGTTGCTGTTTTTATTGTCTTTGCTGCTACCGAACATGTGCTTTTTTATGATATGAATGAAGAAAGAAGGGCCAAGAAATGTGTTGGCAACGCGAAAGGGAACGCGACCTTCGTTCGTCGGGCGGAGTACGAACAGGTGCCTCTAGAACTGCGGGCAGTATACGCCCTTGCGCTGTCCGCCACAGATTTTGTACTGCATAGAGAGCTCGAAGCCGCCATTGCCGTCTGTTGCCGTGCTCAAGGAGCTGGTGTTGAGGTCGTAGCTGAAGCCGAGTGCGAAGTTTTCGTAGTCGAAGCGGGTACTCAGGATGAGGGCATCGGTGAGTACGCTACTGTCGTAACGGTTGGAGACGCGCGTCCAGACCCCTACTTGGAAAGACTGGGTACTGCGGTTGCGCCCACCATCGAGCAAGAATTTGGCGTTCGCTCCGGCGTTGACCTGGAAGCTTGGCCCTTGGTTCATGATGATGATGCCGGGAACGATGCCGAAGCGCTGGCCAACCATGAACTCACCACCGGCGTGGGCGGTGTAGCGGCTGTAGAGGAGTTCTTGTGCTTGGCTGTCGAAGCTTTGGTCTGCGCGGTTGAGGTGATGAAACGCACCACCGATGTAGAGGCTGTTGTTCTCGTCAAACACCATAAACCATAGAAGGCCTGCGGCGAGGTCTGCGAAGAGGAATTGGTCGCGGTCGAAACCGGTTTCACCGCTTACCGCGCCCACGTCGAAGCCGCCGTCGCCGTCGTGTTGGGTTCCCCAACGGAGCGCTAGGAAGTTGAGGCTGCGCTGGGCCGCGCCGCCTTCTACACCCGCAACGAGGTAGTTGCCATACTTGCGGCTACCACCCATTTTTTTGGAGTAGCTCAGGGAAAGCTTACCAGTTGTGGTCGCGAAGTCTGCTTGGCCAGCTTTATCACCCCAGAAGGTGCCGCCGATGCCGAAGAAGTCGTTACGCCCCACCGCAACGCGCTGGTCATAACTAACCGAGTAGGTCTGAAAAGCAGAGCTTCCAAGAATGGAAGCCCACTGGCTGCGGTAATTGACCGCAATCCGGCTGTTACAGTTCATCACCCCCGTCATGGCCGGGTTAAGGTTCAGCGGTGACATGTAAAACTGGGAGAAGTGAATGTCCTGTGCCTGAAGACCGACAACACAGAATAAAACAAAGCAAAAGGTTTGGAGTAACCGCATAATTGAGCTGCACTAATAATTTTGGGATGTTGGAGCCACCTGAAAGAAGATAAGCTCTTGTAAACGCACGGACAAATGTACAAAACCCACAACGAGCCGAGGTAGCTTGCCTTAGTTAAAGTTGGCTTGCGGGTATTTATGCGCCAAATGTCGGGAGGGTAACGGTTGAAAGACAATATTTAGTACGAGGCATAAAGACCGTAAGCCAACGTGCAGAGATTAGTGCTTAGAAATGATGCCTTTTATTACCGCTTTTTTTTCTTCATCCAGTTGCTGCTCGGGACCAAAGGCATAGGGTAGTTCGCGCCCAGCCTAAGCCCAAAGCTAGATTGTTCTCTGTCCGAAAGGGTATCTGGCTGGTGGATACGGTCGCAGGGGAGTTCCTTCAGTTCGGGGCACCAAAGCCTAACGTATTCGCCTTCTTCGTCGTAACGACGGGCTTGGCTCAGGATGTTGAAGTAGCGGTCTTCGCGCGGGTCTGAGCCAACGCCGGCTACGTAGTTCCAGTTGCACCAGTTGGAGGTCACGTCGTAGTCGATCAGTTGGTGCTCGAAGTATTCCGCTCCTTTTCGCCAATCAATTTTCAGGTCTTTCACCAAGTAGCTGGCTACGTTTTGCCTGCCTCGGTTGCTCATGAAACCCGTTTGGGCCAGTTCCCGCATGTTCGCGTCTATAAAAGGGGTTCCCGTTTGGCCCTTCACCCAGCGATCAAAGGCTTCGGGTCTATCTTTCCAGTAGGGAGCTTCGCCTTTCGTTCCGCCTTTATGGAAGATGGCGTTGCCATGTTTTTTGCCCATCAGCCGGAAAAAGTCGCGCCAGAGGAGTTCAAAAATGACCCAGTAGGTGCTTTTGTTAGCGCCGTTTTTCTCTTCGTAGGCTTTTACTTCGTGGTAGATTTGCTTTGGGCTCAGGCAGCCGTAGGCCAACCACGCACTGAACTTGGTGCTGTAGTCAGACCCGATCAAGCCGTTGCGGGTTTCTTTGTAGGTTGAGATGGCCTGGGAGTCGAAGAGATAATACGCCAAACGATCAAGACCGGCGGTTTCGCCGCCTTGCCAGTGTAGGGCAGCGCGCTCATCTTGCGGTGGTTCGGGGATGCCAAAATCAGACAATGCCGGTAGTTCCCCCTCATCGAAGTTTTCCTCTTCAACGAACGGCAGTTTGGTTGGTACGGGCAAGGGCGGCCGAACGGGGGTGATGCGCTCCGTCTCCTTGCGGAACTGGGTAAAGATGTCTGGGGTTTGGTTGATGGGGAAGGGAAGATCGGCAGTGTAGTAGAGCAACTTTCCGCGCGAGTAGTAGACTTCGCGGCCGATGGCCCAGAGCGAGGCTTCTACGGCGTTCTGGACCCTACGTTCTTCGTCTGTTCGTTCCCGGTTACAGAACACCCAACTGGCCTGAGATTCGGTCGTGAGCTCTGGCAACACCTCTTCCGGTAAGCCAGTACGTATGATGAGGTTGGCGCCTTTTGCGCGCAGGTTTTTGCGCAGGTCGGCTACGCTCTCCAGAACAAACTTTGCCCGGTGGCTGCCTACTTTGGGTAGGCCGGTGTGGGCTAGTGTGCCCTTCCATTTGCGCGGATCGAAAATATAGACGGGCAGGATTTCGTCGGCGTGCTTCAACGCTTCAGTCAGGGCTTGGTTGTCGTGCAGGCGGAGGTCTCTTCGGAACCAGACTATGGCAAGGCGTTTGTTCATGAAGTTGGTGTAAATGGTAGTAACATATAGTACCTGCCTAACGGGCCGCGCTTTGGTTGGTTGTCGAAATATCCGCTTATCGGTACATCCATGACAATTAGCTTACGAAACGTATCGACCAAAGCCAAAAACATTCCCCGCACCTGCGTCCGCGCCCAAAAAAAGCGCCCACCCCAGACAAAATCCGAAGTGGGCGCTCCAATTACTGCCGAAAGGCAAAGCCAATTACTTAACGTAAGTAACTTCCTTCACCGCCCGGATCACCTTGGCGGGGTTGGGCAAGTACTCCTCCACGAGGGTAGGGGCGTAGCCAAGGCTCGTATCGGCGCTATTGACCCGGATGACGGGCGCGTCGAGGTAGTCAAAAGCAGATTTTTGGATCTCGTAAGCGATCTCGGAAGACACGCCAGCGAAGGGCCAAGCCTCGTCTACCACCACGCAGCGGTTGGTTTTCTTGACCGACTCGATGATTGTTTTGCGGTCTAGTGGGCGGATCGTGCGCAGGTCGATCACCTCGGCGCTGATGCCTTCTTTTTCTAGTTCCTTGGCCGCTTCTAAGGCAACGAGGATCATCTTATTGTAGGAAACGATGGTCACGTCGGTACCTTCCTTACGGATGGCCGCTTTGCCGATCGGGACGAGGTACTCGCCCTCAGGCACTTCGCCCTCGAAACCGTACAGCATCTCAGACTCCATCACGCAGACGGGGTCGTTGTCTCGGATTGCGCTCTTTAGCAAGCCCTTCGCGTCGGCGGGGTCGATGCAAGAGATCACCTTCAGGCCGGGGGTGTTGGCCATCCAGCTTTCGAACATTTGGCTGTGCTGCTGCGCCAACTGACCGGCCGAGCCCGACGGGCCACGGAACACGATGGGGCAGTTGTACTGGCCAGCACTCTGGCTCAGGGTCTTGGCGGCGTTGTTCACGATTTGGTCGAAAGCCAAGATGGCGAAGTTCCAAGTCATGAACTCAACGATGGGGCGTAGGCCGTTCATCGCCGCTCCGACGCCGATACCGGCAAAGCCCAGCTCCGCAATCGGCGTGTCGATCACACGCCTAGGGCCGAACTCGTCTAGCATGCCTTTACTAACTTTGTAGGCTCCGTTGTATTGGGCAACTTCTTCTCCCATCAGGAAGACATTCTCATCACGACGCATTTCTTCGGTCATCGCTTCGCGGAGCGCATCGCGCAGGGCAAGTTTTCTAGCCATCTTGGGGGTGTTTGGTAGCAAGTTGCAGAATGCAAATTGCAGGTTTTAACAATCATTGGCTACAACTTGCAACTTGCAACTTGCAACCCTAACTTTGCGGCCGCAAAAGTAACCCACAACGGACACTTTTGAAAACCATCGCAAAGAACACACACGATAATGACTTTTGTGTGCGTTCAAAGCTTAGTCTCTTAACGGTTACTTTTCAGTGTTTTAACGAATCACTGGCTTTAGTGTTCCGTTCTCCAATAAAAGTTTTTTCCAGTTATAAATCTTTCCATGAAACGTACTTTCTCCACCCCTCGCTTCTTTGTTGCACTCGTAGCCCTCAGTATGGTTACACTCTCCTCTTGCAACCGAGGTGTGGGCTGCCCAACGAACTTCTCACTCAACGAATTCCTGCATGATTGTGTTTCAGTTGCTATATCAGTGTTCTAAAGTAACTATCCACAATCTTTTTCTATGAAATGGTTTACCATCTCCTCCGTCAATGACATCGAAACCATCATTGACCGAAGCCGCGTTGTTCCTTGTCTCATCCTTAAACACAGCACCCGCTGCCCCATCAGCACGATGGCCAAAAGCCGGGTAGAAATGACTTGGGACTTCGAAGACGACAAAATTGAGGCCTATTACCTCGACCTGATCGCTCACCGCGACGTAAGCAACCTCATCGCCGATGAGTTTGGCGTCCCGCATGAGTCTCCGCAGGCCCTCGTAATCATCGACGGGAAATGCACCTACTCCGCCAGCCATCTCAACATTAGGGTAGACGACATGCTGGCTGCTGGCTAGGCCACGAACCAAACCGCTATACATCGACTGAAACCCCCTCCCTAAATCCCTCCCCACGGGGGAGGGACTTGTGAAAACGCTACGCGTTTTAGCGTAATGGCCACTTAATCAGCGTCAATATATAGCGGTTTGGCCACGAACACTCCATTACTCCCCCTTATTCCCTTACTCCCCCTTACCCATGTCCAACGAACTCGTCCTAACAACAGACGGTAGCCATACCCTACGCAGCGGCCAGTTCGGAGTAGAGTACCACAGCCTCCACGGTGCCGTACAGGAAAGCCTCCACGTCTTCATCCACTCGGGCCTGAAACCAATACTGGAAACCGGCGTAAAGCAGGTTCACATTTTGGAGATGGGCTTCGGGACTGGCCTCAACGCGCTGCTTGCACGTCAGGTAGCCCAAACACGGCCCGACATAGCGTTTCGGTACGACACCTACGAGCAATTTCCCGTTTCCCCCGTAGAGGTAGCGGGCCTCAACTACCCCGCACAGCTGGGCGTAGCGGCGGACTTGTTTGTGGGACTCCATGATTGTGGTTGGGAAAAAACGATTGACCTCGACCCCAACTTCAAGTTCCAGAAACACCGAGCGGATTACCTGAAAGATACCGACCGGCCCTACAGCCCCGGCGAGGTAGACCTCATTTTTTACGACGCCTTTGCGCCCCGCAGCCAACCGGAATTTTGGGAAACAGAAGGCTTAGAAGTCGGCTACGCGGCGCTCCGCGCCGGCGGCAGCTTGGTAACTTACTGCGCCAAAGGCCAGTTTAAGCGCAACTTGCGCGCGGCGGGCTTTACCGTGGTCCCCTTGCCCGGCCCTCCGGGGAAACGAGAAATGACGAAGGGCGTGAAAGCATAGAACGCAGACCAACAACGCACCCCAACCATGCCAGATCATCAATTTTTACAACGCTGTGCTGACCTTGCCGCACTGGGCGACGGGAGGGTGAAAGACAACCCCAGAGTAGGGGCGGTACTCGTCCACGACGGGCGAATCATCGGTGAGGGCTACCACCAGCGCGCAGGGCAAGCCCACGCGGAAGTGAATTGTTTGGCCAGTGTGTCGGAGGCCAACCGCAAGCTTATTCCCGAGGCTACCTTATTCATCAGCCTAGAACCTTGCTGTATTACTGGCCGGACGGGAGCTTGCACCGACTTGATCCGGCGGGAAGGGATAAAAACCGTAGTGTTCGCCCAGCAAGACCCAACGCCGGGCGTAGCGGGCAACAGTGTGGAAATACTCCGCAAGGCAGGTATCACCGTCCGAGAATATCCCGATTTCGCCCCAACTTTGGCCGTAAACGCCCACCGGTACGTTTTAACGACTAAAAATCGGCCGCGCATCGTGCTTAAGTACGCCCAGTCGGCCGATGGTTTTTTGCGGCCCGAAGACCGAAAACTTCCGTACTGGATCACGAACCCCATCAGCCGAAGACTGGTCCACCGCTGGCGGGCCAATACGATGGCCGTTGTTGTTGGGGGCCGGACGGTGATAGACGATAACCCATCGCTCACTACGCGCCTATTTCCTGGGCCTAGCCCGAGGCCGGTGGTCATTGACCCGCGCAACCGGGTTACGGGCAGAGAGCAACTTTTTAGTGGCACGGGCGAGCCAACGCTGTTGTTTTCTGGCGTTGCGCGTCCGGAAATTAATGCTGACAATACCGTTATCGGTGCAGAGTTAGACAAGGCGGCGCTGACGCAGGTGCTGGGCAAGTTGAAGGAGCAAAGGCTCGGCGAGGTCACCGTTGAGGGCGGAGCCTCCCTACTCAACGCCTTCATCTCCGCTGGCCTATGGGATGAAGCACGGGTCTTCACTGGCCCCGCCCGCTTCGGAGACGGCGTCCGTAGCCCAGTTTTGCCCGCTGCGGCGGTGTTGGTTGACGAAGAGATGTTGCAGAACGACCGCCTTAGCCGGTACGAGAACCCGAACCCCGCGCATTAACGAATATACCCATACCGCACCAAATCCTCTCGCCCACCAACAATCCGAGAAGTGCCCTCATAGATCAAGTAAAGCGTATCCGCTAGGTCGAGCACGTGTTGGTATTGATGATCCGTGACCAGTACGCCCTTCGTCTTCGCGCTCCGCTGAATGACCGCCCGGACGTAGTCAATGTGGATGGGCATGATGTGCGAGAACGGCTCGTCGAGCAGGGTGAAGTCCGTATCAGCCGCCAGCAAAAGCAATACCTCGAACAACCGCCTGGTTCCGCCAGAGAGGTCCCCAAAGCGAAGGTCTCCGGTGGGGAAAAGCGCGCCGTGCTCCGCCATGAAGGCGGCCTCGTCTACGCCGTAGAGTACCAATAACTTGCCGAGCCGCATATCCTTGGGGTGACAGTTGTGCTGCGGCAAATAATTGATCAGGCCCGGCACCGCGTAGAGGTCTTTGGTATACTGCCCATCTACACCGATGTAGAGGCTCTCGGGCCGTAGCTGCCCAGTCAGGATTTTCAGCATACAGCTTTTGCCCGTGCCGTTGCGGCCGAGCATCCCCGTTACTTTACCTTTCTCCATCCGAAAGTGCGCCCCCCGCAGTACATCGTTGGAGCCGAAGGAGAGGTAGACGCTGTCGAGTAAGATGTCCATCAGAAATAAAGGATTACGAGCGTGGTGATGCTGATTAGCCAAACACCGAGGTCAATGGCTCCGGTTACGGCCAGCAGGCGCGGCTCTCCGTAGCCGATGTTCTGGTAGAAGAAGATGTCTTTGCTGTGTCGCCGCCGCAGCACGGCCCAACCGACAAGCATAGTGATGCACTTCAGAAAGAGCATGCTGCCAATAACCGCTGGCCCATGACTGTACACCACACACCCACTAACAAAGGTGATCAGTACGGCTAAAAAAAGGTAAGACCTTGCGTAGCGGAAGTACATGGGTGGGTGTGTGGGTAAGAGAGCGTTTAGGTTGTAGATACTTTTAGGCGGTGAAACGTTGTTGGGCGTTACGCTTCCGAGCCTGACGGAGCCCATAGGGCTTAGTACTAGGGTGTGTAATCTGCCTATAAATTAGTCCGCCGAATATCATCAAAACGCGCAGCGTTTTTATAAGCCCCTCCCCCGTGGGGAGGGGTTTGGGGAGGGGGTTTTACGCGGAGAGAATACATTACAGATTACACACCCTAGGCTTAGTACCCCAGCCTCCGGCTTCAGCCGGAGGAAAGGGGGCCATCCAATCTATTCCATCCAAACCCTGCACCCGCGTCCGCGCCCAAAAAAAATGCCCCCACCAAGGCAAACAGCCTAGGTGGGGGCAAAAATGTGGAGTAAACCGGGCGGCGAACAAAACGGCTCTACCACTGAGCTACTGGGGCTTGATCGTGAAAAATGAGCCCCAGGCAGGATTCGAACCCGCGACCTGTCGATTAGCAATCGAAGTAGCGCCATGTCCTAACTGCCACAAAGTACTCCCGAAGGGCGACGATCCCTCTTTTCCGCAGTGAAAGCGCGGTGTCCTAACCAACTTAGACGACAGGAGCAAAAAAATATCCATGAAGGAAATGCAACAGGAGATGCTCTCGAAAACCGAGAGACAGATAAGGACTCGAACCTTGAGGCTCCGAAGAGCCTTTCAACCAACGAAGTAACCCGTTTGCTCGCTGTCATGGAAAACGCCACACAACCATTGTGGTGGCTGTAGGGTAAATGCCTATGAGGAGCGGAAAAGTTGCAGGGGAGCGTTTTTAGGTGTCAGCATTAAACAATCAGGGCTGCCGCACATCATTGCGCGGCAGCCCTGAACGCTGAACGCTGGAACCTCTGTTAATCCAGCTTCAAGCACTCCAAAAACGCCTTCTGCGGCACCTCGACGCTACCGAACTGGCGCATCTTTCGCTTACCGGCTTTCTGCTTTTCGAGGAGCTTACGCTTACGGGTGATGTCTCCGCCGTAACACTTGGCCGTAACGTCTTTGCGCATCGCGGAGAGCGTCTCGCGGGCAATCACCTTGGCGCCGATGGCGGCCTGGATGGCGATCATGAACTGCTGCCGAGGCAGCAACTCGCGGAGCTTCTTACACATCCCCCGGCCTACGTACTGCGCCTTGGAGCGGTGAACGAGGGCAGAAAGCGCATCGACGTTTTCGCCGTTCAGCTTGATGTCCATCCGCACGAGGTCGGTTTCTTGGTAGTCTTTCGGTTGGTAGTCGAAGCTGGCGTAGCCCCGGCTGATAGACTTGAGGCGGTCGTAGAAATCGAAAACGATTTCTGCGAGCGGCAACTCAAAATGAAGCTCAACGCGCTGAGGGCTTAGGTAGGTCTGCTTGGTGAGCGTACCACGCTTCTCGATGCAGAGGTTCATGATCGCGCCGATGTAGTCGGTCGTTGTGATGATCTGCGCGAAGATGATGGGTTCTTCTACCTTTTGGCGGTTGTTCTGCTCGGGCAGCTCGGCAGGGTTGCGGATTTCGGTGACCTTGCCCTTGGTGTCTGTCACGCGGTAGGTTACGTTTGGTACGGTCGTGATGACGTCCATGCCGAACTCACGGAACAAGCGTTCCTGTACGATTTCGAGGTGGAGCATGCCGAGGAACCCACAACGGAAACCATAGCCGAGGGCAGCGGAGGTTTCGGGCTCGAAGATGAGGCTCGCGTCGTTGAGTTGGAGCTTTTCGAGGCTGTCGCGCAGCGGCTCGAAGTCGTCGTTGTCGAGCGGGAAGATGCCCGCGAAAACCATCGGCTTCACTTCCTCAAAACCGGAAAGCATTTCGCCGGGGCGGTCTTTGAGGGTGATGGTATCGCCTACTTTGATTTCGGAACTGTTCTTTACGCCCGTGATGATGTAGCCTACGCTACCACACTTGATCTCTTCTGTTGGGCGGGGCGTGATCTCCATCGCGCCAACCTCGTTGGCGGTGTATTCCGCACCCGTAGCGATGAACCTAACGGTTTCTAGCTTCTTCAATGATCCGTTCATGATCCGGACGTAAGCGATCACGCCACGGAAGGGGTTGAAAACGGAGTCGAAGATGAGGGCCTGAAGCGGCGCTTCGGGGTCTCCGCTGGGTGCGGGTACGCGCTCTACTACGGCCTTCATGATTTCGGGGACGCCGATGCCGGTTTTGCCGGAGGCTTCGATGATGTCTTCGCGGGCACAGCCGGTTAGTTCGATCATCTGGTCGGCCATCTCTTCGATGCGGGCCGTCTCCATGTCTACCTTATTGAGCACGGGGATGATCTCTAGGTCGTGCTCTAGGGCGAGAAAGAGGTTAGAGATCGTTTGTGCTTGGATGCCCTGCGTGGCGTCTACCAACAGCAACGCGCCTTCGCAGGCGGCGATGGAGCGGGATACTTCGTAGCTGAAATCTACGTGGCCGGGCGTGTCGATCATATTAAAGACGTACTCCGTCCCATCGGTGTGGGGGTAGTTCATCTGGATGGCGTGGCTCTTGATCGTGATGCCGCGCTCGCGCTCCAGGTCCATATCATCGAGCTGTTGGTCCATCTTTTGTCGTTCTCCTACAGACTGGGTAAAGTCGAGGAGGCGATCAGAGAGGGTACTCTTGCCGTGGTCAATGTGGGCGATAACACAGAAGTTGCGAATATTCTTCATACGGGGGGCAAAGGTAAAAAGGCGCACGCTGATTCTGTTGAATTTGGAGATACTTTTAGCTGATCGCCAAAAGTATCCCCAAATTCAACAGGGTCAGCGTGCGGAGAAATAGATAATTATGCACTTGTAGCAATGCAAACGGTCTGAACGGCTTATGGTTGCAGACGGGAGTTTTCTACAAATTTTGCCATGCCAAAGGCCGCTGTGTAGTAGCGAAGGGTAGGGCGCGGCCGCAGGTGCAAAGCGGGTTTTTAGGCTTGGTTGCAAACCCAACACACCGCTCCTGCGGGAACGCTCAGCGAAGGTATGCTCTCCGTTTTGGGGGCACGGTCAGAATTGGGTAAAGGTATTGGGTAGAGGGCCTCCGGCCCGAGGTGGCCGTCGCGGAGCGACGGCGGGCGGGCATTGAATTCTAGAAAACCATAGTTATTGGCTAAATTTATAATAAGTATAAACACGTACTTTGGGTAACCAAAGTATTCAGCGAGGGAAATATACGAGCTTCCTAGAAAATTTAGCTAGCTTTGATGCTTAATATAGAAAACGAACCTGTGAATTAAATTCTCTATTTTCTACTTAGCCCCTAGACACAGCGACATGCTAAGCAGGTTCTTGACTTTTGGTTTTTTAATAATCTCTTGAGATGACCCAATTTTATGCTTTACTCCGTTTCTGGGGCACAACTACCGTTCGTCAAATCGGCCTGATGCTACTTTTTAGTTGCTACTCACTGCTAGCCTTTGCCCAAATAACACTGGTTTTGTCCACAACGGAAGTCTGCAATAACGCTGGCTTGCAAACCAACCTGACCGGCGGCACCCCCACCGGCGGCACCTACACCGGCCCCGGCGTAACCGACAATGGCGACGGTTCCTTCACCTTCGACCCTGCGGCCACCGGCGTTACCATCGGCAACAATCCCATCTACTACACCATCCTGGAACAGCTGGGCATGGACATCGACGGCGAGGCGGCGGACGATCAGTCTGGCTGGTCGGCATCCTTTTCGTCCGACGGCAACCGGGTGGCGATCGGCGCGCCTTTTAACGAAGGCACTGGAAGCGATGCTGGTCATGTGCGC
>CALEDI010000212.1 GCA_937949535.1 uncultured Lewinella sp. | reverse complement strand
TACGGCCTCCAGGGCTGCGCCCCGGAACCGCGCTTCGCGCTCCCTTCGGGAGTAAAGCTACGCTTTACTATTAATTATATATCTAACCTAGACACAGGTTATTGAACACTACCGACGGGCAACCTGTAACTTGCAACCTGCAACCTGCAACCTGCAACTTGCAACCTGCGCAACCTACTCCTTAATCACCCTAATCGTCCGTGCAGCATCTCCCGCTCGTAACCGAAGTAGGTAGATGCCGTTCGGGAACGCGCTAAAGTCGAACTGCTCGTTGAGACTGACTTGGCGACCGAGAGATTTGGTCATCATTCGCTGGCCCGTCAGGTTGTAGACCTCTGCGCTGAGTTCGGTTGCGTTCTCTAGCTCAAGGCGGAGCTCTAGTAGGCCCGAGGTAGGGTTGGGGAATACGCTGAGGCTTTGCAATTGTTCCGAAGCTTCGTCGGTAGATACATCAAGGTCTACGGAAAGGGTTATTTCGTCTGTACAACCTACGGCGTCGGTGACCATTACAGTGTATTGGCCTACGGCGAGGCTATCGGCGGTTGCGGTAGAGTCTCCCGTGTTCCAATCAAAAATATAAGGCGCAAGACCTCCACCGGGGATGATGGTAACGATACCGTTGTCTCCGAAAGCGTTGGAGTCGTCTACGTCGGCCGTTAGGCTGAGGTTCGCCGCGCAGCGGCGAATGGAGACATCGTCGAAGTTGGCCCAGAAGTCTCCCTGCCCCGGCCACAGGAGCAAGAAACTGAACTGAAGGGCCTCCCCGGCGTAGGGCTCTAGGCTGATGCTGACTGCGGTATCGCCCACCACAGTAAGCTCTTCAATGAGAATGGTATCTGAAGCACAATCGGAGAAAGCGTAGATGAAAAGCTCCGTCGGGATTTCGTAAGGAGTTTCGGCACCGCCAAAGTTGTACAACTCAACGTTGAACTGCAGGCTGTCTCCGTTTTCCACCAACCCGTAGTTGGCAGTTCGGAAGGTAATCGAGGTGTCTGCACTCCACACATTGTCGTACATCGTTACGTTACCATCGTTGTTGCGGTCACGGATGAAGTTGTCGCTGATGTCCCAACCCAAAGGCGTGTTGCCGTCGGCAAAGCTTTCGTAGAAGGGGATGTCTTCGCGGGTACGCAGGAAGAAGACCGTGGTGTCGTTACTGATTTGAAAGTCGTTGAGGAGGTTCGTCCAGACTTCTACGGTGCTTTCTGCGGAGGACGTTCCGTCAAAAGGCGTAGAGAAAACGTAGGTAGTAGTTTGCCCAGCGGTAAGCGGGCCAGTAAACACTTCCGTGATTACGTCTCCGCCGTTTACGCGGTAGCTGAGGTTCACGTTTTCAGCGGTATTGAGACCGAGGTTGGTGAACCGGAAGGCTACGGAGTCGGTAGGGGAGCTACAGGTGGCTGGGTTTACGCTGGTGGCTTGTGCTGCGGCCAGGTTATCGCCCATACGTTCGGTTAGGGTTACGGCATCAACTAGGAAGCCTTCCCTGCGGACGCCATTGTCCGTTCTTAGCGCGAAGCGCAGTTGGATAATCTCTCCGGCTACGCCGGGAATGAGATTGGCGACCGTTCGGAAGTTTTCGCCGAAGTCTCCGTCGCCGGTCCAGCGCTGGTTTTCGAGGTCGTTGTACCAGTTGATGCCAGCGGGGCTAGTTTCTACTTTGCGCCAGTTTTCGCCCTCGTCGGTGGTGTATTCAAGGGTGAGTTCATCGAAGTCTTCCTCGCTTTCTACAAACAGTTGGCAACTGAAAAGCGGGTCGGTGGTCATGCCTGTAAGGTCAAAACAAGGCGAGACGAGGTAAGACTCTTCTTGGTTGAAGTAGTCGTCGTTTAGTTCAGTGACCCAAGCGTTGCGCCCCTGCGGGGCGCGGCTGATGAGGTTGCCATCGGGGTGTCCCCATTCCCAACTGGCCGCTCCTCGGCCCTGGCGATCAACAAACCAGAAGCCGTCGTTGGCCTCAAAATTTTCAACATAGGGGAAGTCTTGGATGAGGGGTATGTGGGTAACGGAGATGGTCAGGGTGTCGTTCGTCGGGTCTTCATCGCCTTCGAGCGCGGTCCAGAGTTTGAATTCATAGGTTCCGGGCGCGTCGAGAAAGGCCCTAATATCAAAGGTGAAGAACTCCGTGCTGTCTACTCCAACGATGCCGGTAAAGATGCCGTCGTTGGGCATTGATACGCCGCCTGGGGCGTCGTTGACGGTGAAATCTAGGTTGAAGAATGCCTGAGGCTCGCCGCCGAAGTTGGTGATACCGATGGTTACGTCTTCTCTGCCCAAGTCGCAGCCCGTAAGCGGAGAGGTTAGCTGGGTGATGCCTACGTCTTTCCGTTTTTGGGTCATGATCTGGAAAGGCCCCCGAATGGCGGTGGTGTCGTCTACGGCTTGGCAGACGGCATCTACCCAGAAGGTATACAGGCTATCTGGGGCTAAGTTGTCGATGCGGTAGGAAGTATCGGTTCCCATTATGGTAGTGCCGTCCATATCAACGGCAGGGTCGAAGTTTCCGCCTCGGTACTGGATGCGGTAGAGCGGGTCTACGCTGGCTGGCAGGCTGAGGAAGCGAATGTCTACGGAAGTAGAACGAATCCGAAAAAACTCGATACTGTTGGCCGAAGGAGCCGCGCAGACTTCGCATTCAACAACGATACTAGCGAGGTTTGTTCCCTCAATAACGTCTTCGCCAACAACTTCGCCGTTGCTGTACAGCAGGCTATCGTTGTTGTTCAAGATCGAGAAAAAGGTCTCGTTCGGGAAGCCACCGTGTACGTAGTCGATTTCAATTACGTCTCCGTTGTTGACGGGGAAGAAGACAGCGCGGAAGAAGCCGCCGTTGTCGTCTCGTTCTAGGGTATACATCGTAGATACGCCATTGACACGGACGGTAACTTCGCCACCATTCCAGCCATCGCCGAAGGTGTCTTCCATCAGGAGCTGGTAGTTGCAATCTTGGGCAGTGAGTGCGCTCAGGCTGGTGGCGAACAGTAACAGAGAAAGACAGTAGCGAAGAAGCATAAGTAGTCAGGTATTGGTACGGGTAGTTTTGCTTGGCGGCAAATGAAAAAGAGGTCATTTAGGGCGCGGCCGCAGGTGCAAGGTAAGAAGCTTTTGAACGCAAGGTAATAAGGCTATGCCTCCGAAGGAGCCTAATTGTCTTCCATTGCACCTAAAAAAACGATTTTGGCACCTGCGGCCGCGCCCCAAAAGCACCGCAATTTTGCGAAAAAAAGCCAAAAGGCTTCAAGCCCCCACCAGAAAAGCCAAAACACCTTACCGATTGGGCCAAAAAGAACGACTAAGCCCCATTAAATTGAGTACACCCTTACTGCTGCGGAATTTTATCGAGCAGCTCCATCGCCGGGATACGCTTCGGGATGCGTTGCTGGGTAATCCGTTTGAGTTCGTCTCTCGCAGCCGCAAAATTGCCCTCTCGCAAATCAATCAAGGCCAAGTGCCACCAAGCTTCCGCAGCCAAGGCTCCGTCTGCTTCAACCTGGTCTAAATATTCAGCCCCCTCAGCGTAGTTGCCCGTAGCAATCGCCGAAGTACCCGCCAGCAAAAGCGTTTCGTCGTTGGCTGGTACCGGGTTGCTCTCCAGATAAGCCCGAAAACTCATAAGCGCCAAGTCGTAGTCAGCCGACTGGTGATAAGCGTAGGCTTGCCGAATAATAGACGCATCTTCCTCCGCAATCCCCGCACTGAGGCTCCGCTGGGTAGTATAACCCTGTATGGGAGTCGCACTAAAGTACGTCCCAAAAAGGCGCACCCCAGGCTGCTCAGCCCGATAAGAAGACACCGCAAACACAGAGCACAAAACAAAGCCCAAAAAAAGAAGGATGGAAGGAGTTTTCAACAAGTATTTTGATTTTATCGTGCAAATATACGCACGGAACGGTATCTTTTGAGAAGAAAGCGGTAATCAACAATGTAGTTGCTACCGCTGCAACGTGCGGTAGCAACTACATTACTAATATTGCTTCAAGTCCGAATAGCCTTCCAAGCTGATGATCTGCCAGTCGTTCAGCGTCCGCTCTACCTCTGCGGGATGTATGGCTGCAATGGCGACGAGTGCCGTGCCGTGGTCTGGGCGGGGCACGAGGTCGTTGTAGTACTCCGGGAAGGCGTTTTTTTCAGCGTCTCCGGCTTTGTTTTTGTTCAACCTGGTGGCGTGGCTGGCGTTGCTCCAGACCTCGAAACCGAGGCCCGCATCGAAGCAAAGTTCTTCTAGCTGGTTGATGGCTTTGTGGCTGCTGGTATGCAGCAGGCAGCTAAAGGTTTGGTAAGGGGAGCGTTTGATGCGGTCTAGCGAAGCATAGACGGCAACGCGGCGGCTGCCTACTACGTTGGAGCCCGTTTGCTGGCGGCGGTTGTAGAGCATCAGGTCTCGGTAGCGCAAGTTCCCTCCGGGATGCGGAATGCTGAGGATGCGCCCACGGCCCGCATCAAGCGGTTGCATCCATAATATCTCATAGCCGTTGGGGCCTTTCACCTCCAAGGAGAGCGGTTGGGTGAGGTTGGGCTTGCCGAAGCCAAACTTTGCCCACACGGTTGCCGCAACGCGCATCCGGCCGAGGCCAACGGCCGCTAGGCCGAGGTGCCACCAAGCCTCGCGGTCGTCGGCATCAAGCGCGACGGTCTTTTTCCAGTAGTGGAAGGCGGGCTTCCACTCGCGGCGGCGATGGTAGATGGTACCGAGGGCCGCAAACGGCTCGGCCCAGTCTGGGCTGATCCGAACCGCCTTCTTGAGCAGTTTCACGGCGGTGTATACGTCTCCGACTTTGTCGTAGCGCAGCGCCTCTTCGTAGAGTGCCCACGGGTTGGGGTCATGTGGAGAGCCTAGGGGCAAGTCTTTTGTTTTTAGTTAAGGACAAAGGTAACAGTTGGGGGAGGCGCTTGGTTGGAGCGTACTCGAATTACCACCAAAACTATTCTCCTACGCAGAAACGTTATCTTTATCAGCAAATAGAATAGTTATGGGCCAGCCAGAACAAAAGAAACAGTATACCGAGGAGGAAATGCGTAGTGAGATCGTAGCAGTAGTTGCACGATTGGATAAGTCGTTTCTAAGAGTGGTACACTCGATGATG
>CALEDI010000211.1 GCA_937949535.1 uncultured Lewinella sp. | reverse complement strand
ACTTGGGTAGTTACGACCAACTTTGCCTCAAAAACGCATTGCGTTTTCACAAGTCCCTCCCCCGTGGGGAGGGATTTAGGGAGGGGGTTTTGGCACTCAACGAACCTTCGTAAACTTATGTATATTCCGTAGGCCGGAGGCGCTCAACCCAGCATTGTGCCGGAGGCACGGCGCCCCTACAACTCCTTCCGCAACCGCGCTACCGGCAGCCCTAGCTGCTCGCGGTATTTGGCTACCGTTCGGCGGGCGATGTCGTAACCAGCTTCGGCGAGGGCTTTTTGAAGTTTGCCGTCGGCGAGGGGTTTGCGTTTGTCTTCGGCGGCAATGATTTCGCCGAGGACTTTTTTGATCTGGGTGGTGCTCACCTCTTCGCCTTCTTGGTTGGTCATGCCTTCGCTGAAGAACTTGCGGAGGGAAAAGGTGCCGAAGTCGGTCTGGATGTATTTGCTGTTCGCTACGCGGCTAACGGTGCTGATGTCTAGTTCGGTGACTTCGGCGATGTCTTTCAGGATCATGGGGCGGAGCATGGCGGTGTCTCCGGTGCGGAAGTACCCGTCTTGGTAGCGCAAGATGGCGTGCATGACGCTAAAAAGCGTCTGCTGCCGCTGCTGGATGGCTTCGATAAACCAGTTGGCGGAGTCGATGTTCTGGCGAATAAATCCAGCGGCTTGCTTTTGGGCGGTAGAGAGTTTGCCTGCTTCCTTTTGTTTGCGGCGGTATTCGGCCAGCATTTGTTGGTAATGGTCGTTTACGCGGAGGTCAGGCGCGTTGCGCGCCGTGAGTTGGAGGCGGAACTTGCCGTCTACCATATTGAGGACGAAATCTGGCACTACCGCCTGAGCAGCGCGGCCACCCGCCGCGCCAAGCAGCCCCGAGGCAGGCTTGGGGTTGAGGCGAAGAACTTCACCGAGGGCATCGCGGAGTTCGTCTTCATCTACGGCCAGCTTCTCGCGCAGCTTGTCGTAGTGCTTTTTGGTAAAGAGCTCGAAATGCTCCCGGATGATGGTTTGGGCAAGAATAAGGTCGGCGTAGACCATGATGTCGAGGTCTTCGCCATCTTCAATCTTGCTGTTCAGTTGGAGGAGTAGGCACTCGCGGAGGTCTCGGGCAGCGAGCCCTGCGGGCTCTAGCGTCTGGACAATCTTGAGGACGCGCTCAACCTCCGCCTTCCGCACGTCGAGGTGGTAATTGATGAGCAAATCATCGGAGATGGCACTGAGGGTTCGGCCGAGGTAGCCGTCGTCATTGAGGTTACCAATGATCTGTTTGCCAATGAGGATTTCTTGGTGGCTTTCGAATTCGAGGCTCATGAGTTGGTCCATGAGGTATTCGAAGAAGGAGGTCTCGTCGGCGGTGTAATTTCCTGGGGCGACGTAGTCGTCTAGGTCTGCACCGGCTTTTTGCTGGTAGCTGCCGGGGTCGTCGTCCATGTACTGCTGGAAGTAGTCGTCGTCGTATTCCGAGTTGCGTTCTTCGGTTTGGGGCTCAAACTCTTCTTGCTTATCGGGCGAGTCGTTATTCTCGGGCTGGGTTTCTTCTAGGGTTGGGTTTTTTTCTAGCTCTTCCTTGATCCGCTGTTCCAGTTCCATCACCGGCAGCTGCAGCAGCTGCATGAGCTGAATCTGTCGAGGGCTGAACGACTGGTTTTGGGATTGGTTTTGCGATTGTCCGAGCATGAAGTTCTTTAGGTTCTGCAACGAGGAACACGTAGGCGAGGTGCAAAGTTGGGAAACTGGCCCGATTTTTGCAGACGCGCGCTTAACGGTTTTTGCATCCCGCGTTTGCGCCTGATTGTTTGTATTGGAGCGGGGGTGTTTTATATGTTCCTCTCTCCTCGGAAGAGAGGGGACGTGGTAGGCATCCCTTAATACTCCTTCCAAAGCCTAAACACCATGTTGGCATCCAGCTTCCCAGCATCAACCCTCGTCGCAATGTCTCCAAACTGAGGCGCTTTCCATTTGTTGGAAGGCGGGTTCACGAAGCCGTAAGGTTCTTTCGGGATGCCCATCATGTTGAAATCGAGCTTTCCATTTCCGTTCACGTCGTGGTAGCCTGAGATGACGTAGCTGCCAGCAGTAGGGAGTTCAACACTGAAGGAAACATTTTTGCTATCAAACGGCTTCACCGCGCCAATGAGCGTTCGTTTGGCCGCGTAGTCTTCAGCATTGGCGTAAACGGCCAAGTGGATGTTTCCTGTTTGCGCGGCTGTGGAAGTCACCTGCAGGCGAACACTCTGCGGGCCGGAAAACAAAAGTAAGCAAGGGAGTAAAAGAAAAATCTTCACGGAAAACAACTTTAGGGTATAACTATGTAAACGTGGTCTTTCGTGCCTGTTTAGGGATGGAGAATAGATAAAATTACAGCTTTTGCCCCCATCATGCTATTCAAGCCACTAGCTGTACAGGCAGTGTATCTTTGCGTCCATGTCTACCGCCTTTCGCCTGTCGGCCCTTCAATTTTTGCAGAACGCCGTCTTCGCTACGAGCGTCATTTGTTTGGGTACTTACTTACTCCAAACCCTGGGTTTTAGCGGACGAGAGGTAGGCATGATCTATGCCACCAACGCCATTGCCGCTACGGTGATCCCTCCGGTCGTTGGTTGGTTAGCAGACCGCTACTTTAGCGCAGACCGGATGCTGGTACTGCTCAATGTGCTGGCCGCTATTGCGCTTACGGCCTGCTTTTTTGTCGAGTCTTTTGCGGCGGTTTACAGCTTAATTTTGGTGTTCAACCTCTGCTTCATGCCTACTTTTAGTTTGCTGGCAGCCATTTGTTTTCACCAGCTGGCGGAGCCGGCTAAGGAGTTTCCTGCAGTCCGGGCTTGGGGCACGGTTTCGTTTATGTTGGTTGGCCTGGGGCTCAGTTTTTTTGGCGTAGAGAACTCGGCGTGGCCGCTGGTGGCGGGTGGGGGCATGGCGGTCATTACGGCGCTGGTTGGGCTCACTTTGCCGCGTGTACCGCCACAACCGGGTTTTAACTTCTCGATGCTGATGGGGCCGGAGGTCCGCCGCATCGTCCGTGAGCCGGGGATGATCATGCTGTTGTTGGCCGTGTTTTTCTCCTGCATCCCATCGTCGTTTTATTACAGTTTCGTGAATCCTTTCCTCAACGAAGTTGGCTGGTCTGCCGCAGCGGCGAAGATGTCTTTGGGGCAGTTTTTTGAAATCGGCATCCTGTTCGCGATGCCCTGGTTCTTTCGGAAAATCCGATTCCGGACAATCTTCTTTTGGGGCTTGTTCGTTTGGGGCGCACGGTACTTCCTCTTCGCGTTTGCGCGGCCAGACAACTACGAATGGCTGCTTTATCTCGCCATCGCGGTGCAGGGCATCGCCTTTGTCTGGATCGTGGTGGCCGCACAGATTTACGTCGACAACCGGGTACCGACCGCTTTGCGGAGTACCGCACAAGGACTGATCTCTTTCGCCAACCAAGGCTTGGGTATGTTCATCGGCAGCTGGATCGCGGGAGAGATCGTTTTGGCCAATACCCTAGCGGGGGGCGGGCATGAATGGTCAATGATCTGGCTGGTGCCTGGGGCAGTGGGCCTGTTAGCGGCTGCTTGGTTTTGGTTGGTGTTCCCGAAGGCGCAAAAACTTTAATATGTGGGCGAGTACGCAGGTGCAAGGTGTAAGGATTAAAGAGCAAGGCCAAACAGGCCCCGCCCGCCATTCTTTTCTCTTTTCGCATCTTTCTGTAACTTCAACCGTTCAATCAAAAAACAGTCTACCATGGGTTTTCTCCGCCTCTTCAAGCCGCCAAAGAACCAACAGTTCAGTTACAAACCCCGTTTCTGGGACCCGAAAAAGGAAGAAGCTGAAAAGCTAAAGCAGCGCGTTGAACAATTGCAAAACGGCGGAGTAGATGCGATGAAAACCCGCATTTCAGGCGGCTTTCGCAAAGGAGCAGGAGGCGAGGCCGCAGGTGCATACCGGAGCGCTCGGGTCAAGAAATCCAACTCAACACTACTGATCGTACTGATCAGTTTGGTAGGCCTAGCATACATCGTTTACCAGCTTTATTTCCCTGAACTGGAGGCGTGGCTTAGTTAGTGGGTCAGCCAGTAAGTTGACCGGCCGCCATATGTACTACTCTTGGTGCTGCGCTTGTTCAACCTCCAAACGCTATCAACATATGCGTATAACCAGTTGCAGGTCTCCTACTATTTACCCTACTACCAATCTATCTTCGTACCTTGTACCCGTCTTGTAAACTATCATTGATTTCAACCTGCATTCTACGATGACGGACAACCTCGTCCACCTGCTCCCCGACGCTATTGCCAACCAGATCGCCGCCGGCGAGGTGATCCAACGGCCCGCTAGTGTCGTGAAGGAGTTGGTCGAGAACGCCATCGACTCCGGAGCCTCAGAAATCGAGCTACTGGTAAAAGACAGTGGTAAAACCCTCATCCAAGTACGAGACAACGGCTGCGGAATGTCCGAAACCGACGCCCGCATGTCTCTAGAACGCCACGCAACCAGCAAACTGCGCAGCGCTGATGATCTCTTCGCCCTACGCACCATGGGCTTCAGAGGCGAAGCCCTCGCCAGCATCGTCGCCGTCGCCCAAATGGAAATGAAAACCCGCCGCGCACCAGACGAACTCGGCACCAGACTAGTCGTTGAAGCCAGCGAAGTCAAAATCCAAGAACCCATTGCTTCCGCTCCGGGTACAACCATTTCGGTCCGCAACCTCTTCTTCAACGTCCCCGCCCGCAGGAACTTCCTAAAGAGCGACAACGTAGAACTCCGGCACATCCGTGAGGAATATACCCGCATCGCCTTAGCCCACCCAGGAGTACGTTTCGACCTGCACGTCAACGACCGGCTAGACCTGGCCCTGCCCGCTGGCAAACTACGCCAGCGCGCAGTACAAGTCTTTGGCCGCAAGTACGACAAATTGCTCGTACCGATCAATGAAGACACAGATGTACTCTCCATCAGCGGCTTCGTCGGCAAACCAGAAGCCGCGCGCAAATCTCGTGTAGGGCAGTTCTTCTTCATCAACAACCGCTTCATCAAGAGCAGTTATCTACATCATGCGGTGGTGTCTGCTTATGATGACCTGCTGCCAAAGGAGTCTTACCCCTTCTACGTCATCTACTTAGAAATTGATCCCGCCCGGATCGACGTCAACGTCCACCCCACCAAGCAAGAAATCAAGTTCGAAGACGAACGGCTGATCTACAACTACCTCAAGGCAACCATCCGCCACGGACTCGGCAGGGCAAGCATTATGCCTACCATCGACTTCGAGACCAACAACCCATTCTCCCCCTCTCGGACCAACATAACGAACACCCGCCCCACCGAAGAGCAGGGCGAAGCCCTGCCCAGCAGGATGAACGACGACTACAAAAAGCCCAGCGGCTCAAGTAGTACCTCCGGAGGCGGGTCTGCCGCTGCCGCCAGGCAGCCAAAGTCTGAGGCCGACCGCCACGCCTCCAACCTGCGCAATTGGCAAAAACTCTACGATGGGCTGGGGGATGATGCGCCCGCCAAACCAGAAACACCCTTCATCGATTTCGGCGATGCTGAAGCCTCTAACCCAGAAATGGGCGAGCTACTACCCAGCCGAATGAGCCAAGACGACGATGCGGCAGACGGCAGCCCCGCTGTATCGCAAGACCGTGCGCCCTACCAGCTCCACCAGCGCTACATCGTATCCCCCATCAAAGGCGGCTGGTTGCTCATCGATCAGCGGGCGGCCCACCAGCAAATCCTTTACGAGCAATTCCTCAAAACACTGCAAGCTTCCCCCGCTGCGTCTCAGCAATCGCTATTCCCGCAAACGCTAGAACTCCCGCACGTAGACGTTGGGTTGATGAACGACATCCTCCCCGATCTCCGGCAGCTCGGTTTTGATCTTGAACATTTTGGCGGCGAATCTTTCATCGTTCGTGGTATTCCGGCAGAGCTGGCTGGGCAAAACGAAATTCAGCTCCTCGAACAGTTGCTAGAGCAGTACCGCAACGATGTAGATGTAGAAAGCAGCGGCCATGCGCGTCTGGCAAAGGCTCTCGTCCGCAGCGCCGCCATCAAAACGGGCCAAGCCCTAGATGTCGCCGAAATGCGCTCCCTAATCAATCGGCTCTTCGCCTGCGAACAGCCCAGCCGCGCACCCAACGGGCGCCGCTGCTTCGTAAAGTACGAACTGGAAGAAGTAGACCGTAGGTTTGAGTAGCAGTGTTTGAGGTTGCTATCCTGCGCTCCCCATTATTCCTTTCCTCCTTTACTTAATCCGACGCGGGAAGCTCTAAGGATAAGACGGTGTAGTACCCTTATTCCCTTATTCCTTTCCTCCTTTACTTAATCACCACCTCTTCAAGGTAGTCCTCCCCAAACTCTTCGTTGAGGCGTTTCAGGATGCCCTCCCGGTGCATCATCAGTTGGTTGCGTAGGGGGGCGTTGGTGACGTAGACGTAGAGCTTTTTGTTCCGGATCATCAGGTCTCGGGTGTTGTCTGCTACGTTTTTACCGAAGAATTTTTCCCACACCAGTTTTGTCCGCGCTTTGAAGTAGCCCGGCTCGTTCCGCTTATTGCGGAGCAGCTTCATGAAGGCTTCCTTCAGGGGCGTAGGGTCGTTTTTGGGTGGGGGCTTTTTGTACATCTTATGGGCTAAGGTACGGGTTCGGCAGGAACCATCAAGTTAAGTTTAGAAACACCCAATTCAACTATCCGAAGGCTTATTCCTCCTCTTCTCTTGCTACCCCACCAGCAACAAAGAACCGCCGCCAGTCCGTAGCGGCGTCTACCAGCCCGGTGACGCGCTCAGGGTCGGTATCGGTAATGAATACTTGGCCGAAGGCCGAAGTGAGGACCAGTTCTAGTAGTTGGCGAACGCGGTCGCGGTCCAGCTTATCGAAGATGTCGTCGAGGAGGAGGATGGGGCTGCGGCGGGTGTTGCGCTCCAACAGCCGGTACTGGGCCAGCTTTAAGGACAGCACGAACGACTTCAACTGCCCTTGGCTCGCAACGCGGCGCAAGGGGTGGCCCTCTTGGGTAAATACGAGGTCGTCTCGGTGGATGCCGCCGGTAGTGCGCTGCAAAATGCGGTCTTTCTCGCGCCGCACATCCATCAACGCTGCCCAAGGCATTTCCAGCAGTTGGCTTTTATAGGTCACGTTGACGGTTTCGCGCTGGCCGGAGATAGCGGCGTAGGCTTCGGTCAGTAGTTCGGTAAAGGGGCCGATGAAGTTCCAGCGTTTTTCATGAATGTAAGCGGCGGGCTCGGCCATCTGGAGGTCGTAGACTTCAAGGAGGCCAGAGGTGTCTTTCCGGCCGTCGAGTTCCTTGAGCATCGCGTTGCGGTTGGCCAGTAGTTTGTTGTAGGCGATGAGGTGGTTGAGGTATACGGGGTCGGTTTGGCTCAGGCTGTTGTCCAGCAAACGGCGGCGTATTTCGGAGCCTTCCAGCACCAGTCGGCTATCATCGGGCACGATGATGACGACGGGATAGCGGCCAACATGGTCTGCCAAACGCTCATAAGCCGCGCCGTTGCGTTCAATGACTTTGCGCTTACGTTTCTGCAATTTCACAACGATGCGCTCCGGCGCATCGCCTTCCTCTCCCGCCCGGAACGCTCCGTCGAGGCGGCTAACGTCCAGACCGTGCTGAATAGCGTACTGGTCTGGTGTACTGGCGTAGCTCTTGCCCATGCAGAGGTAGTAGATGGCTTCAAGCAGGTTGGTCTTGCCCGCTCCGTTTGCCCCCACGAAACAATTTAGGCGCGAGCTGAACGTCAGCTCACCACCGGAGTAGTTTTTGAATTGGGTAAGTTTGAGCTTAGCAAGATGCATTGGGGCGAAGGTAAGGATACGCTTGCTTCTGTGTTGGGTTGATTTGATTGCCCCAGCCTAATCCCCATCCCTCTAAAACCATCTTTGCATCCTGCGGCCGCGCCAAAAAACATGAGTCATCCCAGAGTTTGAACCGTATCTCTAGCGTTTTCTCCTATGTCTCCGATCGATATAGCTGGCATAAAAAAGCGATCAGCGGGCAGCATTCAGAACCGTTTTGCCTGAATGCTGTCCACTGATCGCTAAAAATCTTGTCGAATACTGCCAAACATGGTCATCTTGATCAAAAACCAGGGATGGCTCATCTTCATTTTTGTACAACAGTGTTCCCCCTTCTTTGGGGTTAGGGATCTAGTGGGCCAGCTAGTAAGTCAACTGGCCCTGAAAGAAAGCAATGAACTCCTCGACAGACATCGTGCCCTTATCACCTTCTCCCTGCACGCGC
The DNA here is from genome assembly GCA_937949535.1 of uncultured Lewinella sp. Lineage (GTDB taxonomy): Bacteria > Bacteroidota > Bacteroidia > Chitinophagales > Saprospiraceae > Neolewinella. The sequence goes on along the minus strand of CALEDI010000211.1, from coordinate 3,093 downwards.
ACGGCGACGCCACCTGCCTCAACTTCCTTCTCCCCCACAATGAGCATGAAAGGAATACGGTTGGTTTCGTTGTCACGAATTTTACGACCGATGGTCTCGTTACGATCATCCACCAAGCCACGGATGTCGTGGGTAGCAAGTTGCTTCGAGACCTCGTGGCAGTAATCGTTGAATTTCTCGCTGATCGGGAGGATCGCGAACTGGTCTGGCGCAAGCCAGAGCGGAAATTTACCGCCGGTGTGCTCAATGAGGATAGACGTGAAGCGCTCCAACGAGCCGAAGGGCGCGCGGTGAATCATCACCGGGCGGTGCGGCTGGTTGTCTGAGCCGATGTACTCCAACTCGAAACGTTCGGGCAGGTTGTAGTCTACCTGAACGGTACCAAGTTGCCAACTGCGGCCGAGGGCGTCGCGAACCATGAAGTCGAGTTTCGGGCCGTAGAAAGCCGCTTCGCCGTACTCCGTGACGGTCTTCATATCAATCTCCTTACAAGCATCAATGATGGCCTGCTCGGCGGTCTCCCAGTTTTCTTTGGAGCCGATGTACTTTTCGGGCTTGTTGGGGTCGCGGAGGGAGATCTGAGCGGTTACGTCGTCGAAGCCGATGAGGTTGAGGACGTCCTTCACGATGTCGACAACGGCGATGAACTCGTCCTTCACCTGGTTTGGCATACAGAAGATGTGGGCATCGTCTTGCGTGAAGCCACGCACGCGGCTCAAGCCATGCAGCTCTCCGGTTTGTTCGTAGCGGTAAACCGTTCCGAACTCAGCAAGGCGAAGCGGCAACTCTTTGTAAGAGCGGGGCCGGAATTTGTACATCTCGCAGTGGTGGGGGCAGTTCATGGGCTTAAGCATGAACTCTTCGTCTACCCGAGGGGTCTTGATGGGTTGGAAGCTGTCTTCGCCGTATTTGTCCCAGTGGCCGGAGGTAACGTAGAGGTCCTTCTTACCAATATGCGGTGTAGTTACTTGCTGGTAGCCGGCGTTTTCCTGCTTCACCTTCAAGAAGTTGACGAGGCGTTCGCGCAGTTGGGTTCCCTTCGGGAGCCACATCGGGAGGCCCGCCCCAACTTTTTCGGAGAACATGAAGAGCTCTAGTTCTTTGCCGAGTTTGCGGTGGTCGCGTTTTTTGGCTTCCTCCAGCATTTCGAGGTACTGGGTGAGTTCTTTCGCCTTGGGGAAGGAGATGCCGGAGATGCGGGTGAGTTGTTTGTTGTTCTCATCGCCGCGCCAAAACGCCCCCCCCACTTTCATGAGCTTGATCGCTTTGATTGCGCCGGTATTGGGAATGTGCGGACCACGGCAGAGGTCGGTGAACTCGCCTTGGGTGTAGAAAGTGATGGTGCCGTCTTCGAGGGCTTCCAGCAGTTCCAGTTTGTACTCGTCGCCTTTTTCGGTGAAGTAGGCGATGGCGTCGGCTTTGCTCACTTCTTTGCGGCTAAAATCGTTCTTCTGGCGGGCCAGTTCGATCATCTTCTTCTCGATGGTCGGGAAGTCGTCGGTACTGATGACGGTACCAGCGGGCGGTTCTACATCGTAGAAGAAGCCTTTTTCGCTAGCGGGGCCGTAGCCAAATTTGATGCCGGGGTAGAGGGCCTCCAGCGCTTCGGCCATCAGGTGGGCCGTGGAGTGCCAGAAGGTTTCCTTGCCCTGCTGGTCGTTCCAGGTGTGTAGGGCGAGGGTGGCGTCTTTGGTGAGCGGCAGGTCGCGGTCGGTCAGTTGGCCGTTTACGGTGGCAGAGACCACGTTGCGGGCTAGACCGCTAGAAATACTCTCGGCAATTTGAAAAGCAGAGGTTCCTGATTCGTACTGACGGACGTTACCGTCGGGAAAAGTGATGTTGATCATCAAAGGTCATTTAGTGCCTTCCTACAAACGAAGGCGGATTCAAGGCCGCAAAGGTAGTAGGATAGATTGATAATGGGCACAGTTTATTTTCTAAACCTCCTCCGTTCCCGGAATGGCAAAAGTTCGCCCGCTGAGCCCATCCGTAAAAGCGTGTTTTGTGCCCGCATCAATCTGTAATTGATCGACGAGGAAATCTGCGAGTAGGCGACCGATGGTAGGCGTTTCTACGAGGAAACCATCGTGGCCATAGTCTGAAGACATCACATCGAGGCGGCTGTTGGGGATGTAACGACTAAGCAAAGACTGCTCCTCGGTCGGGAACAACACATCGGTATCAATACTGATGATGAGCGTAGGGGAAGTGATCGTTTTTAGGGCCTCGGCTTCGCCGCCGCGCCCTCGGCCCAAGTTGTGGCTGTCCATGCCGCGCGTCAGGGCGTAGTAGCAGGTAGGATCAAAGCGTTTCCAAAGCTTATAGCCTTGGTAGCGTTGGTAGCTGCTGGCGCGGAAGTCATCGAAATCATCAGGGGTTGGCTGTTGTTGGGTAGCGTGGTAGGTACGGTAATGCCGATAAGACAGCACAGCCATTGAGCGGGCAGCTTCTAAGCCAAGGCGGCCAGCCTCGGGCGCGTCGGTCCCAAGCGTCGGGTCGGCGCGTAGCGCCATGCGCTGGCTTTCGTTGAAGGCGATGCCGTAGGGCGAAAACCGGGCGTTGGTCGCCAATAAGCAGAGGAGATCGAAGCGTTCTGGGTTCAGGCAGGCCCATTCGCCTGCGCATTGTCCGCCCATACTACCGCCCATTAGGAGGCGAATACGCAGGATGCCAAGATGGTTTGCGACCAGGTTGAAAAAGCGGGCTTGGTCTCGGGTCGTCACCAGCGGAAAATCGAGGCCGTAAGCTTTGCCCGTCTCTGGGTTGAAGCTCTTCGGGCTGGTACTGCCGTAGCTGCTGCCTAGCATATTGACGCAGACGATGAAGTATTTCGTTGGGTCAATCGTGAAGTCCTCCCCCACCAGCCCCGGCCACCAGTCTTCGGCATCGCTGTTGGCCGTGAGAGCATGGCAAATCCAGATCACGTTGTCTTTCGCAGCGTTCAACTTCCCGTAGGTGTTGTAAGCTGCGGTAAGCGATGGTAAGGTCTCGCCAGATTCTAGGGCGAAGGGATGGGTTATGTGGAGGTAGTTCGTCAAGAGTAAGGGGGGAAGGGAGTAAGGGGGAAAGGAGTAAGGGAGTAAGGGGGGGTAG
>CALEDI010000210.1 GCA_937949535.1 uncultured Lewinella sp. | reverse complement strand
TAATTCCTAGGGTGCAAGATGGTTTGTATAGGACTAAATATGTACCTCGTACTGTGAGCGAAAAAGAATGTGCTTCGCAGTACTTCGTGCTCGACTGGCGAGTTTCGCGGGAACTCGCCAGTCGAATTCTTTTTTGTCACTGCTTTAAAGGAATAATTTGGTTATTAGAACCAGTGTTTGTCTCTTGATAAGATTGACGCTAATTCTACAACAAAAAAGTTCGCCTGTCGAGTTTGGAGAACTACATCCGAGGTGTGAAACGGCGTTCGTGTAAACTTATGTATATTCCGTAGCCTAGAGGCACTCAACCAAAACGAGCCCTGCTTACCAAGGACTCCCTGCACCTGCGCCCGCGCCCAAAGCATAAATGTCTTGAATGACCTTGACTACCGCTAAGCCTTCCTCGGCCGGGGTAGCCACGGTCGCGTTGCCGTTAAGCACGTCCACAACGTTGTCGATAACGAAGTGATGGTTGGCAGCGGAGCCTTGGTAGGGGCCATAGTTGTTGGCGGGGCTACTCGGTGGGAGGTCTGGGAAATCGAGGCCGTCTACATGGCAATAGATCACTTCGTTCATGTACTGGCCGCCAAGTTTAATGGTTCCCCGTTCGGCGATGACGGTCAGGGTCGACTCAAAGTTCTGGTCCCAGATTGCGGTGCTGAAATTGAGGCTGCCGAGTGCGCCTTGGTCAAGGGAAAAGTGGACGGTTCCGGTATCGGCAAAAGCGTGGATGTCTTTGTGGTTTTGGTTGGCGAAGTGGGCCGAGCGGGCAGTTACATCGCCGAAACACCAGCAGAGCAAGTCGATAAAGTGTGCAAATTGGGTGAACAATACCCCACCGTCTAGTGCTTCATCGCCGTGCCAGGGGTGTGGCTTCCCGTCGGGGAGGAGGGTGTAGTAGCGGTGGTCGCGGTTCCAGAAGCAGTTTAAATGGACCTGTAAGATCTTGCCGAGCACTCCGGTTTCGGTTTGCTCCTTCAGCCAGGCGGAAGCGGGGCTGTAGCGGTTTTGCATCACGCCGAAGACTATCTTTTTGGCTTGGCTTGCGGCGAAGATGATTGCCTCACAATCGGCTACGTTTAGGGCAATTGGCTTCTCGATGACAACGTGCTTGCCCGCTTCCAAGCACTCAATCGCCTGCCTTGCGTGTAGGCCGTTGGGCGTGCAGATGCATACTACATCAATGGCTATTCCGGAGCTGAGAAGCGCATTAAGATCGTTGAACAACGGTACGGATGTATGGAGGCCAGAGGGATAGTTGAGTTGTTCTTTAGGCAAGGGGTCGCAGATGGCGACCAACCGGCTCCGCTTTTGTGCTTGGATGAGTAAGGCGTGCCTTCGGCCGATGTGGCCAAGGCCTAATACCGCGAAGGAAACACTTGTGTTTGATGGTCCGATAGGAGGTATGGGTTTAGCTCACCGGCAAAAGTAAGGGATGGGAAATAAATAGATAAGCCCTTACTTCGCGGAGCGGACTTGGCCATCGGAGAGGAGGTAGTTTTCGCTGGTCTCGGGGCAGACGGCTTTTCCGGCCTCATCAAAACTTAGCCGACCGCCAGCGGCGCTCATCCAGCCTATTTGCCGTGCGGGGTTGCCTACGACTAGGGCGTAGGCGGGTACATCTTTGGTTACTACGCTGCCCGCCCCAACGAAAGCGTGGTGGGCGAGGTGCGTTCCGCAAACGATGACGGCATTGGCCCCAATGGTTACGCCATCGTCTAGTCGGGTAGGGAGGTATTCGCTCTTGCGGTTGACCGCAGACCGGGGGTTGATGACGTTGGTGAAAACGGCCGAAGGGCCAATAAATACGTCGTCGCCACAGCTTACGCCCGAATACAGGCTTACGTTGTTCTGGACTTTGCAGTTGCGCCCAAGTACAACCTCAGCCGCAACAAAGACATTCTGGCCCAAAGAGCAGTTTTCTCCAATTTCGCAGCCTGGCATAAGGTGGCAGAAGTGCCATACTTTGGCGCCGGTGCCTACGCTGGCTCCGGCGTCAATAACAGCGGTTTCGTGGGCATAGTAAGACATACAAAAGGGCTTTGGCGGGTTTGCAGACTAAAAGAAAGCCAGCAGGCCCAACCCGCCCAGTAAGAAAAACTTGAGTTGGGTACTCAGTCGGTGGTAATCTTTGGGGTCTTTCGCTCGCGTGAGTTGGAAGAGTATGTACAACAAGCCGATGATTAGAGCGACGATACAGCCCAGCATCGGGGGAGCAAGAAAAGCGGGCCAGCCAAGAAAAATAGGGCACAGGATGGCGCCGATCACCATGAGGCCAAGGAGGATACCGAGCTTTTGGCTCAAGGATGTCCCCCACATCACGGGGATGGTTCGGCGGCCAACTTCGCGGTCTCCACGAATGTCTTCGAGGTCTTTAACCAGCTCGCGCAATAGGGTAGCAACGAAGGCGAATACCATGAACAAAACAGAAACCCGCAGAGCGTTCATGCCCAGTTCTGGGTTGGAGGCTACCAACTGGCGAACAGCATTTCGCTCGGCTAAGAGGAGTATTCCGGGAACGCCAGCGCAGTACGCCGCCACTAGTAGGTTGCCCAGTACCGGAATCCGCTTCATCCCGATGCTGTAAATTGACAACATCCCTACGGCTACGGGGAAAATCCAGAGCAGCTCTCGTTCATCTAGGCGGTAGGCGAGCAACTGGCTAACCATAAATGCAACCAAGATACAGCTCGCATAGAACCACATTACGGCCTGCTTACCAAGGCGCGCAACGGGGTTGGCGCCCGGCCGGTTGATGTCGTCGGTCGTCTCGTCTTGTAAGTCATTGATGAGGTAGCCGGAGGCGGTGATGAGCAGCGTCACTACAATGATTTCAGTGAGCTTCCATGAAGTCAGTACATTAGTGATTCCTTCCTGCTGGAACGCAGGCAGCAATATCCGGTAAAATACCAGCAATTGGGTCGCAGCCACAACAACAAGATTGGGGAAGCGCAAAACCCGCAAAACGTCTAAAATCGGATAACTTGACATACCGCGGCAAGATACGAAGAGTTGTTTCAACAACAGACATCTAGGGCTAGTGTTTGAGAAATTCAGCGGGTGGGTACTGGTGGAACTTGAAGGGCAACAACATTTAAAAATGTCGGTTTTTACTTCAGTAAAGCCCTACTAATCACAAGTTTCTGTATTTCGGAGGTGCCTTCTCCGATGGTGAGCAGTTTGCAGTCTCGGTAATATTTCTCTGCGGGGAATTCTTTGGTGAAGCCGTAGCCGCCGAATATTTGTACGCCTTCGTTGGCGCACCTTACGGCTACTTCGCTGGCGTAGAGCTTCGCCATTGCGGAAACCTTCGTGACGGGCAGGTGGGCGTCCTTCAAGCGGCCAGCTTCACGAACTAGGAGTTCGGCGGCTTCCAGCTCCGTAGCCATGTCGGCTAGTTTGAAGCTGATGGCTTGGAACTTACTGATGGCCTTGCCAAATTGCTCGCGCTCTTTGCTGTACGCCAGGGCTGCGTTGAATGCGCCCCGAGCGATGCCGAGGCTTAGGGCCGCGATACTGATGCGGCCGCCGTCCAAAATTTTCATGCTCTGCACGAAGCCTTCGCCGACTTCCCCCAACACCCGATCAGCGGGCAGGTGGCAGTCTTCAAACACCAACTCGGCCGTTTCGCTAGCGCGCATACCGAGTTTTTGCTCTTTCTTGCCGCCCCGGAAGCCCTTGTCTGAGCGTTCAACGATGAAGGCCGTCATGCCGTGGCTGTCGAGCAATTCTCCGGTACGGACGATGACAACAGCCACTTCGCCACTAAGGCCGTGGGTGATGAAGTTTTTAGCACCATTGAGGATGTAGCTGCCGTCTTCCTGCTTCTCCGCTACGGTGCGCATCCGGCCCGCGTCGGAGCCGGTATTGGGCTCGGTGAGGCCCCAAGCTCCTACGTGCTCGCCGGTGGCGAGTTTGGGGAGGTACTTCTTCTTCTGCGCCTCGGAACCGAACATCAGGATGTGGTTGGTACAAAGGCTGTTGTGCGCAGCAACACTGAGGCCGATGGAGCCACAGACCTGAGAAATCTCATCAATGATCGTGATGTACTCGGCGTAGCCGAGGCCAGTACCGCCGTATTCTTCAGGCACGAGTACGCCCATGAAGCCGTATTCTCCCATCTCAGAGAAGAGCTCGCGCGGGAAGTGCTCCCGTTCGTCCCAGTCCATTACATTGGGCCGAATTTTGGCTTCCGCAAAATCATGAGCGCTCTGACGAATCATTGCCATTTGCTCTTCGTTGGGCGTTGGAGAAAGAGTGGTTACCATGAAAAATTGATTTGGTTGAAGTTAGTGGCTGAGGTCTTGTTTTATATGGCTTGGTTAGGGCCGTTTGGTTTTAAGTTAGAATGCGGAAGCATCGTAAAAGTTGCTTAGCGGCCGTAATATAGGCAGAGTTGTTGGGCTAAAGATGTTTGCTGGAGAAAAGATTGATTTCACCGAAGATATTTTGAATCCAGATTCCTTGGGGCTTGGGTTGCCGGCCGCGCCAATTCCTATGGCTAAAGGTTAAATCAAGAGCAAATCGGTTAAAATCCTTTGTGAAATAGACGAAAAGGAGTGGCTTGCGCTTTATAGCTGCACCCGCTTTAAGCTTTACTTGATTCTGTATCCCAAAAACTTTTTTGACATGCAAACCCATCTTGCCCGCAACAGTATTTACGCGCTGTTGCTGTTCTGTGTATTTTTTCCCTTGGGTAGCACCGCCCAAACCATTCATACTTGCGCCGTCATTCCCACCACGGAAATGTCCGTAGCAAACAATGTCACCGACTTGCCCGGAGTGGTACAAAAGGCAGTGAGCTACAAACCCGGCCGAAGCCAGAGCGTGTCTTGGGCCAACGGCAGCACGGTTACGGTGAAATTCTTGAGCGGTAGCCCAGACCTCAGGAACCGCGTGATACACCACGCTAGAGAATGGACCCGCTTCGCCAACGTCCGCTTCAAGGTCGTCAGTTCCGGCCACGCAGACATCCGCGTTGCGTTTGTCCAGAACGGCTCTTCTTGGTCGATGGTCGGGAGTGCTTCCGCGCGGGCCAACCAGCAAGAACCGAGCATGAACTTCGGGTGGCTCACAGACCGAACCCCGGAGTATGAAGTCAAACGGACCGTCTTGCACGAGTTTGGCCACGCCTTGGGCCTGCTGCACGAACACCAAAACCCCGCCGGCGGAATCCCGTGGGATGAAGACGCCGTTTACGCCCATTACTGGAACACCCAAAGGTGGGACCGCAAAACCACCTACCACAACGTAATCGCTACCGCAAACCGCCACGATACCCAATACTCTACCCATGACCGCGCCTCCATTATGCACTACCCCGTAGATGGAGAACTGACCAACTTCCGCTACGAAGTAGGCATGAACAACGACCTTTCAGCGATAGATAAGCAGTACATCGCGAAGCTGTACCCCGGCCGGAATGCTTCGGAAAATTCTGCTGCTGCGCGGCCAGCAACCTCAACGCCAGTTGCTAACCCTATATCTCCCCGACCGACCGGCGCCAGCTATACCGTCCGGATCAACAACGCACTGGGCGAAGGGCAGAAGGCGGAAACAATCCGGTTAGAGATCGCGGGCCAGCAACACACCATCCGCCTGAACCGAGACGGCCGCAGCCGTGGGCAAATCTTGCTTACCCTGCCGCAGGGCAAACATGCCTACACGGTCGTCACGTCGTCTACTTACTTCGGTTACCGAAAAATCCGCGACCAGCGCGGCAACATCCGCCGAGAGTATGTGGAAAATGAAGTGCCCGGCAGCGGCCGGGGCTACCTCATCGTAGACGGAAACGCCCAACTCGCCTTTTATGGAGACTATGACCGGGCCCAACAACAGATGAAGGTTTATTTGGATGTGAGTAAATAGGGTAGGGCGCGGCCGCAGGTGCAAGGGGGAGGTTTTGGGGGGGCTGTGTAATCTGCTTCAAACCGCTATACATCGACTAAAACCCCCTCCCTAAATCTCTCCCCACGGGGGAGGGACTTGTGAAAACGCTACGCGTTTTAGCGTAATGGCCACTTAATCAGCGTCAATGTATAGCGGTTTACTGGTCGTTACCAATTACTGGTTTTCACCACCTAAACGCGAAGCGTTTCCCTCAAAAA
>CALEDI010000209.1 GCA_937949535.1 uncultured Lewinella sp. | reverse complement strand
GTATGGCTAATCGTAAGGTTAAGACCTACGTTTGCCACCCAGGGTCTTCCGCTACTTCCTTAATCAAGAACAGTGGCGGGCTGAAAGACCGCATCATCTTTGGGCTGATGTCTAAAACCCCATTGGTGCAATCTGCTGAAAAAGGAGCTTACCCCGAGGTGATGTGCGCCGTGGAACCTACAGAAAACTTGGCTGAAAAAGCTTATTATGGACCCACCGGCCTGATGCAATGGACGGGTCCGGTCAGGGCCTCCGAGGTTGAACCTCACGCTCAAGACAAGGCCGTTACGGAAAAACTTTGGGCCGTATCTGAGCAGGCAACGGGCTTTGTCTGGAATCTTTAAATAACCTCAATTACGATGCAAGAAATAGACATCTTGAAAGCGGCTACCGACTGGGCGAAGGCCGAAGTATTCTCTACACCATTTTTCATGCTTTTCGGTGGGCTGTTTCTGCTGGCGAGTATGGGTTTCTGGCGTTTGGGGCAGACCGCACTGGCTAAAGCCTACGTGATCCCTCTCTTGGTTGCAGGTACGCTGTTGTTCATCATTGGCGCGGGTTTGTTCTACACCAACAAGCAACGGGTTAAGCAATTTCAGGCCGATCACGCCAGTAACCCGGTAGCCTTCGTTGAGGCGGAGCTTACCCGGACCGACGCTACGCTGAAGGAGTACCGTAACGTTGTTTTTACGGCCATCCCACTCATCATTATCGCCTGTGCGTTGGGCCTCATGTTCCTAAGCGGCCCCAACTGGCGAGCGAGTCTGATTACCATCATCGCCATGCTAACTGTTATCTTACTGATCGACGGTACAGCCTACGGCCGAATGGATGGCTACCGCGAGCAGTTGGTGATTGCCAAGGGTAAAGACAAAGGTTAACCGGTATGCAACACTTCAAGGCCCTCGCAGCTTACCATGATTACCTGCATCTGCCGCCCCCAAACCATCGCAGTACAAGAATAGTTATGTTAAGTAAGCATTTGTAGAAAATGCTAACCGTACGCGGAGCGCGGAGGGTAGGGGAGAAAGCGTGAAAAGCGCTGTGCGGCAAACTTTCACTGTATTCGTAGATGATTTTAGTCAACCAGCGCATCAGCTTGAATTTTCTTTGCCATGATGGACTGAAAGTGTATCCACTGCCAATCTTCCATTTCGCCAGCTTCGTAGCTCATCCGTACAAATTCCAATGTAACCTCCAGCTCGGAAAACGAAGGATTTTGCTTCTTGATCCAATCTCGAGTACCCAGCACCCCAAAGTTAAAGAAGCTGGCCGCAATTTCCATCCGCTTACTACTAGGGAAAGAAGAGTAGATTTTCACCTGAACCGCCGCTGCTTCCTCCGTCACGTTTTCCATTTTCCCCCAGTATTCCATGCGTTGTTATGTTTAGTTTTTCTACCCATAAGTCATGATAACATATGTTACCCCTATTTGCAAGCCCATAATTTATGTTATGTTAAGTAATGAAAAATACTTTTAGAACCATACCCAATCTTAGTGGCTACACGGCGTACAAATCTTCCTGAAAACCGATAAAAGCTTCCCGAATTTCGGCCGGACTGCCCAACTCTCGCTTGGCATTGGTGAGGGCTTGGTAACGTAGTTCAAGCAATGGTTTAAGACGCGCATCGTCTAGCTCCCCTACCCCACCTTTTACATATTGGTCCAGCACAAAACGGAGAAACTCCTGTCTTTTTGGATTATAGGCTCCCATCCGTCCTAGGGCACGGCTTGCGCGGTCCTGACGCGGGATCAACGCTTTGGTAAACGCCACGTGCGCAAGCACATCAAACAGGTCAGCATTAGCACCGCCAACCAGTTTACGTAAGTTGCGGAGTTGCTCGTCGGCGTAGCCTCGGTTTTGGAGTTCTTCTAGGAGTTCGCGGCGAGTGGCGGGCTGTGCCCAAACGCGGCGGAGTTCGGCTTCGCTTTTAAAGATCGTTGGCAGTTCGCCGTAAAGTTGTTCCAAAAATTCGCGGGCACTAATGATCTGGCCACCGGGACTGTAGAAGTTTGTTTCCACCATCGAGTCGATGCGGCGGGCACGTCCGTCGGAGAGGCGGATCTCGATCATCCGGTCGGAGGCTTCTTCGCACTGACAAGGATCGTAGCCGCAAAGGTCGCAGGTTTCCGGCTCCGGTTCGGGATGGCCTTCGGCGGTATTGTCGTCAGGATTACGCGGACCACGGGGCGTTGGTGGTTCTTCCGGCGTACCGTCCCACTCGGAGTCGTTGAAGTGTTCGTAGGCACCGACGAAATCGTAGATCGTGAAGTAATCTTTGCCGTCAAAAAGGCGGGTTCCTCGGCCAACGATCTGCTTGAATTCAATCATGTTAGTGACCGGCCGCATCAGGATGATGTTTCGGACCTCAGGCGCATCTACGCCCGTACTCAGTTTGCGGCTGGTGGTTAGGATAGTTGGGATGGTCTTCTCGTCGTGTTGGAAATCTCGGAGGGCTTGCTCTCCCCTAGCCCCATCGTCGGCGGTAACGCGCTGGCAGTAGTACGGGTTGCGGCTATCGGCGGCCTGATTGATGTAGTCGCGTACTTGGGCAGCGTGGTCTTGAATGCGGCAAAAAACGAGGCTTTTTTGGCCTTGGTCGATCATTCCCATAAACTTATCTACTCGGAATTTTTCGCGGCCGTCGATCTTTATCTTCCGGTTAAAGTCCATTTCGTCGTAGCGGCGGTCGGGGTCGATTTCGCCGCTCACGACGGTGTCTTCAGGGCTGTATTGGTAGTCGTCGAGGGTGCTTTTGACGCGGGCCAGGCGGAAAGGCGTCAGGAACCCGTCATCTACACCGGATGCGAGAGAATAAATGTAGAGGGGATCTCCGAAGTAGTCGTAGGTATCTCCGTTTACGTCGCGTTTGGGGGTGGCAGTGAGACCGAGCTGGACGGCGGGCTCGAAGTAGTCCATGATGGTACGCCAGCTACTTTCGTCGTTGGCCCCGCCTCGGTGGCACTCGTCGATGATGATGAAGTCGAAGAAGTCTTTGGGGTAATCGCCGAAGTAGCCTTGAGTTTCTTGGCGGTAAGCGTCGAATGCCGGTGGTGGGTCGTTGGCCAGCATGCCAGACGTTTCTGGCGGGGCCGCAGGTGCAGGGGTTTGGTAAGGAGCAATGTCGGTCAATCCCTGCTCTTCATCCTCTCTCTCTGCACCTGCGTTCGCGCCCGCCATGAAACTCTGGAAGATGGTAAAGAACACCGCTCCGTTGGTCGGTACCCTACCCTTCTTACGGATATCGGCTGGCGTGATGCGCACCAGCGCATCTTCATCGAAAGCGCCGAAGGCGTTAAAAGCCTGATCGGCCAAAATATTGCGGTCGGCCAAGAAGAGGATGCGCGGCCGCCGTTTGCCGTCGCGCTGCAAGTTCCACTTGGCCTGAAACAAAGCCCAAGCGATCTGGAAGGCAACGGCCGTTTTGCCCGTTCCCGTGGCCAGCGTGAGCAATAACCGGTCCTTTTTTGCCGCGATAGCGTCGAGCGTTCGGCGGATGGCGACGTCTTGGTAATAGCGCGGTTGCCACGTTCCCCCCCTATCTTCAAACGGGATGGTACGGAAGCGCTCCCGCCACGCATCAATGTCTTTGGCGAAGGCCTGTTTCGGGGTCGGGAAGGTCATCTCCCACAATTCGTCCGGCGTCGGGTAACGGTCTACATCGCCCTCCTCCCCTGTCTCCATATCTACGCCGTAGATTTTCTTGCCGTTGGTAGCGTAGGTGAAGCGGACATCAAGGCGCTCGGCGTAGTCTTTCGCCTGTGGCAGGCCCTCGGTGTGGTAGTATTTGTCGGCCTTGGCTTCAATTACGGCCAGTTTTACGTTGCGGTACGTCAGAACGTAGTCGGCTTTCAGCGGCTGGGTTCGTTTGCCGCCGCCCAATATCCGCCCTTGCGTGATGGGCCGCTCGGTGAGGATACGGCTGCCGGGAACGACGTTCCAGCCCGCCGCCTTCAGGGCGGGGTCGATGAGGTCGTGGCGGGTTTGGGTTTCGTTCATGGGGAAATTGAAGGCTGGTACTTATCAATAAGCCGGTTGGGGGAAATGTTCGTATAGCAGAATAATTATTCCCTTCGGTCGCGTCTGCGTTTGTCACGCCTCCGCTGCCGGGGGCTTTGCGGTGGTGGTGCCAACACCCGCAACCCACCGTCTCCGGTAAAGATCTCTACATTGCCTATTTGATTGAGGTATTCCGCTACCCGGACGATGCTGGCGTCGCCTAATGATATTTTCTGCGTCGCCATTTGTGGCCACTCCTCCGCGTAGCGTTGTAGTTCTTCGGTACTCCACAGTTCACTTTGGACGGCAAAAGCATCCCATGGGTTAACGCTGTTCACCGAGTCCTGAATCAAGCCCGCAAACGCCTCAGCGTAGGGCAGGATATCGTGCCCCTTGATCTGGCTGATGTGGTTACCAGTTTCGATCAGGGTAGCCAGCGGCAATACCAAAGATGTGTTTCTTTCTTTAGCCTGCTCAATCACTGCGGATACGCGATCAAACGTCCAGACATCGTCCGCCCGGCCGCAGGTGGTCATTAGCGGCACCCGAAGGTAAACGCACAGAATACTGGTGTCGATGATCAGGTAGCGCGGCATCAATGGGCTTTTAGTGCGCCTTCAAAACGGCCCTTGGTGATCAGATCTCCAAGGGACCCCTTGGTAATAATTCGCTCGTAGTTCTTTATCTCATCCAGGTTTTTAATCTGGCTGGTGCCGTTTTCAGGGTCACGGTAGACCAAGGCGATGAAGGGCAACATACTGAGACCGAAAGCATCGAGCAAGGCTGGGTTGTGGGTGGTACAGATGATGTCGATGCCGCGCTCGGTACCGATTTTATGCAGTAGGTTGACGAGAAGTTTGGCGCGGGAAGGGTGCAGGCCATTGTCGATTTCTTCTATGGCGATAGTGGTTCCTGGCTCGGCAGAGAGCAAGGCTGTCAGGATGGCTAACAAACGTAACGTACCATCAGAAAGTCCGTTCGCATCTATTAAAAGCGGCTTTTTTTTGCCTGGCCATTTTTCATGGCAGTAAAGCATAGCATCTTTTCCAAGCAAACCGACAGATTGAGCCCAACATTTTGTAATCTCATTCTCTGGAAAATTAGTCAACACTTCCGATAACTTACGTTCAATTTCGTCTTTATTCACATGATTACATAGAAAACCAGCAAGATTGGCTCCGTCGGACATCAAACTACGGGATAGCCTGCTAAATGCCCTCATATTTTGGGGAATAGGGTCAAGAACCTGAATACGTTTCAGATCCAGAGTTAGCAGGTCTAAGGCCATCTCAATGCGCTGTTTAACGTCCTCTGGTTCTGTACCAAGGTAGTAATAGCGCTTAACGTCTATTTCCAAAACGGAGTGAATCTGTTTTTTAAAACTGAAAAGCTCTACTTCTTTCTCGGCGGTAACGTCATAAAGAGATTCTTCGGAAAGTATATAATCAAATTCATCACTGCGCATGATTGTAAGATCATATCGGAAAGAATTATTTTCTGAAACTGATTGTGTAACCTCAACACTGATTTTCGCAGCATCACAACCATCACGGATAACTAGATCTCCACCACCTCTGATCCCAGCATACCCGTTACCTATACCTGTAAAGGCTTCGCTAACCGTTCGTCCAGCCGCGAACTCTCGAAGAAACACCAACGCATCCAAAAAATTACTCTTCCCACTAGCATTAGTGCCAATAAGCACCGTCAGCGGGTCTACGTAAAGCGTAGCCTCGCCGAAGCTCTTCCAGTTTCTTAGAGTGATGGACTTGATCATGGTCGGTTAACGTTCAATGCCTAAAGGTAATGAGAAAGTTCTGCAAGGAGTTGCAGGGCCTACAAATCCCCCGCAAAAGCCTTCGCTAGTAGCGACTGCTTTAGATCGCTTAGGTGGTGGAGTTGGGTGGTGTAGTGGGTTTGGAGCACCTCAACTTCATCCTTAAGGTCATCCAATGATTTAGCAATTTCTTTCTGTTTAATTAGACTAGGAAATGGAAAAAGCTGCTTCTTGAAAGTTCCTAAGTTAATATTGTCTTGAGCACTCCCTTTGCCTTGCGCCTGCAACTCTGCTTTGAGCCAAGCCAAACTATAAAAAACATAATTAGTGTCTGCTTTTTTCTTGTCAGGTATCATTCCGATTACGCTATCAGGAAAACAAGCATCTATTTCAAGTATAGCCGTCTCAGCAATATTCGCAGCTATCGTAATGCAAATAGTACCAGCAGGCCATAGCTTACTCTGCTTGAGCCCTACTTCATTATAGGTTTCAGTATAATTATCTATATATTTTTCAGTATTCCGTACATCTCCCGTTTGAATAAATGGGTAATCGCCACCAAAAAGCGACTTATCATTTCTGGGACGATGTTTAGACTTTCCACGTCCAAATTCAGTGGCCATTTCAATAAGAGTTGTTTGTTTCCAGTCTTTATCCTGGTTCCCAAACACCTCCCCCAACCGACTCTCAAACAACTCCCCCGCATTCCGCAAATTCCGCTCCAACAACACCCGCGCCCGCTCGATTTCGCCGAAGGCGGTGTCGAGGAGGTGGACCAGGCGGCGTTGTTCGGGGAGGGGGGGAAGTAAAATAGGAAGCTCTTTTAGCTTTGCCTTATTCATAGTCTTTCCCTTTACCTTTTCATCACCTTCCGTTGCCTTATTCCAATCGAAAAAAGAGAAGTAGTAAAAAAGAAACCTCTTGTCAACGTCAGGAGAAAGCTCTATTAGCGAGGCAATTGCTTCATTCGTGTATAAATCTCGTCCTGCAAAAGAAACCCTTCCGATTGTTAATTTGAAGGATAGCATCAAAGTTCCTTCTGGTGTATATGCCAATAGCTTTGCTCCATCAGCAGATATATATTCTCTACTATCCGAAACAATTGACCCGTGATCTAAATCTCTAATTGAGAGCCACACATTATTGGTGGCCTTTTCAGTATCCCAATATATTGCACTTTTTCTTGCAGGTGTTTTGCCTAACTGTATTGTGCACAAGTTCCCAAGCTTCTTCATCTCCCACCCCATCACAACATCTTTTTCAATCCCAACAAAATCTCCCGAGTCTCCTCATCCAGCTTGGCCATTTCCTTCAGAATTTTCTTCGGGCTGCGGAGGGCCTCGGCTTCGGGGAGGTTGGGGTTTTTCACGCTCAGGTCCATCGTGTCCTGGTCGACCTTGCTGACTTTGAGCATCCAGCTTTTTTCGGTTTCGGGCTTGGTTTTTTGCAACTCTACGAACTCGGCCATGTCGGCGTCGTTGAGCGGATTGGTTTTGCCGAGGCTGCGGCCGGGGTCGAGGGCGTAGTACCAGATTTTCTTGGTGGGTTGGCCCTTGGTGAAGAAGAGGACGACGGTTTTCACGCCGGTGCCGGGGAAGCTGCCGCCGGGCAGGTCGAGCACGGTGTGGAGCTGGCAGCTTTCCAGCAGCGCGCGGCGCAGGCTGACCGAGGCGTTGTCGGTATTGCTCAGGAAGGTATTCTTGATCACGATGGCGGCGCGGCCGCCAGCTTTGAGACTACGGATGAAGTGCTGCAGGAAGAGGAAGGCCGTTTCGCCGGTCTTGATCTCGAAGTTTTGCTGCACTTCCTTGCGTTCCTTACCGCCGAAGGGCGGGTTGGCCAGGATGACGTCGTGGCGATCTTTGGCGCGGATGTCGCTCAGGTTTTGCCCCAGGGTGTTGAGGTGGACCACGTTGGGGGCCTCGATGCCGTGCAGTATCATGTTCATGACGCCGATAACGTAGGCGAGGTTCTTTTTCTCTTTGCCGTAGAGGGTTTTGGTTTGCAGAGTTTTGAGGTTGCTGGTGGTGTTCAGTTTCTTGTCTGCGCTCATCTGCTGGCGCAAGTAATCATAAGCTTCGCAGAGGAAGCCGCAGCTACCGGCGGCCCCGTCGTAGACCGTTTCGCCGATGCGAGGCTGTACGACCTCGATCATGGCGCGGATGAGGGGGCGTGGGGTGTAATACTGGCCGCCGTTGCGGCCTGCGTTGCCCATGTTTTTGATCTTCGACTCGTAGAGATGGCTCAGCTCGTGCTTGTCTTCGCTGTCGCGGAATTCGAGGACGTCGGCGTAGCCGAGGATTTCGCGGAGGTTGTAGCCGCTCTGGACCTTGTTTTTGAGTTCGCTGAAGATCTCACCGATCTTGTATTCGATCGTTTGGGGGCTGTCGGCGCTTTGCTTGAAGCTGGCGAGGTAGGGGAAGAGTTTTCGGTCTACGAAATCGACGAGGTCGGGGCCGGTGAGGGCGGCGTTGTGGTCAAGCTTACCATCGGGGCCTTTGGGCATGGCCCATACGGACCATTTGTATTCGTGGGCAATGATGGGTTCGTAGGCTTTGTTCTGGAACTCCGCGTCGTCGCGTTTATCGTTTTCGAGGGCATCGAGGTAGCGCAGAAACATGACCCAGCTGGTTTGGCCGATGTAGTCTAGTTCGGAGTCGGCGCCGCTGTCCTTATACAGGATGTCGTCTATGTTGCGGAAGGTCTGTTCAAACATGTAGAGGTCGGGCTTTTTTAGGAAGGGCCGAGGAAGCCCCCGCTGCCCCCAAGAGGTGAAATCGTGCGGGGTGCAAGGTAGTTTTTTTTGAGCGATTGGTGTAAATACTCGGAGTGATGTCCTACCGCCGAATCGCCCCAGAAGTATTCCCATCCTTCAGGCTTAGCACTTGCTGTAGGGAGACCAAGTTCACATCTCCGGGTATAGTATGCTTGAGGGCACAAGCGGCAACGGCAAAATCCAGTGCCTCAGTGTCGTCTTCGTAGTGGAGTAACCCGTAGATAACACCGGCAGCAAAGGCATCGCCGGTACCTACCCGGTCGACAATGTGGGTGATGTTCAGTGTCTCTGACCCTTGGCAGGTTTCCCCGTCCCAGAGGTGACCTTTGATTTGGTGGTGGGATGCGCTAAGGGTGGTTCTGGTCTTACCGATCACTTTTTTTATTCGGGGAAACCGATCCATCAGCAGGGCAGCGGAGTCCTTAAAAGGCATGTCCTTATCGCCCAGGCCAAACATCTCGTGGATGCCATAACTACTGGTAATGACCAGATCGCAGTGACTAACGAGTTCCGGCATGGCTTCTTGCACGGTCTTCCCGTAATTCCACATGTTTTCCCGAGAGTTGATATCACCGGAAACCCAAATACCCATTTCATTAGCCATTTGCATGGCTTCCAGACAGCAGCGGGCTGCCCCGGCGGAGATGGCGGGCGTGATTCCCGTCCAGTGAAAGCAGTCGGCTCCCGATAATATGGCTTCCCAATCGATCATACCGGTCTCGATCTCGGAGAAAGCGGACCCTGCCCGCTCGTAGATCACCTGGCTGGGCCGGTGGACGGCCCCTTTTTCAAGGAAGTACTTACCGATCATACTGCCGCCATAAATAATGTGGTCGGTCGCTAGCCAGTGTTTGCGCAGGAACTGGGTAGCCGCCTTACCCAAACCGTTATCCGGAAATCGTGTGACGTGAGCAGCAGTCATGCCGAGGTAGGCCAGTGAAATAGCCACGTTCGCCTCCCCTCCGCCATACACAAGCTCAAAGCTATTGGCCTGAGAAAACGTCTCGTAGCCGGGAGGGGACAGCCGCATCATTACCTCACCGAATGTGATTACCTTTTTTGCCATAGCTGAAATTTATGGCGGCAAGATACCCCATTCCTCTGATTGGGCTAAACATTATGGACCGGTTACGGATTTCAACACCAGCAATTAATACCGTATGAAACCTTCACTCATCCTCACCCTGCTCCTCACTACCCTACTCTGCACCTGCACGATTTCCCCTTTTGGGGGCAGCGGGGGCCTCCTCGCCCAGAATACCCTCACGGGCCGCGTAGTAGACAAAAGCAGCGGCCAGCCTATTGAGTTTGCCACCGTGCTCGTTTCCGACGCCAGTACAGGCGCAGGTATAGGCGGAACGACAACCGATCTTGCCGGAAATTTTAACCTAACGGCAAAAACGGAAAATGTCTACCTCGATTTCAGCTTCATCGGCTTTGAAACGCGGCGCGTTGAGGGCATCACTTTTTCGGGTGGCGTGGCTGATCTGGGCCTCGTTGAGCTGGCCGCAACGGGCCAAACGCTGGACGAAGTGACCGTTCGGGCCGAGAAATCGCAGACGGAATTCAAGCTAGACAAGCGCGTTTTTAACGTAGGCAAAGATTTAAGCAGCACGGGTGCAGGTGCATTGGAGGTTCTCAACAACGTTCCCTCCGTAAATGTCACCATCGAAGGCGATATCCAGTTGCGCGGCAGTGGCGGCGTGCAAATTCTCATCAACGGCAAGCCCTCCGTCATCGCTAGCGAGCAGGGAAACCTGCTGGGGACCATCACGGCAGACATGATCGAAAGCATAGAAGTAATCACCAACCCTTCGGCCAAATACGACGCCGAGGGCACCTCCGGCATCATCAACATCGTCCTGAAAAAAGACGAGCGCAAGGGCCTCAACGGCGCTATTTCCGTTAACGTAGGCACCCCAGACAACCACAGCGTGGGCCTGAGCCTAAACCGCCGCACCGATAAGTTCAACCTCTTCAGCCAGCTGGGCGTCGGCTACCGCGAACTCCCCAACGAACAAGAAGCCATCAACCGCGACAACATCAGCGGCAATACGGTCTCTAGCGTAGGCGATGAGTTCCGCAACGAAGTGTACTACAACGCCGTCCTCGGCACGGATTACATCATCAACGCGCGCAACGTCATCACTCTCTCCGGCAATGTCTCCTACGAAATTGAAGACCAGCCTTCGCGCAACGACTTCACCCTGACCGATGCCGCCAACGAAATCCTCTCGACTTGGAAACGCGAAGAAGTAACCGAAGCCACCAACCCCAAATACCAGTTTGAGCTGCAGTACAAACGAGATTTCGAAGACCATAAAGACCATGATCTGGTGGTGAGTGCGCTCGGCACCCTGTTCTCCAAAGACCAATCTTCGGAGTTCACCAACACTACCCTCTCCGGCCTAGACCGCGACGGACGCCAACAAACGCGCACCAACTTCGGCCAGCAGGAAAACACCTTCAAGGTAGACTACACCCGCCCCATCGACGAGAAGACAACCCTAGAGACCGGCGCGCAGTACGTCACCAGCGACGTGAACAACGACTTTTCGGTAAGCAATTTCGACGGCAGCTCCTTCGTCGTAGAGCCCGACCTGACGAACGTTTTCAACTGGAACCAAAAGGTGCTCGCCTTCTACGGCACGGGGTCTTACCAGTTTCCCCGCCTCGGTCTCAAGGTAGGGCTGCGCGTAGAAAATACCGACCTCGCTACCCTACTGGAAAGCACCAACGAAAGCAACGACCAGACCTACGCCAACCTCTTCCCCAGCGCGGCGGCTTCGTATAAAGTTTCCGAGGCGGTCTCTTTGCAAGCCAGTTATTCCCGCCGCATCTTCCGGCCTCGGCTTTGGGATTTGAACCCGTTCTTCAACCCGCGCAACGACTTCAACATCCGGGCCGGAAACCCCAACCTCCAGCCTGAATTTACGGACTCCTACGAGATCACGAGCATCTTCATCCTCGGCGAGACCTCCTTCAACTTCGGCGTCTACCAACGCTACACCACCGAAGTAGTAGAGCGGATAACGACCTTTGAGGACAACGTAAGCATCACCATCCCCCAAAACATCGGCACCAACCGCACTACCGGCCTAGAGTTGAACTTCAAGACCATCCCCGCCGAGTTCCTAACCGTTACCGGAGACCTCAACTATAACTTCTTCTCCCGCGAGGGAGAGCTAGAGGGCCAACTCTTCGACTTCTCGGCCGACCAGTACAGCGGCAAAGTAACGACCAAGTTCGATTTGCCCCTAGACTTTGATTTTGAAGTGACGGGCCAGTACCGTTCCGCTTTCCAGACGGTCCAGAGCGAAGTACAGGACCAGCTATTTGCAGACCTTGGTCTGCGCAAAAAACTGTTCAAGGGCAAAGGGGCCGTGAGCTTTAGCGTGCGCGACCTTTTCGCGTCTCGGATTCAGGAGAGCGTTATTGACCAAACCGACGTTTACCAGTTTAGCCGCAGGCTGCGCGGGCGGTTTATTACCCTTGGCTTCAGCTACGGCTTCGGCAAAGGGGATACGATGGAGTATTTGGGGCAGCGGCGGCGGGGGTAAGCAGTAGTTTGACAGCAAGGCATTCGACGCTCAAAAGAGCGTCAAAATTTTTACCAAACCTTCGGTTTGGGTAAAAAAGGAGGTAGCACCAGCGTTGAATTCTTCCGCTATTAACGGAAAGAGTATTGTTGCTGAAGCTACCTCAAAAAAAACAACACTTGAACAAATTTTAGCTTAAGATTTCTTATTAGTCCATCTCAGCAATTTCTTTGTTAGTGTGTTTAAGTATCCTATAAAGTTTAAATTTCCGAGCAAATGTAACGCAACTGTGCGGCATTTTTAACCTTGTACAGCAAAAAAATACTCTTAAGGGTCAAAACAGGGATTTATACCTATTGCAACTCACCCTATAGCGAAGGAAGGGCCTCGTAACAAGTATTAGGTGGCCAAATCCCTCTACCCCGCCTCAATCCGGTCAATACCAAGCAACCAAGCTTCGGGCATGGTCGTTTTCTGCAACTGTTTGAAGTTGTAGGGCACAATAACCTGCTTGGCGATGGCGACCAGCCGGTCGTGTTTTTCCGAAAAAATACCGCACTCCATCCTGAAACGGTCTGCTTCTACCTGAAGGGTCCTGGCCCCAACGATAACCGTATCTGGATAGGTGACAGGGAAGATGTACTTACAGTCTTGCCAAGCGAGGATAGGGCCGGCATCTTGGCCCCGGAAGGAGGTGTCCATCCCCATTTTGGTGAAGTATGCCAACCGTGCGGATTCTACCCAACGCATATATACTGCGTTGTTTACGTGATTGGCGGCGTCCATATCGCCCCACTGCACGGGGAGAGAAACTTTGATGGTAAAGTCGTTTAGCGTTAGTCTGCTCATGGCGGCAAGATAGTCATGTAGTGTGGTAGTGTGGTAGTTTTATGATCTGGTAGTCTTGCTGTAACGCCTACAAGGCTAAAAAGGCGCGGCCGCAGGATGCAAGGCTTGGCTTTAAAAGAGCAAGGCAAAAAACACTACCAACCTTTCCGCAGGAACCATTACCTTGGGCCTGGCCCTAGGGTGTGTAGCCTGTCTATAAATTAGTCCGCCGACTATCATCAAAACGCGCAGCGTTTTTATGAGCCCCTCCCCCGTGGGGTAGGGGTTGGGGAGGGGGTTTGCGCGCGGAGACAATACACTACAGATTACACACCCTAGGCCTCAACCTCCCTTTGCACCTGCGGCCGCGCCTGATCGAATGGTGAAAAATCGGCCAAGAAGACGTGGCCAGCGTTCAGAAAATGAACCATTCACCCCGTTCCCGCCTTCAAGGACGGACCAGCATAACCAATGCCCTCAAAAAAAGCAATAAATGCCCAACGATTACGACGTCATCATCATCGGCTCCGGCGCCGGCGGCGGCACGATGGCCTACACACTTGCAGACACGGGAAAGAAAATTCTTATCCTAGAGCAAGGCACTTTCCTCCCTCGCGAAAAACGCAACTGGGACCCTCACTTCATTTTTGGAGAAGACGGTTATAAGGCCAAGGTAGAATGGGTCGGCCCCGACGACGGGCAAGACGTCGTGAAGCCCATCGTTTATCATCGCGTAGGCGGCAACACGAAAATGTACGGCGCGCTACTGCATCGCCAGCGGCCAGAGGACTTCACACGAATGCAACACAAAGAAGGCATCAGCCCGGAATGGTGCGTCGGGTACGATGAATTTGAGCCGTACTACATGATGGCCGAGCACGTGATGAAAATTCATGGCAACGCCGGCGAAGACAAAACGGCCGGCTACCGCAGCGGCCCCTACCCTTTCAAGGCCTTCCCCCACGAAGGCCGGATTGCGGAGGTCGTACAGGATTTGCAAGGCCTCGGTCTCAACGTCCACCACTCCAACCTAGCCCTTAACCGCGACATCGACGAGCCCTGGAAACGCCCCTGTATCGCGTGCAATACTTGCGACCCCTTCCCGTGTATGCTCCACGCTAAGTCAGACGCCGAAACGGCGCTCGTTCGCCCTGCCCTCAAGCACAAAAACGTGACGCTCTGGACCAACGCCCGCGTCGATAAACTCGTAGAAGAAAGCGGCAAAATCTCCCGCATTGAGCTGGAAAAAGACGGCGAGAAGATGGAACTGAGCGCCGACATCGTGATCGTCTCCTGCGGAGCCATCAACTCCGCCGCGCTCCTCCTGAAAAGTAAGGTTGCCAACTCCTCAGACCAAATTGGCCGCAACTTCACGAAGCACAACCAGAGCGGCATCTCCGCCATCAACCCAGACAAAGACAACGACGTCGTGTTCCAGAAAACCCTTGGTTGTCATGATTTCTACCACGGCTCCCCCGAACATCCCTACCCCCTCGGCACCATCCAACTCACCGGAAAAGCCCACTGGACGCGCATCATGGGTGATTATGGTCACATCGGTATCACCGAAGAACAAGCCCGCCGGATGCAGCGCCTCGCAGTAGACTTCTGGTTTACCTCCGAAGACCTCCCGACCCAGCGCAAGACCGTACAGTGGACCGATAAAGGCATCAAGTTCAACTATAAACCCAACAACCGCGAGAGCCACTTTGAGTTCCTCGACTACTTCCAGCAGCAGTACCTCACGAAAGCCGGTTTTAGCGAGTTTTACCGCTCCACCAAGGAATTGGAATTCACTTGGCACCAAGCCGGTACGGCCCAGTTTGGCACCGACCCGAAGACTTCCGTCTTGGACCCCAATTGCAAAGCTTGGGGCTTAGAAAACCTCTACGTCGTAGACGCCAGCTTCCAGCCTTCGCAGGGCGCAACCAACCCAACCCTGACGATCATCGCCAACGCGATCCGGGTAGCAGAACACATCAAAACTGAATGGTTTGCCGGAGACAAGTTGACAACGAAAGACTTCCCGCTATCTGACGGTTATATGGCCGATAATGCTGGTGGAAATATTGAGGTGAGTGCCCGCGTTGCGGGTGATGAAGACTCTTGGGGGGCGTAGGAAGGACCGTATCTTTGGCCAAATTTGAAGCTGGCCGGTACATCCCTTAACTAAACCTTGTATGCGATTAATTCTGCTGTTGATATTGTTTTGCCCTAGTTTTGTTTTTGCCCAAACTGAAAGTTGGATGGGAGTGTCTTTTGACCATAAACTTAGCCCACATTGGGGGTACGGAATTGATGTAGAGCATCGGCGCTCACTGGCGGCCTCCCCCCAAGAGATTTTTCTTTTCCTCCTAGCGGGAAACTTACGCTTTACCGAAAACAACAGTTTTACCTTCGGTGCCCGTTTTGAACCCGCTGCCCACGGCAACCTCAGTACCCTGCGCTTTTTTACCGACCTCAACACTAAACTGCCGATTGGTGATGGGCCTTTTACCTTCGAAAGTCGGCTGCGTTACCAGCAGGACCGCCCCCCGGGCGAGCGTGGTAGCCTCCGGCGGGTTTCCATTCGGCCACAAATAGGCCTTACGACCAAGCTGAAAGATGGCATAGCCCTCGTTACTGAGCTAGAAGGCCGTTTTCGTTTTGATAACCGTAACGAATGGAGCCGCTTCCGTTACACCGCCGGGTTAGAATTTGCCGTTACCGACCGTTTAAAAATGGAAGTTTTTTACCGCTTTGAAAACCGGGTTAATATAGCACCAGCCCGCTCCACCACTATTCTAGGCCTCTACGCAAACTATGTCTTACCCGATTCCACAAGCGGAGGCTAAATGCTGTGTTAGTACGTTTTTTAGCCTAACCTTAACAAGCCCCATACATCCATCCGCGAGAGATTGGCGTTCCTTTAAGCGTAACAAAAACACATCTTCGTTATGCGCAACATTTACGCCTTTTTCCTCTTAGCCGCCTTACTGTTTACCGCCGTACCA
>CALEDI010000208.1 GCA_937949535.1 uncultured Lewinella sp. | reverse complement strand
GCGATGATTTGCTCCTCGATGGTGCCTTCGGAGACGAAGCGGTAGACCGTTACGGGGCGTTGCTGGCCGATGCGGTGGGCGCGGTCGCTGGCTTGGTCTTCGGCGGCGGGGTTCCACCACGGATCGAGGTGGAGGACGTAGTCGGCCTCGGTGAGGTTGAGGCCCGTTCCACCAGCTTTCAGACTGATGAGGAAGACTTCACCTTCGCCGTTTTGGAAGGCGTTGACGGATTGTTCCCGCTTCTTGCCCGGTGTGCTGCCGTCTAGGTATTGGTAGGCGATGCCTTGGCCTTTTACCCAGTTTTCAACGATCTTGAGGTGCTTCACGAACTGGGAGAAGATGAGGGCTTTGTGACCGTTTTCTAAGATTTCGAGGAGGGTTTCGCCGACGAGTTCGAGCTTGGCACTACCGATTTTTGAGCTTGGCCGAACGAGGCGCGGATGGCAAGCCGCCTGCCGCAGTTTGGTGAGTTGGGCCAGTACGGTGAAGCGTTTTTGCTGCTCGTCTGCCGCAGCGATGTCTTTCAGGGCTTGGCGGCGCATGGCTTCGTAGAGGGCTTTTTCTTCTTCGCTGAGGTCTACGCTGAGTACGATCTCGGTCTTGGGCGGCAGCTCGGTAAGTACTTGGTCTTTGCGGCGGCGGAGGATGAAGGGTTTGACGAGGTTTTTCAGTGTTTCGCGGCGCTCTTCGTTGCCGTCGCGGGCGATGGGGCGGTTGAATTTTTCGTTGAAGGCCGTCTTCCCGCTCAACAGGCCGGGGTTCAGGAAACGGAACAGGCTCCAGAGTTCGCCGAGGTGGTTTTCAATCGGCGTACCGGTGGTAGCGAGCTTGAAGTCTGCGCTCAGGTTCTGGACGATCTTGGCGCGTTTCGTGGCCGTGTTTTTGATGGCCTGGGCCTCATCTAGCACAATGGTGGCCCACTCGATGGCTTGGAGTTCGTCGCCGATGAAGCTGAGTAGGCCATAGCTTACGAGGGCGAGGTCGCCGGTGCCGAGTTGGGGTAAAAGAGCAAGGTCTGACCGGCTCGCGATCAAGACCGGAACCAGAGCTGGGGCAAAGCGTTCGGTCTCGGCCTGCCAGTTGCGCGTCACGGAAGCAGGGGCGATGACGAGCGCCGGTCCTTTTTTCTCTCGGGCCGTCAGCATGGCGAGTGCCTGAATGGTTTTGCCCAGCCCCATATCATCGGCCAAACAGCCCCCAACTCCCCATTCGGCGAGGCGCATGAGCCATTTGAAACCTTCTTTCTGATAGTCGCGCAGTTCGGCGCGGAAGTTCTTCGGTACACGGGGCCGGATCTTGTCTGCTTTCTTGATCCGCTCTAGGCTCTCCGTCCAAGCATCGTCGAATTCCATGTCCTCTAGGCCGTCGGCCATGTCCTCGAAGGCACTAGCGGCGAGGGTAGGGAGCTGGAACTTCTTGCCCTTTTTGTGCAGTAACCCTTCCATCTCCAAGACCCGGTCTCGGAGTTCATCGGTTAGGGCGACGAACTCGCCGTCTTTGAGCTCGATGAATTTATTTTCGTCGCGGTTTTTCATGTGCTCCAAGAGCATCTCTAGGTCGAGGACGCGGTCTTCGTTGACGGTCAGTTTGCCGTCTACCTCAAACCAATCCCGGCTTTTACCGACCTTGATGGCGAGCTCGTTGGAGCCAGCTGTACCGACGATCTTGAGCTTTTCGCCCTTGGGGTGCTCGATGGAGATGAGCTGTTCTTGTACGAGTGTGCGTAGTTCGAGCAAGATGCGGAGGGCGGTTTGGGTATCCTCGATGGCGTATTCGTAGTGGCTGCCCTGGATGCGGTTCAGGGTAGGGCAGGCCGCTAGGGTAGCGGTGATCTCGGCGGTTTCTTCCCGCAGGTCTCGGATGAGGAGTTTGCGGCCTTCTTCGAGTACGACGACGGAGCGGGGCAAACCATCGCCCGGTTTGAAGTAGATGGGCTCTTCGGGGATGGGCTTTACGTAAACGGCCACCTGGTACCCGTCGCCGAAGGGCAGGAGATGGACGCAGGGCAAGGAACTGCCCTGTACCTGTTCGAGGTCTTCGTCGATGAGGTCGAAAGTAGACTGAACACTGACGGTAGGGCGGATGTCTTCTACCATCGCTTCAACGCGCTCGCGCTGTGCGTCTGGTACTTCAATGCCGTGGCCGATGGCCCAAGCAATTTTGCCCTGCTCTTCGCTGAGGTGGTAGACGCGGTAGCGGGTGGGGGTTTCTTTACGCCAGACGTAGCCGTGGGCTTCTACCGGAGGGTCAAATTTCATCATCAGCCCGTTGGGGGTGTCGGTGATGAGGAGTTCGGGCTCGGCGCGGATGAGCTCAACGGGGATGCGCTTTTTATCGCCGAGGTAGATCCGGGGGTGATCAGCGATTTCGTGGAGGAGCTGGCCGAAGTCTACGTACAGGCTGTCGTCGTGGTAGACCATGGAGCTGCTCAACCGGCGGCCATCGAGGGTTTTGATGGCGTTGATGGCTTTGCCATCAGCGGGGTCCATCGTTTTGGGGTTCTTGGGGGTGATGAGTTCATACCATTTCATTTTGCGGCCTTTGCTCCAGCCGCTTTTGCCGAGTTTTTGCTCTTTGCAGAAGACTTGGTGTGTATCGAAGTCTACGATCCAGATGGTACGGAACTGGGGCTGGGCGTTGCCCTCTACGGCGTTTGCTCCTTCCTTGCTTTGTGCGAGGAGACGTAGCGCATACTCCCACGGTTCTTTTACCGGCAGGATGCTTTGCAGGAAAACCTCCCCTTGCACCTGCGTGCTCGCCTGCTCTTTCCACGTTGCGGCCTTTTCGTGGTGGGGGAAGATGGTTGCTAAGGAATGGAGGATTTCGCCTAGTACCCAGGGGATTTTGTTGTAGCGTTCGTCTTCCAAACTATCGTATAACGGCAGGAGATATCTTTGGCGTGGTTTTATGCCCGTCCAGGCGAGGCACCACAGAACCATCATCCATTCCAGCGGGTGGGAAGGCTGAGAGAGCAGTTGTTGCTCTAGAAGCTTTTCGCCCATACTCACCTGCCCCATCTGGATGTAGGCGTAGGCGATGAAGCAGTTGACGAGGAGCGGATAGCTGCTCTCCTGAAAGCGGGAAATACGGCTTTTTAGGTCCTTCTTGTCTACCTGCCCCGCACCGTATGCGTAGGCTAGCGCGATGGTGTCAACGATGGAGGCTTCCTCGTCGGGGATGGTCATCTGGGCAAAGGCTGCGTCGGCTTTTTTCGTTTCCCCGTTCACGAGGTGGATTACGGCCTGCAAACCATAATCGAAGCCGAAGCTCTCCGGAATGCTTTTATAGTGGTGCATCCCCAACATAACTACCGAGCGGGTATCTTCGCTGTATTCTCCGGCGTCTTCCGCTTGGTTGAGCCGTTTGATGAGGGGCAACAGGCGCGCGGGCGTCTCCGGCGTCCAAGTAGCAAAGTTGTGTTGTTGATTGTTGAAGTGGAGCCACTGGAAGTAGCCGGTACGTTTTTGCCAAAACGGCCAGTCTAGTTCGGTGATAAATTTGTCTACCTCCCGTTTGGTTATCCGTTGGGCATCTTCGTAGTAGCGCCGCGCATCAAGTAGGAGATTGTAGAGCCGGACGAAGTCGCGCTCTTTGTTGAGCAGTATTTTGTGTAGAAGGCGCAGCTTGACGTCTCCGTAACGGATGTGCCAACTGTTGCCTTGGCTCCCGTCGGTGGGGAATTTCTTGATCTTAGTTACCGCAACGATGATGGCCTCCAGCTCTTTGGGCGGAAGGGCGTCGACCGCAAAAAACAAGGGCGTTTGCCAATGGTCTTCTACGCCAAAACTCCGATAGCCTTGGCTAACAAAGCCGCCCTGCTCTAGCTTGACCGTAAGCTTGTTGACACCTGCCCTAGACCAGCGGCCAATACTGCTGCAATGGTTGTTGGCGAGCTTGAGCGTGTTTTCAAGCTCGTAACTGTCGGCAGAGTTGCCGCCAAGGAAAATGGTAGCCATTAAAAGCAACGCTTCACGAGACTGCGTGAGGAGCGTCTTTTTTAGTTTGTCATGTTCGGAGATGAGGAGTGTTGGCGTCATGGGAAAGAGGGTAAAGCCCCCGCACCCAAAGGGCGCACAAAGGCACAAAAATTCTAATTAGCAAGGTACGTAAGATCTTACTCAAACAGGGGCTGGTGTGCGCTCAACGCAACCAACGAGCACAAAATCATCGTAAATTTTGAAATAAAGGTCGAACAGCATCTCTATTTCGCCTTTTTTCAAGCGGGCGGTTCCCGTCGTTGTTGCTGAGGTGAACGGTCCCAAATCAACAAATAGGTGTTCCTTGAAGTCGATTTGCCGCCGGCCAAAGGCTTTGTACATGGCTTCTTTTGCCGACCAGATGAGGTGCAGTTGGAGGAGTTCAAACGCTGCTGTTAGTTGGGCCTGTTCTTTGGCCCCAACGAACTTGCCGGCGAGCCGCCGAATGCGCGGCACGATCCGTTGGACATCAACCCCGCAGGGGTTGGGGTGGGCAATTGCAGCAGCATAGTTGGTGGTGTGGCTGATGGAGACGTGGAAGGCGGAGCCGCGCAAGTGGGGTTTGCCCGCTTCGTCTTTGAATAGCTCGCCGCGTTCGGGCCGGCCGCTCATGTGGTGCAGCAGCATCCGTGCTGCCAAAAACTCCCGCCGCCGACCAGCGCCTTTGATGCGGCTAAGCGCTTCAGTTTCTGCGGAGGAAAGGGCTAGGTGTTGGCGGAGCCATTCTTCGGCTTCCGTGATGTGCCAAAGGCCCCACTCTCCGGGGGCGTGGAAATGTTCGTGAAGAAGTAATGGCAAGTGCTGCTCGGTTGAATGAAGAGAACACTTAGAACGGAAATCTACCTCATATGTTCGCTTCTTATATGCTGACCCGAACCGAAGAACGCACCGGCCACAACGCCGCTATTTACGCCCTGCGCGCTGCGCCAGACGGCTTTTACTCGGCCGCCGCCGATGGCTTGTTGGTGCATTGGCACCAAGACGACGTCAACTTCGGCCGCGCCGTAGCCAACGTTGAAGGCGGCAAGTTT
>CALEDI010000207.1 GCA_937949535.1 uncultured Lewinella sp. | reverse complement strand
GAGTGTGATTCGCAAGGTGTCAATTAACCTTATTTCTAAATCCGCACGGGGGAAAGGAGTGAAACGAACTCGAATGCGAGCAAGTTTATCCGATAAATCACGAGACAAATTACTAAAAAATAGTATGCGTTAGCCCTGGGGTTGAGGGGGGGGAGGACCTAACGAAACACTCCGGCCAATCCCCTCCAACCGCTTGCCCTAAAGCAGCGGCGGAAACGAATACCAAGGTGGCCTAAGCTAGCAGCGGGCTTACGTCTTACACCCCCCCACTGCACCTGCGCCCGCGCCCACACCACGCCCTACCGGTACCGGTTAAACCAGGCCACGATATGATCTACCTTAGTGATCAACTGGCTCGGGCGGTTGGCAATAAAATGGTAAGCCCCCGGCACCTCCACTAGGGCGGTTTCTACCTTCCGCAGTTTCAGCGCGTGGTAGAGCTGCTTGGCCTCCGATAAAGGGGTGCGCAGGTCGGCACTGCCGACCATGACGAGCGTCGGGGTTTCAACGTTGCCTACCAGGGAAATAGGGGAGAACTTCCAGTATTCCATCGGGTTTTCCCACGGCTGGCCGGGGTAACGGGAATAGGCGTATCCGTAGTAATTGTCGGCCGTCAGCGTCTTGCTGATCCAGTTCATGACGGGCTTGATGACCGCCGCCGAGCGGAAGCGGTTGTTCTTCCCGATCATCCAGGCGGTCATGATGCCGCCAGCACTGCCCCCCGTTACGAAGAGACTGTCTTCCGAGAAATACGGACGCTTCAGCAAGGCATCCACGCCGTCCATCACGTCGTTGTAGTCCTCGCCGGGGTAGTTGTGGTACAGCAGGTTACCGAATTCCTCCCCGTAGCTGGTACTGCCCCTTGGGTTGGGGTAGAAGACCGCAAAACCCGCGCTGGCGTACAGCTGCACCTCAGGAGAGAAGTGTGGCCCGTAAGCGGCAATGGGGCCGCCGTGATTTTCGACGAGCATGGGGTAGACCGCGTCTTCGGAGAAGTCTGGCGGGTACACCACCCAGCCCTGAATGTCGCGGCCGTCAACGCTTGATTTGTACCATACTTCCTCCAGTTTCCCGAGCGTGCGATGCGCCAGCAGCGGCTGACTGACCTTGGTGAGTTGCGTTGGCGCATCGCTTCCGGCCCGCTTCACGGCCAACTCCGCCGGGTGATAGGCGCTGGTCAGGGTAAAGGCGATGCTGCCGTCTTTCGCTACGGAGAAGGAACCGCCGCTGTACGGACGAGCCACGGCCGTTCCGCCTACGTTTTCTACTACGTTTCGGTGGTTTCCGTCTAGGGTGCTGTAGCCGACCAACGAAGCGCCCTTGTCGTCGTACTGGAAGTAGAAGCCCTTGCCGTCGGCAGACCAAGCGAGGCTGCTCACGGAGCGGTCTAGGTCTAGGGCGATTGCGCTCTTTCCCGAACCGTCGCTGTTCATCAGGTAAGGGCGGGTCAGTTGGTAGGTCTGTTTTTTGTCTGGGTACCCCAAATAAAGGATTTGCTTGCCGTTGGGGGAGACGGCGGGGTTCTTGTCTGGGCCATCGCGCGTGGTGAGCGGCGTGATGGCTCCGCTGGCGAGTTCGAGGCGGTAGATTTCCGAATTCCGGAAGCGGTGAGCCCAGTCCTCAACCCGGTTGGCGGAGAAGATGAGCGCTGTCCCGTCTGGGGTCCATTGGGGTGTTCCTCGGTGGTCGAAGTTGCCAGAGGTGAGCTGGCGGGCGCTGCCGCCTTCGGCGGAGATGACGAAGTAGTGGCGGAAGCCAGCCTCCATATAGCCGGAGCCATCGGCTTCGTGCTTCAGGCGGGTAGTAACCCTGGGGGCGGCAGCCCATTCGGCGCCTTTGGGCGGACGGATTCCGCTGACCAGTTGTAGTTCTTTGCCCGGAACGAGCATCGAAAAGGCCAGTTGGCTACCGTCTGGCGACCAGCTCAGCCCGGAGGGGGAGCGCTCCAGTTGGGTCAGCCGCGCCATCACCCCGGCCTCTAGCCAGTAGACGTAGATCTCTGAACCTTGGTCGCTGCCGCTGACAAAAGCCAGCCGGCTGCCGTCTGGAGACCATACCGCCGAGGATTCGTTGATGTCGTTGCTCGTCAGTTTGCGGTGTCCTTTCCCGTCTGCCTGCATAAGCCAGAGGCGAGAGGTGCGCCGGTCCTTCATGATGTCCATGCCCCGGCGTTGGTAGACGACGATTTTTCCGTCCGGAGAGATTTTGGGGGCGGTCACCCATTCGAGGTCGAAGACGTCACGTTGGGAGAAGGCGGTTTTCACCTGAGCCGTAAGCGGCAAGGTGAGGCAGAGCAACAGCGAGAGGAGTAGGCACTTGGTAGGCATGGCGTATTTTTTTGGGAGGGGAAGTTACGATATGTGTGGCTGGATCTAATCCAGAACAACATCAAAATAGGGCAAAGCACCAGTACAGTGTAGTTGCGCCGCCGCTTCATACGTCAGTACCCGAGTAACCGCAGCCCCATGCTCCGCGCACCTCACGTGAAGAGAAGAGGCCGACACCATTATCCCGCTGTTGCGTTCGGTGCGATCTTGTGCGTATCCCGGACTTTGCTGAACGTCAGGTCTAGCAGTTTCCAGCCGCTTTTCTCCTTCTTGTAGATCTCCGTGACGGTGAACTCATTGGAGACATCATTTCCTCTTAC
>CALEDI010000206.1 GCA_937949535.1 uncultured Lewinella sp. | reverse complement strand
CTTCAGGATTCACTGGACGCTACGGGGTCCGGTTGTCGATTTTATCACTAACGCCCAACGAGCGAAGCGAGCAGAGCCGTCTCCCCTCTCCACCGGAGAAGGGCCGGGGGTGAGGTTACGAGCGGAGCGAGCTGCCTCGTTGTTGGTGCTAAAATCAAACTTTAAAGACCACTAGTGCTTCAAGAAGCAACCGCCGAGTTTTAGGGCGCTGCCGCAGGTGCAAAGTAGGGGGAGAAGGAGCAGGGTTTTGAGTACCTATTCGGCCCGCAGGGCCTCAACCCAGTTCGTACAGGCCAAACACACACATACACACATCCGCCCACCAATGAAATATGCGAAGCGGCTAATTAGTTAATACCTTGTTGCGTAATTTCGCTTTCACTTCCCTAAACTCCAGCTTTATGCCTTCCTTGATCCGACTCTGCCTTTTAAGCCTCCTTTGCACCTGCGGCCTCGCCACCTTGTCTGCCCAACAGCTGGTCGTGAAAGAAAAACCCGTAGTACCCACCCAAATGGAAAAACGCACCCTGCCCCCAAAAGAAGGCTTCGTGGTAGCCCCCAACGGCTGGGCCATCAAAGACGGCGCATATGCCTTCCTGCCCTCCCGTTACCTCAAGAAACGCCCCGGCCAAAAGTACGTGCCCGGCAAATGGAAGAAAACTAAAGGCGGATGGTTTTACCGGCCGGAGGTTTGGGAGTAGGGGTTAAAGGTTGCAAGTTGCAAGTTGCAGGTTGCAGGTTGCGCTCGTAACCTCACCCCAGCCCCTTTCGCTGCGCGGCTTCTACAGGAACTGCTTTGCGTTCCTTCCGAGGTCCGGGAGGGGGGCAGGCCAACACTACCCAACTGGTTGCTGCAACCTGCAACTTGCAACTTGCAACTTGCAACCTGTAACCTGTAACCTGTAACCTGCAACCTGCAACTTGCAACCTGCATCTCCATCATAAATACAAAACATCTATATTTGTAATAACGTTAGATACCAACATAGCTTAACTTACTGTAACCAAACCAATCCCAAAATGAGAAACCTCATCATTCTGATCGCGGCAATGCTGCTGTCGGCCAACGCTGTACAGGCCGAGCAAATATTTGTATTGTTCGACGCTTCCTGCGGAGACCGCGTGAAGTACGAACAAACCATCGCGCAGCAGCCTCGGCTCGATTACTACGCCTACCACTTCTCTTTTCAGAACGGAGATCACCTGATACTGGAGACGGGAACGGAAGGCGCTACCATCCAGAGTTTCTTGCCCCAAGGCCACCTCTACTGCGGAGATCAACGCCTGAGCCCCGAACTGGCCAACCGCGTTAATGGAGGAGCAGACAAGGTCTTCCTCCTGCTCCCCACCGCCAACAACCAGTACCTCATCCAGCCAGTAGTGATGGCCTCGGTCATGCAGCGCAGGGGAGCTTCGTTTTCTTACTTCAGCCCACTGACGAGTTTTGAGTTTGATACAGAAAACGGCATCATCGGTGAAAACCTCGCCTTGAACAACGACGGCGCTAAAGTATACTTCGAGGGCCGCGAGACGAACCCCTGCTCGGGTTACTTCCTCTTCCGCCAACTCAAGGTAGGAGGCGCTTACCCCGTCATCGACTACAAGGTATCTCCAGAGATCGGCATCTACGAACGCCGCCTCGGTAGCGACGGCGTAACGAACACCGGCGGCACCATCGTAGCCCGCGAAGTGAACGGCATCCCTCTGGGAAGTCACTTAGGAATGGTCTGCTCCTCCGCAACCGCGCAAGCCCAAAGCCCCGCCCCAACCGGCTACGGCACCCAACAGCCAGCGCCCAACCAACCGTACTACACCCAAACCCAGCAGCAAGTACCGCCGCAGGGCGGCATGAACAATGCCCCGTCTTACCCCTCAACCCAGGCTCAAGCACAAACCAGGGTGGTGAACCATACCGTAGCGAAAGGGGAAACGCTTTTCTTTGTCTCCCGCAAGTACGGCACTACGGTAGACGCAATCAAGGCCTCCAACGGGCTGAGCAGCAACATGCTCTTCCCCGGCCAGCAGTTGGCTATTTCTACCAATGTTGCTGGCATGACGACTGGCAACGCGGTCGTGATGTCTCCACCAGCAGCTACCGTCCCTACGGTTCCTTACAACGCCGGCACGGTAGCCAACTCCAACCCCGGCGCGGCGCAGCCGACGCCTTACGGAACAACGGCTACCCCTCAAGCGTACGGAACGCAAACATCGCGTAGCGGCCAAACGGCGGTATACGGCGAAGACATCCACGTTGTACAACCCGGAGAAACCGTTTCCAGCGTTGCCCTTCGCTACGGCTACACCTCGGCAAAGTTCCGGGAGATGAATGACCTTGGCGCAAAGGAAGTCGTACGCATCGGCCAGCAGTTGAAGACTACCGACTGCAACTGCCCGATTGAGGAAGTCGCTCCCGCCCCAGCAGCTTACGGCCAGCAGACTCCCGCACCCCAAGCCTACGGCCAACCCGCTACAACGTCCCAAGCCTACGGCCAGCAAGCTACTATGTCGGCACCCCAAGCCTACGGCAACCAGCAGGCCAGCAACCAGCCTGCAACCCAAGCTTACCGTACCCCACAAGGCTACCAAGCCCCACAGGCCGCCCCAGTACCCGCAACAATTACGCAGCAAGCTCCAACCCCAACTACCATCACGAACAACCCCAACTTTGGGCAGGTAGTACCCAATGCTTACGCTCCTCCAAGCGCAACAATGGGCCAGCTGGAAGCACGCGGAAACCCAGCTCCGCAGCCGCAGTCTATGGCAAGCCCTGGTACTTACAATGCGTACCCCGCACCCGCGTCTTCGCCTACTCAATACCAGCAATCTCCGAACCCTGCTACTTATAATGCGTACCCCGCACCCGCGTCTGCGCCTTCTCAGTACCAGCAGTCTCCGAACCCTGCCCCCGTCCAGTACCAAGCGCCTTACCCCGTAAGCGCTTACGGTACGCCAGTTGGCGTAAACACCCAGCAGCCAGCAACGGCCACCCAGCAACAACAGTCTAACAACCGCTCCTTCCACCTCGTTCAGGAAGGCGAAAGCTTATACTCTATTGCGCGCCGCTACGGCATCACGACCGACCAACTGCGCACACTTAACCGACTAGACAGCGGAAGCGTCATCGTACCCTTCCAGAAACTCTACGTAAACTAGGTTCATCTGCGGAGTTCTTGTTTGGAGGCAATGAGGCGGAGAAAACG
>CALEDI010000205.1 GCA_937949535.1 uncultured Lewinella sp. | reverse complement strand
TGCCTCGTTTTGTGGGTTGTATTCTTATGTGCTTTCTGTGGTAAAGCATACAACACCTGCCTCATTTTGTGGGTTGTGTTCTTATGTGCTTTCTGTGGTAAAGCCTATCAACACCTGCCTCGTTTTGTGGGTTGTGTTCTTATGTGCTTTCTGTGGTAAAGCCTACAACACCTGCCTCGTTTTGTGAGTTGTGTTCTTATGTGCTTTCTGTGGTAAAGCCTACAACACCTGCCTCGTTTTGTGGGTTGTGTTCTTATGTGCTTTCTGTGGTAAAGTCTACACGCCCAACCAATCCCGCTAGAGACACTCCATCCAATAAGCTACCCCCGCTCAATAGGGCAAGTCATACAATGAGACCCTCCCCTTCCTCGGCTAAGCTCCCCGCTGGGGAGCGTAATGATCGTCTTGCGCACTTTATCTGGGTTCAGCCCTTCGTTATCAATGTCATTGATGAGCTGTAGCGCACCAACAATGGTATACCCCGCCTTCTCCATCGTCTGGGCCGTAACGGGGTTGCGGTCGTAAGTGACGGCCACGCCGGGGCGCAGGGCCACGAGGTTGCAGCCGTCCGTCCATTGTTCTCGCTCTTGGTAAGGGCTTTCGCCTCCGCCGGAGGGGATGAAGCGGGCGGTCGGGTCAATCTCGGCAAGGATACACTCCTTCAAGCAAGAATAAGACGCCGACGTACCCTCTGCGCGCCAAACTTCAACGCCGGAAGGACGACCACCCTCACAGATGATGGGGGCGAAGCAAACATAATCGTGCTTATCAATCTGGGTAAAAATCGTATCCAAGTGCATGAAACTTCGCTCTGCGGGGACGCTAACACGAACCACATTCTTCACCACACCGCGCTCAAACAGCGCATCGGCCAGAGCGCGAAGCGAAAAACTACTAGACCGCTCTGACTCCCCGATGAGGAGATAATCTTTGTTGAGCAACATCACATCTCCGCCCTCAATGCTCATCTTTTCCGCACGTGGGCTCGGCGGGAAGAGGTCTACGTTGTTGAGGTTGATGACCCGCTTTTGCTTTTGCATCTCTTGGAACATGGGGTGAGCGAAGACCACCAGCCGGATGATGAAGTTCTCGCGGCTACGAGCCGTCTTCGCCGCCTTCGTAATCAATAAATGATCGTTGATCGTAACCGCAATATCTCGGGTGAAGATGAAGTTCGGGATGGGGTCAAAGAGGCGGCGGCTGTCTTGTTTGAAGTCTCCGGTGATGAGCACATCGGCGAGTTCTGCGGGGGAAAGCGCGATCAGTTTATCGACATAGCTCTCCGGCAATTCCTCCCAACTCACAATCATTTCTAGGCTTTCGCGGGTGGCTTCCTCGCTCGCCGCGATGGTTTCGGCCAATAGTTGCGCGACCTCGATCACGCCGTCCTTGCCGATGAAGCGGCGCAGCAACTCGGTAAACGTATCGTGCTCGCGCTGCATCTGTGGCAGGTAGACGATGTCGTCGAAAAGCATTTCCTCGGCGCGTTGGGGCGTAATGGAGGCCGTGCCGGCGTCTGGGCGGTGAATGAGTACGCGGCGGAGCGGGGCTATTTCTGAGTTTACCTGGATGGGCATGGTGAAGGACGTTTAGTTTCTTTTGGTTGGCGATGCGTTGCTCTTGTTCAAGTGGTGGCGGATGAGCAACAGGGCGAAAGTAGGGCTTTGCGCGCAAACTAGGGGTTTAGGGTTCAGCGTTCAGTAAACAGAGATCAGCATTCAGGCGGTCGAATGCAACAGCGGTGGCCTGAATCCTGATCGCTGAACCCTGAATGCTAAAAAGCAGGTAGTCCTGAAGTTCGTAATATCAGGCGCGGCCGCAGGTGCAAAGTGCGCACGCTCAAAATTCACTACCTTACAACCTAAAGTAAAACACACACCAACACCATGTCTAAAATCAATATCCCTTCCGAGAACGGTGAGCTTATCCTCACCAAATCCACCAAGCTGGTAGGTTTAAAAAAACAGGTAGAGAGTAAAGACATGGCCGATGTCGATGCCCAAGTCATTCCCGACCTAGGAGGCTTCGAGGTAGTGACCCTGAACCCAGAAGACAACGTAGACGACGCGCTAGACCGCGTCCGCGCCCACGAACAGGTAGAAGTTGGCACTCATGTTTACTTCGCCGAAGGAGACAACCGCCCGGTGGTCGCCACCGGCATGATCTACTGCAACATGGCCGACGGCGTCGGCAAAGACGAGCGGCAGGTCATCTTCGATGCCTTCGCCCTCAAAATCCTAGAAGACCGCGAAGACGGAACGGTTGTTTGCACCGTCACGCCCAAAAGCCCCAACCCCCTCAAGGTCGCTGCTGCCCTCACCAAGCTCAGCATGGTAGAAAAAGCTTACCCCGACCTCGACGTGCCGCTAGACCAATACTTCATGGAACCACGCGACGGTCTCCTGCCCCACGCTTGGCACTTCGAGAACAAAGGCTTCGTGACCGATGTGCCCAGCTTCCGGCTCAAAGCCGGAGCCGACGCCAAAGTAAAAGCCGCCTGGCGGCGGCTAGGCAACCTAGGCTCCTCCAGCATCATCGTTGCGGTGATCGACAACGGGTTTGACCTCAACCACCCCGACTTGCGCGGCAAAACCGTTGCGCCCCTCAGCATCAGCTCCGGAGGAGCGACGCTGCCGACCGGCACCCGCTTCGGAGACCACGCAACGCCCTGCGCAAGCGTAGCAGTTGCGGCCGCCAACGGAACTGGCATCGTTGGCGCAGCCCCAAACGCAAAGCTCATGCCGCTGCACGGGCTTACCTACTCTAAATTCCTGACGGAGCGGATGTTTAGCCACTGCATCCGCAACAAAGCCGATGTGATCAGTTGTAGCTGGGGCACGATCGACCCTCGCTACCGGCCCGGAACCGAACACGAGCGGGCCATCCGGAAGGCACTCACGACGGGCCGCAACGGCAAAGGCTCGGTGGTTGTCTTCGCAGCGGGCAACGAAGGGCGGGAGTACATCAACTACTACGCCAACATCCCCGGCGTCATTGCCGTTGGGGCAAGCACCAGCTCAGACACCCACGCTCGGTACTCCAACCGGGGCAACGGCCTCAGCGTTGTGGCGCCCTCAGATGGGGGCTGGCCCATCTTGGCCGCCCGCGCTGGCTGGGACCAAGGCAACGCCGGGATGCCCTCCAACAAACGGTACTACGTAGACGGCATCGACCGAGGACCGCACTACAAACACTTCGGCGGAACGAGCTCCGCTACGCCGCTGGTGGCGGGCATCTGTGCGCTCATCCTGAGCGCCAACCCCAACCTGAAGAGTTCCGAAGTGAAGTCCATCCTAGAACGCACAGCAGATAAGATCGGTAACCGGTGGGACTACAACTCCAGCGGCTACTCCACCAAGTACGGCTACGGCCGCGTCAATGCCGACGCAGCGGTAAAGGAAGCCTTACGGATGAAAAACGGCGGAAGCACTTCCGCCCCCACCCCTACCCCGCCGGTCATTCCGCCAGTCATCACGACTCCCCCACGAGACACAACCCGGCCTACTACCCCAACCCCTCCAACTCCCACTGCACCTGCGCCCGCGCCCACCACACCTACCACCCCGATGGTGACCGGCACCAACCTCTTCCGCTTCTCCGTAAGCGGGCAGGCTAGGGCTGGTTTTGGCCTCCAAGTAGGCGTAAACAACGAGTTTGCCAACGTGCTAAAACAAGTGGAACAACTGGAGCGCAAACACGGCCTGCCAGTACTCGTAAACATCAGTACAGTGAACGGACGGACGGCCTTCAAGATCCTCATCGGGCCCTTCAGCACCCGCGCGCAGGCCGATGCTGCGAAGCGCAAAATGATCAGCCAAGGCGCGCGCGAGCCTTGGTTGCGGCCTTTGAATACGATTTAGGATAGTTGGTGCAAGTTTGAAAAAACATATTACCTTGCCAGCTATGGCAAAACTTCGTAGAAACCACGAATCCCAGGGCCGGGGCACCGCCAGCGGCGGTATGATTTCCAAGGTGGGTATTTTCGGCGCGATCCTGGCCGCGCTGGCTTACTTCTTCGGGGCGTTCTCCGACGGGGAGTACCCCGCTGGACAAACCGACCGGGTAGACTACGCCGGAGAGGAATACTTCACCCCCACCGGCACGCGCGGCGAACGCATCAATTACGAAGGCTACTCGTTGAGCTACGATGAAGACTGGGAGCAGGCCGAATGGGTTGCTTACATTCTGGAGCGCAAGAACCTCCAGCAAAAATGGGGCAAACGGCCACGAAACTTCAAAACAGACCCCAACGTAAGTACGGGGTCCGCCACCGACAGCGACTACCGAGGGTCGGGCTACGACCGGGGACACTTAGCACCCTTCGCTGATTTTGCTTGGAACGACGACCAAGCGCGCGAGACCTTTTACCTATCCAACATAAGCCCCCAAGCCCGGCAGTTCAACCAAGGCGTTTGGCGAGAGCTTGAGGAACTGACCCGAGACTGGGCCAACCGCTTCAAGCGTCTCTACGTCGTTACTGGGCCAGTGATGACCGAAGACCCCAAAGGCACCATCGGTAGGGCCAACCGCGTCGCCATCCCCGCTGCTTATTTTAAGGTCTTGCTCGACCTCGACGACCCCGAGCAGAAAGCCATCGGTTTCGTTATTCCCAACGAAGTCAGCTTCGATCCGTTACCAAAGTACGCGATGAGCGTCGATAAGGTAGAAGAAATCACCAACATCAACTTTTTCTCCCAACTGATGCCTTCTGATGTGGAAGATCGCCTAGAAAGTACGGGCAACCCGGACCTCTGGCCCTTCAGCAAAAAGAAATTTGACAAACGCATCCGCAGTTGGAACAACGTAAAATAAATTGATGGATTTGTAGAAGGTGAATCATCTGTCCGTTTACCTCCTTACCTTACCACCAAAATAAAAAGACTCCATGGCCAACCAAGACCAATTCCGCCAAACCATAGAAGAAGGGTACACCTTCGACGGCCCTAGTTTCGTTCTCGGCGGAGCGATGCTCGGGGAAGAAACGCTTTGCGGATCGCTGGTTCGTATCCCCCTCGGAACCCTGAACCGCCACGGCCTCATTGCTGGCGCAACGGGTACGGGTAAAACGAAAACGCTGCAAATCATCGCAGAACAACTCAGCCGCGAAGGTGTACCTAGTTTGCTGATGGACATCAAAGGCGACCTCTCCGGTATTGCCGTAGCAAGCGGCGGCCACCCGAAGATCGACGAGCGCCACGAGGCCATCGGCACCCCATTCACCGCAAGCGCCAGCCCGGTGGAGCTGCTCACCCTCTCCGACGAGGCCGGTGCGCGGCTACGCGCTACCGTTGTTGAGTTCGGCCCCGTGCTGTTCTCCAAAATGCTCGACCTGAACGATACCCAGAGCGGCATCGTTGCGGTAGCCTTCAAGTACGCCGAAGAAAATGCTCTACCGCTCCTAGACCTCAAAGACTTCCGCAAAATCCTGCAATGGATCACCGGCGAAGGCAAAGAAGAGATTGAAGCAGACTACGGCCGCATCAGTACGGCCAGTACAGGAGCCATCATGCGCCGGATTGTGGAGCTGGAAACCCAAGGCGCAGAGCTCTTTTTCGGTGAAACCAGCTTCGACGTAGAAGACCTCACCCGCATAGACGAAAACGGCAGGGGCATGGTTTCCATCATTCGCCTCACCGACGTTCAGGACAAGCCGAAGCTGTTCTCCACCTTCATGCTCCAATTGCTCGCCGAGGTCTACGCCACCTTCCCCGAAGAAGGGGATATGGACCGCCCCAAGCTCGTCCTCTTCATCGATGAGGCCCACCTCATCTTCAATGAAGCAACGGATGCTTTGCTGGACCAACTAGAGGCCATCATCAAGCTCATTCGCTCCAAAGGCGTTGGCTTGTTCTTCGTGACGCAAAACCCCGCCGACATCCCCGGCGACATTCTCGGCCAGCTTGGCCTTAAGGTGCAGCACGCCCTGCGCGCCTTCACCGCCAAAGACCGGAAAGCCATAAAGCTCGCCAGCGAAAACTACCCCCTGACCGATTTCTACGACGTAGACCAAACCCTCACCGAGCTAGGTACTGGCGAAGCCTTCGTTACGGCCCTAGACCGCAAAGGCCGCCCAACGCCACTTGTACGGACCATGCTCCGCGCCCCCGAAAGCCGGATGGACGTACTCACCAAGGCGGAAATCAAAGACATCGTTGACCGCAGCCCCCTCGTAAAGAAGTACAATAAGGAAATTGACCGCGAGAGCGCATACGAGATACTGGAGAAAAAGATGGAGGCTGCGCTGAAAGCAGAGCAAAAGGAAGAGATCGAGAAGCAAAAGGCTAAGGCCAAAGGCTCTACCAGCCGCCGCCGCGCAGAGAAATCAACCTTTGAAAAAGTGATGAGCAATACCACCACGCGCCAGATCGGCCGGACGATAGCGCGGGAGTTCACGCGAGGGCTACTTGGCGTACTTGGCATCAAAAACCGCCGATAGGAAGGGTTGTCTGGCCCCGAAGGGGTCTCATCTTTAGCGAAGGGTTGAACGCTTGCCGGTAGGCAACGTTCAGCCCTTCGCTATTACGGGCGGCCTTACCATTCTCCTCGCTGGCAGGCTAACCATACCTCCGAAACGCCGCCATCAACCGATCGGGCAGGTTTTGTTTGCCGCTGGCCTCCAAGTAATCTTCGTAACGGCAAGGGACTAGCCGGTGGCGGTCTTCTCCCTTTCGGTTCGTGGCGGGCACCTGTACCCACCAGCGGTTGCTGCGCGGAGAGCGCCAGAAAGTGAGCTTATCGAAAGCATCAATATCAACTACGTACTCCAGCATTCCTTTGCTGGAGACCGGAAAGTCTCCCTGCCTGCGGCTGAAGCCTTGCAGGAAATACCAGATCAGTTGGGCGTAGGCGGCGGCCGTTAGTTCGGTGTCTCGCGGACTGCCAGCGGTTGCGTCTAGGCCATATAGGCCAAAGCTGCTCAGTTTGTCGGAGTTTCCGGCGTAGTAGGCCAGTTGGGAGGCTTCTTGTAGGGTGAACCCGCTGGGGTGTAAGCCCGCCCGAGCAGGGGCTTCGTTGTAGTTGATGGCGCTGATGTCTAGCCCTACTAGGTCGGCATCGCGCAGTAGTGGTTCGAGGGCGGCGGTGTCTCCTCGGGCTGGGCCGAGGCTTACGGCCTCGAAGGCTTGCGCGTTGAAGAGATCAAAAATGGCGGGGTCTATCAGGTGCTGTTGGGCACCGATGTGGGTGAGGTGAAACCGGCGGCGGCCCTTGTTGTGTACCGCATTATCTAGTGGTTCGTTGCCATCACCTACTGGGTTTAGCCGGATGTTGCGGTCTATGCTCAACAGGCTAACTTGGCGGTTCAATTCCGCAAAGGCCAAGTACTGGGCAGTGAAAGCTGTAGGGGCCGCACCAATCAAAATCGGGGTTATGCCAGCAGCATGAAGCTCGCGTAGAAGTGGAATTACAAAATCTGGCGTAGTTTTGCGCAAATCCCCTAAGTCTCTTACCACCAGTTTGTCAAAAGCCCAACTGGTAGAAAATAGGTGGGTGCGTGTATTCTTCGCTACTTCGGCATCTAAACCAATAATGCCAACCGTTACTTTTCGGGCGCGGGGCCGCAGGTGCTTACCAAAGGTATAGGAAGGCAGTGTTGGGGAAGGTTTGTCGGCAGCTTTTAACCAAGGCTCATACATGAACCCGAAGGTAATCAAGCTATCCGAAAAGTAGGCTTTCTGGAAGAAAAAACAGATACAGCTTTTCACTAATACGAAAAAAAATTATATCTGTTTGCCCAAAAAGTACTACAGTTTCAAAAACAACTACTACCTTTGAATTGCAAAAAATGTACATTCTCGCTAAAAAACATACCGTTCCTTAGTAAAAACATACCGCTTAAGAGCAAAATCGCACCAGTCCACTTTGTGGCCACTGGCCCACCAAGTACCCAATTTTAATCCCAATCCAAAACTAATCTACATACCGATCTTATGAAAGTACTCCAACTTTCCCTCCTCAGCTTGCTGCTGGCCTTTTCCAGCAGCCTCCTTTCCCAGGGCACTCCCGTTCCAGCAACCAACGATACCGACGCTGTTGAAAAAACCGACATGACCGTCAACGATCTTACAATGGAAGATAAGATGATGGACAGCAAGACGCAAGCCAGCAATGGCAGCACTGGCTCCATGCTCGAAATCGGCATCCGCCCAGCTTACACCTTCGTGGCTGGAGACATTAAGCCCGACGCTGGCTTCGGTGTAGGCATCCACCTCCGCAAGGCACTCGACCACCTCTTCTCCCTTCGCCTCGATGGCCTCTACGCTACCAACAACGGCATGGATGAAAACATGGAACGCCAGTTTGAGAACACCTGGATCAGCGGCACGGGTTATGTAGTTGTTACGTTAAACAACTTCCGCTTCAGCGGAGGAACCCGCAAGGTGAACCTCTACGCGATGGTTGGTGCTGGTGGTTACCAGAATTCTGGCGAACGTCAGTCCGGTAACAGAAGTGATGGAGATCTTATACCGTGGGACGAAGATGGTACTCGTAATACGCTACTCGACGAGACCCTCAGCGCACATGCTTCCGGCGGAGCGGGCATCACCTTCCGCGTCAGCCCCAAGTTCAACATCGGTGCGGAGTTCCAAACCTTCGTTCCCTTCGGTAAGCGCTCTGATCTCGTCGACGGTTACGACCCAGTTGATGTAAGTAAC
The DNA here is from genome assembly GCA_937949535.1 of uncultured Lewinella sp. Classification (GTDB taxonomy): domain Bacteria; phylum Bacteroidota; class Bacteroidia; order Chitinophagales; family Saprospiraceae; genus Neolewinella. The sequence goes on along the minus strand of CALEDI010000205.1, from coordinate 1,386 downwards.
TTCCGCGATGTCCAGAACGTGGGTTCCCTTAGCCTCAACTTCAACATTGGTAGCTCCACTACCAAAAGCGAGCCACTGTACTGGACCAACGCCTTCGACCCCGTACGTGAAGAGCTAGACCGTATGGGCAGCAAAGTAAACGACGCTACCAAAGACTCCGACGGAGACGGCGTTGTCGACGCAGTTGACCAAGAAGCCAACACCCCCGCCGGTGTACCAGTAGACACCAAAGGCCGCGTACTAGACAGCGACAAAGACGGCGTAGCCGACTACAAAGACCTTGAGCCTTTCTTCCCGCCCCGCGCTGGTGAGCAAGTAAACGAAAACGGTGTTGTCATCAACCGCAACGACAAGCCCATCACCGAAGACCGCGTTCAGGAAATGATCGATGCTTCCCTTGCTCGCGTTCAGAATGGTGGTAACCAAGCCGGTACTACAACCGTACGTACGCAAAGCGGAGACATCTTCCTCCCGATGGTTTACTTCCCCCTTGGCCGGTCTAATGTAAAGTACTCCGACTACGGTACGCTCTCCAGCGTTGCCCGTGTATTGGCTGGCAACCCCGGTATGCGCCTCGTTATCCGTGGTTACACCGACCGCGTTGGCAACACGGCCAACAACGAAATCCTGTCTTACCGCCGCGCCCGCGCCGTAGTAGACCACCTCGTAAACCAGCACGGCATCAGCCGCAACAGCTTGGTACTGCAGTACCGAGGTGAAGACAATGCGATTGTTCCCCTAGACAAATCCTACATCAACCGCCGTGTTGAATTCCTTTCTGCTGACGCTGGCGCGTCAGACGATCCAGCTCCTGCCGGAGCAGACAATGGCCAGGGAGGTTTCTAAGAATTAATCCCATGAACCCCGCTCCCTAAGGCGCAGCGGGCAAGTTTTTCAGACTCCTCGTTGGCTTTGCTGACGGGGAGTCTTTTTTTCAGGTTGCAGGTTGCAGGTTGCAAGTTGCAGGTTACAGGTTGCAGGTTGCAGGTTGCAGGTTGCAAGTTACAGGTTGCAGGTTGCAAGTTGCAGGTTACAGGTTACAGGTTACAGGTTGCAAGTTGCAAGTTACAGGTTGCAGGTTGCAGGTTGCAAGTTACAGGTTGCAGGTTGCAAGTTGCGGGTTGCGGGTTGCGGGTTGCGGGTTGCGGGTTGGGGGTTGGGGGTTGGGCAAAAAAAACGCCCAGTCCGCAAGTAGCGGCTGGGCGTTTGAAAATTTCGCTCTAAAAATCAACTCGGTATTCACTACTAAGACACCGTTAAAGTTCGGTGTGTGGCCTGATGGGAAGAAAAAAACTGATATTTTTAGATTTATCTTCGTCTTTATGCGCTTTACCCTCCTGATAATCCTTTGTTTTCTAGCTTGGTCCTCGGCTTTTGGGCAGCAAG
>CALEDI010000204.1 GCA_937949535.1 uncultured Lewinella sp. | reverse complement strand
CGGGATATACATAAGTTGACATGGCCACAAACCACCACCCCCAGCCCCTACCCCATCGGGGAGGGGAGCAAAACCGCTGCGGCTACCGCCTTCGCTAAATCGTTGGCAACTGCTATTTTTATCATTTAGAGACGAACTTGGGTAGTTACGACCAACTTTGCCTCAAAAACGCATTGCGTTTTCACAATCTCCCTCCCCCACGGGGAGGGCCGGGGTGGGGTTTCGGCACTCAACGAACCTTCGTAAACTTATGTATATTCCGTAGGCCTCCAGCACGATCATCGTGCCGGAGGCACTCAACCCAGCGTTTGTTTGACGATGGTGGTTTTTGGGCGCGGCCGCAGGTGCAGGGTGCGTTTTTTGAAGGGCGTTGGGTCCGAATTGTTTGTCGCTAAAAACGCTCCCCAAAACCTTCCCTCCGCATCCCGCGTTAGCGCAAAAAAACACAATGAAAAGAGATTTCCTGCGCCTCCTCAAAGAACTGGACGAAGACGAACTCCGCGAAGAACTGAAGTCTTTGTATGAGCGCTTTCCCGTCCTCCGCGAATACTACAAGCTGGAACTGAGCGGCAGCACCAAAGCCGTACTAGAAAAATACAAAGCAGCCGTCCGGAAGGCTTTCTTTACGGGCCGCCGCCGCATGGGGAAACGCGGCCGCAGCAACTCCGCAAAGATCATTAAAGACTTCAAAGAGGTTTCCATCCATACCAAAGACCTGATCGAGCTGAATTTCTACCGCGTCGCGGTCATGATCGAAGCGATGGATTACTACAATGTAGACAACGAGCCTTTCTTCAATTCCATGTCTAAGAGCTTTGAGCGCGCAGCCGAAATGGCCGAGAAAGAGCAAATGCTCGATACGTTTCGGGAGATGGCGGACAAAATTGTGACCTCTCTTGAAGAAATCGATTTCTCTGGTGGCGCAACCGATTTGCGCTACAAGTTCTGGGAGTACTGGCCTCGGGCCAGAGGGTAGGGCAAATCATTTAGCCCTCACTTCCTCTATCGCATCTTTGGGGCTCTTGCCGTACTGCTTCCGGAAGGCCCGGTTGAAGGTAGACTTGGAGTTGAAGCCCGAATCTAGCGCCAAAGAAAGCAAGGTGTGTTGGTGGTGTGCGCCGGCTCGGACCTTGTCTAAAAAATCAGCGCAGCGGCGGGCATTGATGAAGTCGTTGAAGTTGAGCTGGTGGGTGGTATTGATTACCCGGCTGAGGACGGAGGAGTTGGTGCCGAGGGCTTTCGCTAGGTCACCGAGTTTGAGTTCGGGGTTGAGGTGGGCGGGGTGCTCGGCGAGGTAGCGGTCTAGCTTTTCGGCCCATGCGGCGTCTTCGGTTGATGGGGTAGGGCGTAGGGGCTTTGTTGTGGGTTCGTTCGTTGTGGAAGGCTCGGGGCGTTGTTCTTCAAGAGCTTCCCCCGCACCTGCGGCCGCGCCCCCAAAACGCAATGAGCGCGTAAGCCGCGTATCTACGGCATAAAACTCTACCCCCGCAAAGAGCAACAGCACCGCCATGGTCATGAAGCTGAACCACGCATCGGTATAGCCAGCGGTACTGGAAAAAAGATTTACAGCCTCGATGACGACCATGAGGCAAATACCAACCAACAACAGCCCCAGCAGGTAACCGTGGCCGCGGAGGCTAAGCTGGTCTGCATTAGAGAACTCCTCCCGGAGGTAGCGCCGGTAGCGGCGGTAATCTCGTACGGTAAAGAGTAGGTAAGCGATGAGCACCAACCGGATGAGGGCAAAAGCGATGTCGCCCGGGTAGCCGCCGTTAATGTGTACCCAATCCATGCCCGGCCCACGGGATCCGCTGAAGAAAGTAAACGCTTCGCCGCCAAGCAAACGAACCCCAACCCAGTCGTAAACACCCACCCCAATGAAAAGCAAGAGGTAAACCAGCCACGGCAAAAAATGAAGCCAGTACCGGCGTTGCCACCTGAAATCGGTGTTCGTAACCGCCCGGAAGTAGAGCCAACAGAGCGGGCCGAGCACGATCAGGTTGTCCCACAAAACATAAAACATGACCGTCGTGCGCCAGTCGCGCTCGTCGTACCAGCCGCCAAAACCCAACATCCACTGCGCTACGTAAAGCACCCCAACTACAAGGATGGAGCCGGCCAACAAATCGCTCCACCGCTCCTCTCGCCGCGCCCGCACGAGCAGCAAAACCGCGTGCAGCAAGGCCGGAACTGCCCCGACGAGCAAAAGACTGGAGTATTGGTTGAACTGGAACATACCTGATCTGGGGGCTTACTTCACCTCAAAACGCTTCCGGAAAACAAGGTAAATGATGGGGCCAAACAACGGAATGAGCAAAACGGCAAACAAAATGCCGTTGCCCAAGCCCGCCGCAGCGCGCACCTCGATGGTTTTCCGAGCCTTCTTCAAAATGGGCCAGTAAATCGCTACGGCTACGGCGAGTATCGCCACGAAAACAAGTGTTTGCTGCATAGGGCAAAGGTAAGGAATCTGACAACCAGAACACCGATCCCTGAACTCTGATTCCTGAAACCTGTTACCTTTCTTATGACAACATTACAACCCGGCGATAACGCCCCAGACTTTACCGGCATCCTCCAAGACGGAAGCTCCGTATCCCTGTCCGACTACGCCGGCAAGAAACTCATCATCTTCTTCTACCCCAAAGACGATACCCCCGGCTGTACCGCAGCCGCTTGCTCTTTGCGAGACCACTTTGGCGAACTGCAAGAGAAGGGCTACGAACTCCTCGGCGTAAGCCCAGACAAGCCCGCTAAACACCAGAAGTTCATCACCAAGCACGAACTCCCGATGCCACTGGTGGCCGACGAAGAACATGAAATGATGGACGCCTACGGAACTTGGGGCCCCAAGAAATTCATGGGCCGCGAGTACGACGGCGTACTCCGCACAACCGTCGTTATCGACGAAGAAGGCAAGATCGACCGCGTATACACCAAGGTGAAAACCAAGGTACACGCCCAGCAGATCCTCGACGATGAATAAACTGGATTGATGGATCGTTTCGCTCCCGCTATCAATCCATCATGTCTATCAATCTACCAATTTATCGTTTTATCATTCTATTTTCTGGAGGGCGTGCGTGCTGGGCTTGTGCTGGCGCTGCTTATTGGTCCGCTGTTGGTGTTGCTCTTGCAGCTCAGCTTGCGGCAAGGTACGTTGGCGGCCTTCGCTGGGGCGTTGGGTATTTGGGTGAGCGATGCTTGCTTGGCGGCAGCGACGCACTTCGGCTTGGGCGGGCTGAATACGATCACGGACAGCGTGTACCTCACCAAAATCATCGGGTCGGTAGGCGGAGCGGTCTTGCTCATCGTTGCCATCATCACTTGGTTCCGCAAGCCTATCGACTTAGCCGCAGAGCGAGTGATGCCCAACCGGAATGGGTTGCTGAGCGCTTTTGCGCAGGGCTTCGCGATCAATACCTTCAACCCGTTCACGATTTCTTTTTGGTCGTTTTTCAGCGTTACCCAGGTCCATGATCGGGGGCTGACAGACGAGGCCACCCTAGCGATGTACGCTGGCATCTTGCTCACCATCGTTTTGACCGACAGCCTCAAAGTAGCCAGCGCGCGTAAGTTGCGAGACTTCCTGACGCCGAAGACGGCCTTGTGGGCACAGCGCTTTGGGGCGCTGGTGTTGGCGCTTTTTGGGGTGGTGTTGGCGGTTCGGGTCTGGCTGGTTTGAGGGGGCGCGGCCGCAGGTGCGGAGGGAGGCATTGTTACTCAACTGATACAGTAAACCTAACGATGATAACTCCATCTTGGCCAAAAAGTATTTGGCCCTTAGGCTTAAGGGCTTGTCCAACCCGTCAAGAAACATACCATCGCGCAGAATTGGCCCCAAGACTAAAATGATTAGTAGGGCAACCGGAATGAGCAGTAAGCCTAAGTGTACTTTCTTCATGGTGTGTAATACAATGATCCGCTACAATTTCAGGCCCAGTATTTGTGATCAGCCGAGGACACAGCGAAAGGGTTTTGCACCTTTTGCCCTCACCACGCAGTAGCCGCGAAGCGAAAAGAAGGCCCCGGCAGGGATGCTAATTCTACATAAGTTTACATCAAACCAGCATTCTATGGGCGTCGCCAACTATTTTCCACATTATGGAGCCAAATTCAATGGAGGATGTAAGCCCCGCTAAGGTATCGTTATCTCCAAACTCGACAGGCGAACTTTTTTGTTGTAGAATTAGCGCCGATTTCATCAAAAGACAAATACTGGTTCTAATAACCAAATTCTTCCTTCAAAGCAGCGACAAAAAAGGATTCGACTGGCGAGTTGCCGCTAAACTCGCCAGTCGAATCCTTTTTCGCTCATAGAACTGGATACATATTTAGTCTTGTACGAACATCTTTCACCCTAAGAATTACGAGTTCTTTACGTGGCGAAAAAGTTCGCCTGTCGAGTTTGGTCGAACTTTACCAACATTCTGAGTTGTAAAACGGCGGGCGCGTAAACTTATGTAGAATTGGTAGCCCGGTAGGGATGCTAAACGAGATGAACGCTCATTTTCAGGTACTTAGTGCAAATAGACACAAGCCGGTTTGACGTCTTTATCAAAAAAGAAAAGGCTGGAAGTATATCATATGTTCCGCTTAGGGATGGGAACTAACCTCACCTAACCACCCGAACAACCCCTCCCCCAAAACGCCCCCGCAACCGAACAAAATAAACGCCACCCGGAAGGCCACTACGCGCAAAGCCCAACGGCAAAGCATTGTAGCCCGCAACCACCGCAACCTCTCGTTCGGCAACCATCCGCCCGGAAGCGTCGATGAGTTCTAGGCGGAGGTCTTCCTGTGCGGGCCAGTCAAAAGAAAGGGTGCTTGCGGAGGAGATAGGATTGGGGACGACGCTGAGGCCCACCGCAAAGGGCGCAGCAACCACCTCCAGCACCACCTCCAGCAAACGCCCATCAGTAGCGTAAGCCTCGGGCGCAAGCCGCTGCAAACGAGGGTTGGTGAAGTACGGTAGCGCAGCGTTGTCGGGTAATTGCAGCTCGATCAGTTGCGCGTCTTTGGGCAGGGGATGTCCGCTCGTGGGCACGTAGCTGAGGTGGAGGATGCCGCTTCGGTCTACCAGCCAATAGTCTTGAGCGATGCCTCCAACAACCCTTGCACCTGCGGGCAGCGCCATACTAAACTGAATGCCAGACAAGGGCCCCTCGTCAGCAACCTGCAAAGACCAGCGGTTGTCTTTTTCGGGTCGGAGTTCTAGCGCCAAGGTTGCGCTTGTTCGGCCACTAAAGCCGCCGTTGTTGGGCAAGAGGTTTTCGGCAGGATCGGCCGAGTTGTTTACGTCGCCAACCTTGACGGCCACGAAATCTGCCGAGCGGGTACCACTAAGGTTCTCAATGGTGGCGGCTTCGGGGAAGACCTCGACCCAAGGGTTGGTGGGGTCGGGGAAGGCATAATCGGCCGGGATGAAGCGCCAACTGGTGTTGTTGGCGAAGTCATCATCGATACCAAGGAGGATTTCCCGGATTTCGATCAGGTCCAATATCGTGATGGCGCGGCTGTTGTTCGCGTCGGCCGCGATGAGTTGGTAGGGGCTTAGGGTGTCTTCCTGCGCTTGGGTGAGGTAGCTACTGACCAAGGAAATATCGAAGGTAGAAAGGCCATTGATGGGCGCTTCGTTGTAGTATGGCCGGATGGTATAGTCGGCTCCTTCGGCCAAGCCATCGAAGCGGTAATACCCGTCGTCTTCGGTCGTGATGCCGATGTCTTGCCCGTCTGTAGTTGCGTATACCTCAACCCCGGCCATGGGCTCACCTGTTTCGGTCAGTACGTAGCCATCAACGATGCCTAGCCGGCCAGCACAAATGTTGTTGTCGGAAGTTACGTTTACACTGATGTTGCAGTAATCATGACGGCCGGTAGCTTCGGCGATGGCGTAAACCCGGAGAAGGTTCGGCCCCAAATCACTACAGTCTAAGCTAAGCTGTGTTTCGCCAATTTGCGGCACGAAGCCAACCTGCGCAGCGGTTTCTTCTCGGTAAATAGCGTACGCTAGGGGTGTCTCTGTACAAACCGTTGCGGTGCCGCTCAGGAAATCATTGGCAAACAGAGCGGTAATACCACCAAAGGCGGGATCTGGCGTAAGGGCCACGTTGTTTATCGTAGAACAGTTGGGGCGAGGTGGGCGGCCATCTTCGACTTTTAACAAGGCATATTGTTCGTTGAGGTTGCCGCAGTCATCGGTTGTTTGTATCCGAGCCAAGTGTTGGCCGATGGGCAAAAACCGGACGCTTACCTCCGTCTGCCCATTGGGCAAAGTGGTGAAGCGGTTGGGCCCCACTTGCCGGTCTTGGAGGAAGTCTGGGCGAGAGATCGTGTCGTCTCCGTTGCGGTCTACAACGTCTACATCGAGGGTGATTACGGTTTCCGGCGCGGCGCAATCGTCGGTAGCGGAGAAGTACACCAATACACTGCCGAGGCAATCGGCGGTGATGGCCTGCCCGTTGTCTGGGGTAGTCAGGTCAAGGGTTGGGGCGGAATTGTCGGAGACGGTAACGAGTTGGACGTAGCGAAAATGCCCGCGCTGGAGAGAGCTTCCGTAGAGGCCGATGAGGTCACGGATCTCGTTGCTGTTGTTGCGCACGCGGTCGCGGTCTAGGGTGGCTTTATCGTCTGTGAGGCTCCCATCATCAACGGGGTCGATGTTGAGGAAGAAGGTGGTGCGGAGGTCTCCGTCGTTGTCTGCATCGCGGGGGATGTCGATGGGGTCAGAGCCCCCGTCGTACTCACACCAGTTGATGAAAGTGTGGGTTAGTTGTAGTTGGTAGCACGCGCTGCCGTCGTCGGGCAGGGTATCGGTTTCGGTATTGACGGTGATCAGGTCACAGCCGCTCTGCCCAACAATCAGGTCTTCGGGGGTGGGCAATTCTGAGCAGCTGTCGTAGTCTTGGTCTCCGGGCAAGCGGAGGCTGTATTCCATGTAGGGCCGCACGGTGATGAGCTGCTGGCAGAGCTGGGTTTGGGTGAAGCCGGTTTGGTCGTTGACGACAAAGCTGCGGGTAAACTGGCCGTTTCCGCACTCGGAAAGGTCTCCGGCGAGGAACTGCCGTAGGCGCAAGGAGTCACAGTTGTCGGCTCCGGTTGCTGCGCCGAAGGTTGCGTCTAGCAGCGCGGCAGTACCGGCGGGGTCTGAGGTAAACGTTTCGCGGAGGTCATTGGGCAGGTTGTTGCTAAAGACCCGGCAGGTGATGTTCGTTGAGGGCGGTGCGGTACAGCTTGGGCGCTGGGCGTCCAAGACGGTTACTTCTACGCTACAATCCGCATGGTTGTTGCCGGTTGCGTCGGTGACGCGGAGCACTACGGGCACCCTGCCGAAGTCATCGCAACTAAGGGTGAGGGTAGGGTTGAAAAAGAGGCTTCCCGGCTTGGCGATGGAGTAGGATACGTTGCTGCAATTGTCGAAGCTGCCGTCGTTGAGGCTAGCCGCAGGCAGTTGTGCTTGGCCAACTTCGTTGAGGGTTACGCTGATGGTTTCTTGGCAAGCGGCGGTTGGTCGGTTGTTGTCCCGGACCTCGAAGTCGATGTCGAGAATCGTTTCTGCGCCGTAAGAGTCTTGGCCGAGGTACCGGATGATGTGTTGGCCAAGGGGAATGGGATCGGTAAAGTTCTGGGGCTCATCGGGGCTGAATACGCGGTAAGGGCCTAAGGGTGTAGTGTTGAACTGCCCGTTGAGATACACGTAAACATCGAGGCGGCTACTGCCGTCACAAATGTCGGCGATGGTGAGGCCCGTTAGGCGGGTGTCAATTACGGCGGAGCAGTCGGAGTTGGTGCCGAAGAAGAGCGGATTTTGGGCCATTTCGGGAGGGGTTTCTACGGTTGTTTGCTGGTCGCCTACCCGAACTACTTGGGAGAAGACGCGGTTTTCTCCGCCGCATTCGTCGGTTACGTTGAAGGTCCGTACGAAGGTGAAGTTGTTGCCGCAGCCGGTGTCTCGTTCATCGTCTTGGTAGGTGATGGCGTACCCACAACTGCTGGGGCTTAGGGGGTGGCCGGAGACCGTTTGGGGGAAGTCTTCTGGGCGGGGCGTAGGGTTTTCTGGCAACCCGTTGCCGGTGTCGGGGTAGTAGAAGATCACGTTTTCAACTCCGGTGATTTCCGTGATTTTGGGCCGGGCGAAGTAGCTGTTTTGGGCGAAGAACGCAGGTGCATTGGAGGCTTCCGGAGCCGTGTTTCTGGCCGTAAAGGTGCGCCGAAAACGGATGGTGTCTTGGCATGTTGCCGTTGGGCCTAGGGCTCGGCCGGTTACGCAAACTTCAACTTCGGCGGAGCAAGCAGACCTTATTTCTGGCAAGGGCCCACTGGCGTCTAGGGCGAGCTGGAGGCGAGCGTCTTGGCTGCCCTCCACAACGGTTCCGTCGGTACCCAACACCCGAAAGCAAGTATCTACGTCGGCCGGCAACGCCGTCAGGTCTCCGGCAAAAAACAAGCCGCAAGGCTGGTGAATGACCGCAGGCGAAGCGCCAAACATCGGCAGATCGGTACACTGCGCACGCAACCCAACGATGCTCGTGAAAACGAGCAGCAGGCAAAGCGATAGCTTTTCCAGATCAATACGCAGTTGGTCGTTCATTAGGATGGTATGTAAAAAGATCTAAGAACTGGCGTCCCTAAGCGTCCGCAAGTTACGGATAAACGATTTAGCGGATGGTTAAGGTATGCCTAAAGTATATGCAACCGGTAAGCACCATCCTCCCCAGTAATATGTAGTTGCCAACCATGTTCCTTCGCCAGTGCTCGCCACGCTGCCCAGCGGTAGAAAGGAATGCTGCCGTCTAGGATGATCAGTAGCTGCGGCTCGGGGGCTAAAGAGGCCAGTTGCTTGGCTTTGAAATCGTTGACGACCAAGAGATGGGTTAGGCCTTCGAGCGAAAGCTCGGGCGGGGAGGTTGCCTTGCCGTCCAGAACACCCCAGCGGCTGGTACCGAAGGCTAGGTAGGGGAAGCGGAGATTGATGTTGGCCGTGAGGGATGTGTCGGTGACGGAACTGAGCGGGAAGGTGGTTTCTGGGGCGTAAGCCAAGTGTTGGCGAAGTGGGCCTGCGTTGAACCCCAAATCTTTGGCTTGGGGCTGGGTACCTAAAGACCAAGCTTGGCCTGCGGAGACTACATCGATCAGGCTCCCTCGGGAGACGTGGAAAACGGTCAGTTCGTTGTCCGTACCCGATCCTTGCACCTGCGCCCCCGCCCACACGAACAGCAGCACCAAAAGTACCCCCGTTGCGACCAAAAAACCACGCTTCCGCCAGCGCAAAAAGGCCGCCAAACAACCGATGGCTAGAGCCAAAAGAAGACTCATCAACCCATCGAATAACCGCAGCTCGATCAGCGCACCAGGGAGTTTGCCAAAGAAAAAAATGAGCGCGTTTTGCAACTCAACTACGACGGAGAGCAACCACCCCGTAGTGTTGGCCAGCAAGGTAACACCAAGGAGGCCCGCCGAAAAACCATGCAGCAACCCAAGAAACATCGTAGCGAAAGCAAAAACAATAACCAAGGTGCCGCTAGCCATGAAATAAGCCGGAAACTGCTTGAAGTACAGCAACGATAAAGGCAACGTACCCAACTGCGCACCGGTAGAAGCCGCTATGGCAGACCACGCCTGCTGGGCCAACAACCCCGACAACCGAACGAGCCGATCAAGGTAGTTCGTGAAGGCCACAATACCAATGATGGCCGTAAACGACAACTGGAAACCAACGTGAAACAACTGGCTGGGCTCGTAAACCAGCATCGCCAGCGCCGCCACCGAAAGGGTATTGAAAACGTGTGTTTTCCGGAACGCAATGCGCCCCGCAGCCAGCATGGAAAACATGATGGCCGCCCGCTGTACCGAGGCGCTGAGCCCCGAAACAAGGGCAAAAGCCCAGATGCAAAACACGCTGATGAAGATGACGGCCAGCCGCCCACTCTTTGTTCGGTCAAGCCGCAACACCCGCTCCAGAAAGAAAGTCAGGATCATGAAAATGATGCCAACGTGGAGGCCGGAAACGGCAAGGACGTGGACGGCCCCAGTTTCGGTGTAAGCAGATTTCACCTCCTTCGTAATCAGGTCGCGTTGCCCAATCACGAGGGCTGCCGCAACGGCCAGTTCGTCTCCCGAAAGGTGGTCTTGAAAGGTCTTGAACCACGCCCGCCGCCAAGCCTGGGCACGGGCGTAAATGCCGCTGCCAGCGTTGGTCGCTACCCGCCAGTCGGCCGCCGTACGGAGGAAAACTTGGTGATGGACGCCCCTGCGGGCCGCGTAGGCCCGAAAGTCGAATACCAACGGGTTGAGCGGTGGCGCAATCTTACTAGGCGCGGCCTTGAAAACGATCTCGTCTCCGGTTTTTAGCTGGGCGGTTTGTTCGTCTGGAGGCAAATAAACGAGCAGTTTGCCGCTAACGGGAATGCCCGCGTTTGCGCCTCGGAAAACATGGCTGAGCCGAACTTCGGCCCGCATTCGGCTACGGCCGGGTTTTAGGGTTTCTACGGTTCCCGCCAGCAGGTCTCCGGCTTCATGAAAGTTGGTAAAGAAAAGCTCCTGTTGGGGAGCGTGTGCTGCGCTAAACCGCCAAGCCCCAAAGCTTAAAACAGACAGCAAGATAAGCCCACTGCCCACCACCGACCACCACCGCGCAGGCATTCGCCAAACCACCGTAGCCAACGCCCCAGTCGCCGAACAAATACTAAGCAAAAGCCAAAGCGTGGAAGCGTCGGGGCCCAACCAATCGGCCACCAAAATGCCAGCAATGAGCGCGAACACAACCGGCAAAAAGGGAACGGTTCCCCAAGCGGCAGGTGCGTATTTATTGAACTGGCTCACGATTGCAAGCTAAGGGAAAAATTGGAACCAGCCCAAGGTTTGTTTGAGGTTTCTTGTAAGCGGTTGTGGGAGCTTTAAATACTAGTACAGTGTAATCTAAATTTCATCGCCTTTTCTGCGGCGTCTTTTATCGGCTGGCTGCGTTGGTAAAATCCTCATTTAGCTACGGCTAAACTCCGGTTTTACCGCCTTGCCAGCCAATAAAATCCACCAGCACAAA
>CALEDI010000203.1 GCA_937949535.1 uncultured Lewinella sp. | reverse complement strand
ACTCCCTTACCCCTTTACTCCCTTACTCCCCCCCTTACTCCCTTACCCCCTTACTAATGAGAGCATACATCCTCACCGTCGGCGACGAAATCCTGATCGGCCAAGTCACCGATACCAACGCCACCTTCATGGCTGAAGCCCTCAGCGTAGAGGGTTATGAAGTGGTAGAACACTTAAGCGTAGCCGACACGGAAGAAGGAATTCGGAGCGGACTAGACCGCGCCCTCGCCGCCGCAGACGTAGTATTGATGACCGGCGGCCTAGGGCCAACCAAAGACGACATCACGAAAAAAGTACTGGCCGAATACGTCGGCACCCACCTCGCCTTCCACCAAGAAACTTGGGAGCGGCTCGTAAAGCTCTACGCTCGCTTCGGCCGCGAAGCTGGGCCGCATCACCGCGTTCAGTGCGACCTGCCTGCGGCAGCTACCATCCTGACCAATAAAGCAGGCACTGCCCCGGGAATGTGGCTTGAGCACCAAGGCAAAATAATCGTCTCCATGCCTGGCGTTCCGTACGAGATGCGGTACTTGATCGGCAACGAAGTAATTCCCCGCCTAGTAGCCGGAAACGCCGACCAAACCCGCCAACGCTCCCTTACCATCCTCACCGCCGGAGCCGGAGAAAGCACCCTCGCCGAAGCCATCGAAAACGTTGAAGACGCGCTGCCCACACACGTTTCCCTTGCCTACCTGCCCAACCTTGGCACCGTGCGGCTCCGCCTCACTACCCGAGGCACCAACGAGGACGTAATGCAAGCAGAACTAAAAAAATACAAAGAAGAGATCGAGGCCATCATCGGGGAGTACGTATACGGCTACGGAAAGGAAGACCTCGCCCTAGCGGTACAACGCCGCATGCAGGAACAACAGCTCACCCTCAGTACGGCCGAAAGCTGTACCGGCGGAGCCATTGCGCATATGATCGTTGGCCATTCGGGTTCTAGCGGCCATTTCCGGGGCAGCGTAGTTGCCTACGACAACGAGGTCAAACGTATGCTCCTCGGCGTACCCGAAGCCTTGCTCGTTCAGCACGGGGCCGTAAGCGAACCCGTCGTGAAAGCCATGGCCGAAAACGCACGCCAAACACTAAAAACAGACTATGCCATCGCCGCATCCGGCATCGCTGGCCCCGGCGGCGGAACCGACGAAAAACCCGTCGGGACCATCTGGATTGCCGTAGCCGGCCCAGACGGCACAAACGCTCGCCTACTAAGTGCGGGCAAAGACCGAAAACAAAACATCACCTATACCGTACACCAAGCGTTGGACCTGCTGCGCCGCCGTTTGGACAAGAGATGACGGGAATGGACGTTGCTGTCAGGGTCCCGCAAACAGGGTTCAGGATTCAGCGTTCAGGGTTCAGACGGCCGAATGTAACAGCAGCAGCCTGATTGCTGAACGCCGAGTTCTGACCGCTAATCTGTTGAAGAACCTGCCATTTGTTATGCGTATTGGCGTACCTTGGTCCAAGTCAAACCAATATTTCGTTATGCGTTTTACCGTACTCCTTGCCTTAGTCTGCCTTATCCTCACGCTTGGGTGTAATAAAAAAATAAGCACTGCGGAGGTGCCCGCACCTAGCGATGTGTCGGTAAAAATGGTGGGCTTCAACGAAGTCATCGGCCTAGCCCCAGGCGAAACCGCCAAAGTAGCGGACTCCGCCGAAGGGGTGAAGTTCCTTAGCGTGACGTCAGACAATCGTTGCCCGAAGGGCGTAAACTGTATTACCGAAGGCGAAGCCTTCGTCGTGGTCTCGTTGGCCGGTGGCGAAGCACAAAGAGTCAGGATTGATGTAGAACCCAAACGAACCAGCCGCCTCAAAATGGAAGGAGCTACAGTTGAGTTCCTTGGCCTAGACCCCTACCCTGAAGCGCGGATAAAGATAGACCCAGCCCAACGTCGCTTACGAGTGCGCATAACAAAAGCTGCAAAAATGTAGTGTAGGCCGAGCACTTCTTCCACGCTATCATCAACTACTCTTCACCAACTACTTACTTATGTTCTTCCCCATTGGCGACGACCAAGTCCACAACGGCCACAAACCGTACTTCGCTTACGGCTTTATTGCGCTCAATGTCATCATTTACGTAGCACAACACTTTCTGGGAGTCCCCGGCGTAATGGAATACGGTTGCATCCCCGCAGACATTGAGGCGGGCCAAAACTACCACACCATGCTGACGAGTACCTTCCTACACGGAAGCTGGATGCACCTCATCGGCAATATGCTCTACATGTGGATTTTTGCTGACAATATTGAGGCCAGTATTGGAAACGGGCCGTTTGCGGTGTTTTACCTGCTGGGAGGCATCGCGGCTGGTGCCTGCCATATCTATTTCAACCAAGGCAGCCCGATTCCGGCTGTAGGCGCCAGCGGCGCGCTCTCGGCGGTAATGGGGGCTTACATCGTGATGTTTCCCAAGTCCAACATCAGGGGGTACTTAGTCTTCTTCCGCGTCAACGTTCCGGCCTTCGTCTTCTTGGGCTTTTGGTTCTTTCAGCAGTCTCAGTCTGGCTACGCCAGTTTGGGAGACACCAGCGGCGGTATTGCATGGTGGGCGCACATTGGCGGCTTCGTCTTCGGCGTACTGTGCGGTTTCTTATTCCGGACTTGGTACGAAATGCCCAACCTAGTGGCGGGAGAAACGCCACGTAGGGGTGGGCGGAGAGGACCGTTTGGGTAAATACTTTTCAGGCGCGGGCCCAGGTACCAACAACGTTTTTTCACCCAACGCAAAACGGTAGCGGAAGCAAAATGCTCCGCTACCGCCCTGAAAAAACGTCGTTCTAGGCTTACTTCACCCGAACCTTATACTGGAAGGTATTCCCCACTGATTTGCCATCGAAGTGGATACTAATCAGGTGCCCCTTCACGCCCCGGAGGGTGTGCTGGCGGGTTTCCCGCTTATTGCTCTTCTGGGAGTTGATCTCGTTGAACCAACCCGTTTTGAGCTTCGTGTAGTTGCCGTTCTTGTCAACTTTACAGATCACGTAGCTGGTTTTTCCCTTGCCGTCTAGCTCTTTGATATCTACGACCATCGAGGACTTGTCTGAAGGCACACAGGAGATGTACATCCGGCCGCCGGTACTCACGAGGCGTCCGTTTTCGTAGTTGCCGAAGTTGAGCCGGCGAGGGCCGATGGTAGCCCAACTGGTACGCTTACCGTTCCAGAACTTCACCATCTCCTTCGTGAGGTGGAGGTAGGTGGTTGGGTTGCTGAGGCAGCTAGGGAAGTTGGCCGCATTACAGCCCTTGGTCTTCAAGACCTTGGAGATCTGCCGGTTCAGGTCAGACACAACAGACGGGGCTGATTTACAACTCTGTGCGCTAACGGAAGCACAGAATAAAAGGAGGAAAAGAGAGGAGATTAAAAAACGCATGGTGGTTTATGTTTTAAGCTGAATTAGCTAAGATGAATGGTTGTTTGTGAGGGATGTGTGAGGGGGGGCGGGAGGAAGGCTTAGAGCTAGGGTGTGTAATCTGCCTATAAATTAGTCCGCCGAATATTATCAAAACGCGCAGCGTTTTTATAAGCCCCTCCCCCCGTGGGGAGGGGTTTGGGGAGGGGGTTTGCGCGCGGAGACAATACACTACAGATTGCACACCTTAGGCTTAGAGCTACCCGCCGCCTTGCCCACGTCGGTTACGTTGGCGTTGCTCCAGAATGGGCATCGCGATGTCGTCGATCAGGCGATCGAGCCAGTTGTCGTTGCTACGAGCCGGAGAAGCGGCCTTGCGTTTCTCGGCTTGCTTGCGGTTGCCGCCTTGGGCTTTGCCCTGGCGCATTCGTTGCCGCTGCTCGGGGGTGAGGAGTTGGCCTACGGCCGCGCGCAGTGCGCGCCGGCGGGCGCCTTTCTCTTGGGGCGAAGCCGGCGGGTTATCTTTCAGTTCTTGGGAGTACGCTAGCAGGAGGGCTTCGACCTCCGGAACTTGGTCTTCGGTGAGTTGCAGCTTAGCGGCTACTTTGTCTAGTTTGTCTTGTATCGGCGAGGCGGCAGTTTCCGTCGTCGCTTCGTAATCTACTTCGTCGGTGTAGTCTTCCTGGGCCCGAAGGCCCAGGAAGGGAATACATACGATCAGTAATAAGAAGATTTTGCGCATCGCTTCTACGACTTCTTCTTGCGGATGATGATGACTTCGTCGCCAAACTCCTCCATGAATGCTTGGAGTAGGTTGCGGCGGTTCTTCTTGTCGCGTTGGTCGCGGTAATGAGCTACCACCTTTTTGCGCTGGTCGGCGTCTAGGCAAGCGAGGATGGCTTTGCGGAAGTTGGCAAGGCGCTTATCGCGTTGGGCTTGGCTGGTGGGTGGGTTTTCGCGGTTGGTGCTGCAAAACTTCACGGCCTTTGCCTTGAGGCACTTCATTTCGGCGAAGTCGATGTCGAGGTGCTCATCGAGCGTAGCGAGGTGCTTTTTGGCCAAGTCAGCGCAAGGGTTGGAGCCGGACTGGGCGGAGGCGGTCACGGACAGTGAGCCAAGGAGTAAAAGGGAGAAAAGAATACGGAAAATCATGGTAGGATGAGTTTTTATGGTGCCAGGAACATTACCCCCGGCTGTGATTGGATTTCGGGGTAGGGACGGTGGGCTTGCCCAGATTCCACACGGTCGACGAAAAAAATCTTAAATTCGTCGGTAAGAACACGCTTTCAGGTACGGCCGGAACCCTCTACCGGCCCGCCAACCCAAGCGAAACAGCAACCTTGATATTATGGACTCAGTCACGGACCTTGAGCTGGTAACCGCTTTTTGCCAACAGGATGAAAAGCGAGCACTGGGCACCCTCTACGAACGCTACGGCCACTTAGTAGTGGGGCTTTGTTTGGATTACCTCAAAGACCGCGAAGCGGCCCGAGACGCCACGATGGACGTTTTCGAGAAGGTGACGCTAAAGGTCTGCAACCAGCCTATCGAAAGCTTCCGGGCTTGGCTTTTCTACACCAGTCGCAACCATTGCATAGACCTGTTGCGCAAAAAAATACGCGAAAGAGAGAAGGCGGGGAAAATTCCTGACGCTCCGTTTATGGAATCTGGTGAGGCCGAGCGTCCTCTTAGTGAAATTCGCCTGACGCAGCTGCCGCAAGCCTTGGCTGCGCTCTCCGAAGAGCAAGCTGCTTGCGTCCGGCTGTTTTACCTCAAGGGCCTGTCTTACACACAGGTTTGTGAGCAAACCGGTTACGACCTAAAAAAAGTAAAGAGTTACCTCCAAAATGGCCGGCGCAACCTGCGCATCAAGCTAGAAAAAATGGCCCATGAAGAATAAGAACAGACAGCACTGGCTGAAGGGAGATGCGCCCGATAACGAAGCAGACGAGTTTGCTCGCCACGCGGCGCGTGGGCGGGAAGAACTTGGCTCTGAGGCCGAGGCCAAAGAATTGATGAACGAGCTAGACGGGCTGTTTGCGGCCCGCTTCGGTGTTTCCGAGGCGGCGGCTGATGAGGGCGCGGCCGCAGGTGCAAAGGAGGTTCCTTTGAAGGGCAAGGCAGAAACAAAAGTCCGTCGCCTAGGGCGTTACTACGCTGCTGCCGCAGCCATCTTGCTGCTCGTTGCGGCCGGAAGCTGGTGGGTGAGCCAACAGAACACTCCCAGCCCAGAAGCCCTATACGCCGAAGCCTTCAGCCCCTACGCCAACGACCTCAGCGGCCGGACGATGGGGAGCAACCAACCAACGGCCTCCACGGTCTTAGACGAGGCAAACTTGGCCTATGACCGAAGAGACTACGCCGCAGCCGCCGAGGGCTTTGGCCGTTACCTCACTGCGCTCCCAACCTCCCCCGCACCTGCGGCCGCGCCCGAAAAAGTCCGCCTCTACTACGGCATCAGCCTCCTGGCGGCCAACCAACCCGCCGCCGCCAAAACCGAACTGGAAGCCCTCATGAACGACCCCGCAACGGGGCCGCCCGCCGCTTGGTACCACGCCCTCGCGCAAGTCCGCCTCGGCCAGCTCAACGAAGCCCGCACGGCGCTGACCGCCATCGCAAATAACGAAAACTCCGCCTTTAGCAACAAGGCCAAACAACTGTTGCAATCTATTCCCTCTGACCTCTAAACATAGGGTGTGTAATCTGTAATGAATTGTCTCCGCGCGCAAACCCCCTCCCCAAACCCCTCCCCACGGGGGAGGGGCTTATAAAAACGCTGCGCGTTTTGATAATAGTCGGCGGACTAATTTATAGGCAGATTACACAACCTAACTCTAAACATACCATATCATGCGTTTTTTATTCTTCTGCTTGGCCCTATTTTGCGGCCTAAGCACACTAACCGCTCAGTCCGTTCCGACCCAGAACGACCCCCCGATCACGAACGACAACTACCAAGAAATCTACACCAAAATGAAGGCCAAACTCACCGAGCTTGGCTACCCTGCGGGCAGGGCTGGCAACGCCGCCTGGGCACGCGGCCAGTTCACGCTGCGCTACGAAGGCAGTAATGCCGTGAGCGACTTCACCTCCGATTTCAACAAACTCAAGGGGATATACGGCGCAGGCAATGTGCGTCTTCTCGGCGAATGCGGCTGCTCCGACGAGTTCCGGATATACAACATCCACATCGTCCCGCTCGGCGGCGAAGAGAAAGGCAAGGGCGGAAGCCGTAAGGTGGCGCAAGCCATCGGCCAAGAAGAAGTAGAACCCAACTACTACATCATCCCCGGCCTGAACCAACTAAGGAGCAACCCGCCCTTCAATAGCCTACCACCGAACTTTACTATTGTGCCGAGCGGCAAACCCGCTGCGCCCGTCACCATCGCTATGCTGGATACCGGCATCGACCCTTACTTCCAGCACCCCCAAACAACCAATGGCCGAGGGCCGCTGTACCTCTGGGAAAACCCCAAGCCTAACCGGCCAGACGACGAGTTTTGCCTCGACGATGACCTCTTTGGTTGGGACTTCATCAACAACGACAATGCGCCACTAGACGATCACTCTCACGGCACCCACATCGCTAGCCGAATTGCCACCCAACTCACCCTGAACGCATCAGATGTGAACTACCGCTTCATGGCCGTGAAGATGCTGGACCAAGCAGGCGTAGGGACTACCTTCCACGCCGCTTGCGCGGTGGCCTACGCCGCCTACAACAAAGCCGACGTCATCAACGCCAGTTGGGGTTTCTACGGCGAGCGGGACGCGATCTTACACAAGGCTTTCGTTTATGCTCAAGACCGGGGCGTAGCAACGATCACGTCTGCCGGAAACTTCAGAAAAGAACTGTCTGTAACGAAGCACTACCCCAGCGAGTTCGCACTAGAAACCAATCCGTTGCCCAGTATCCTGTTTGTTTCCGCAGCGAAAAAGAATACGGCCAGTAACCTCTGGAAAGGCACAAATTTCCGCTCCGCTCCGCTGGTGCCGGGGATGGACTTCATCGCCGCGCCGGGCACAGCGATGACGGCACTGGTACCCAGCTATTTCAACCAACCCAATAACCTCGGGCAGAAAACGGGCACTTCCGTAGCGGCTCCGTTTGCAACGGCGCTGGCGGCACACTACAAACACCTTCATGCGGGCCATACGCCGATGTTGTTGCGGACCAACCTGCTCAACGCGATCAAGACTCAAGGCACCGGAGGCAGCATCAACTATTCCGGAACGGTGGTTCCTTATCGGGTTTTTGATTGGGTTATTTTGTAATTTCACCTGCCAAGAAAAGTCGTTTGTATATGAAGGTGAATTTGCTGAGAATCCTCCTCCTCGGTGTATGCCTAAGCGGTGTTGCTGCGCTTACCGCGCAGACCGCATGGGACGACCCGCTTGCTAAATCGGAATACGACTCTTTGCTGCAGCTCGCGGCAGGCTTCCCAGATGATTCCATTGCTCGGAAGTCTTACCTCTTCCATCAAGCAGGGCGTAGGGCGTATGCGGGAGGCGCGTACGCATTGGCCGTGAGCACCACCAAACAAGCACTAGAACTGCGGAAGAAAGACGAACAGGAACACATGGACGGCTTGCTGGTCTCGGCCTTCAACGTAGGCAGCTACCTCAGTACGATGGGCGACTACAAAGAAGCCAACGACTACTACACGATGGTGCTAGACCGCGCACCAAACCGTAAAGAAGGGGTTGCGCTTTTCCAGTTGGCCTCCAACTACGGCAGCATGGGGCGCTTCCCAGCCGGAGAGGAAGCCTTCGTGGCGGCGGCCAACTTGCCGCCCTTCAGCGAAGACGACTACTTGGCAGGGATGTTGAAACAGGCGGCCGGTCGCTTGCAGCTCGACAAAAACAGTAAAGCTGGGGCGGCAACCGCCGTGGGCTTACTAGACGAAGCCATCGCCTTGTTCTCCGAATACGACGATACCGAACCGGAGTTGATGCAAGCCCTCTACCAAAGCGGTTGGGCGCACAGCGATGCCGGAGATTACCCCACCGCACTCCGCCAACTGGCCAAAGCAGAAGCACTAGCAAACAAACTAGACGTAGAGGGCTGGGAGCGCGCACCAATCTTGACGAACTTCGGCCTCACTTACCGCAAAATGGGCAACTTCGGTAAAGCCCTCACCTACTACCGCCGCGCGCTCAGCGCAGAGGAAGTTGAAACGCTCAGCCCTCCCGAAAGCGACGTTGCGACCGACTACGACAACATCTCTACCCTGATGCTGTCTTTGGGGCAACCAGACTCTGCCTTGTTCTATGCCAGCGAGGCCCTTCGTTGGTGTTTGCCCAACTTTGCCCCCGAGAGCCCCAACCTTAACCCCGCCCTGAAACAAATGACCGAAAGGCAGCTAGACCTCTTGCTCTACCTCAACGACAAAGCCCGCGCCCACAAAGCCATCGCAGACCAAGGAGCAACCGAACACTACGAGCTGGCCCTAGCCACCTACCGCCGCGCCGACGAGCTACTAGACCTGATGCGCCAAGACCAGCTGCTGGAAGACACCCGCAACTACTGGCGCGCCGATGCGCGCAAGCTCTACGAAGAAGCCATCGAGGTAGCTAAGGCTGCTGGCGACCCGATCTCTTTGTTTTATTTCTTGGAAAAATCTCGGGCGCGCTTGCTGCTAGATGAGTTGAGCGCGGCGCGCGCTGAAGAAGACCTGCCCGGTGCGGTACAAGAACGCATCAGGGCCGCCGCGATGCAGACCCGCCGCTCAGGCAGCGGCCCAGCCGAGCGGCAAGGCTTCCGTAGGCTCCAAGACAGTGTTTTTGCGGCCTACCCCGCCTACGCCGCTGCCCGAGTGGGCAGCCCGCCACCCGACCCCGCCCGCCTAGGGAAGATCATCGGTAGCCGAACGCTGGTGGAGTACTTCGTGAGCGAAACGCAGACCATCGCCCTGGTTTGGGCCGAAGACCGGGGGTTGGAGTTTGTGGAGCTCGCTCCGCCATCGGAGTGGAAACCCAAGCTCGAAGCTTTCCGCGCCCAAGTGCTTGCGCCAGACAAAGCCTTTACCCCAACCAATGCCCGTGTCCTCTACGACCAACTTGTTGCGCCGCTTGGGATAGAAGCGGGTAGTCCCCTCACCATCATCCCCGATGGCGACCTTTATCTTTTGCCCTTCGGAGCTTTGCTCCAACAAGACCCTGCACCTGCGGCCGCGCCCAAAAAATGGCCGTGGTTGGCAGAAACGAACGACATTCACTACGCTTTCTCTGTACAACTGATTGATTTTGCGCGCAAGCAAAGGGGCCGAGGCAACGGCCGCGCACTCGCCCTAGCGCCGGTAGCCCGCCTAGGGCAAAGCAGTGCGCTACCAAGTACGCTAGAGCTGCCCGCAACGCTGCGCACCCTGCGCCACCTCGCGGGCCTTTTCCCTACCGATACGCTGGTGAACGCCGCCGCAAGCACCGCCGCGTTTCGGGAACGCGCGGATGCCTACAGCCTTCTCCATCTGGGAACCCACGCCTACCTAGACGGTGGCGGTAGCTTCTTGCTACACGGCGGCACAAACGCCCGCTACACCACCGAACAACTGGTAAACCACAACTTCCGCGCCGACTTGGTCGTGATCGGGGCCTGCGAAACGGGACTGGGCGAAACCCTCCTCGGCGAGGGCGTTGCGAGCCTAGGCCGAGCCTTCGCGCGCCGAGGCGCGCCGGGCATCGCGATGAGCCTGTGGTCTATCAACGACGGAACAACGGCGGAGCTGCTCAACGGAATGTACGATGGCCTAGAAGCCGGTGTTGGCCCTTCCGCCGCGCTAACCGAAGCAGGCAAACGGTACCGAGCGGACGTAACGAACCCCGCTTTTGGGCATCCGTATTACTGGGCGGGGCTGGTGTACTACGGGCCGGAAGTTCCGCTTGAGTTGGGTAGCGGTGCAGGCGGCCGGTGGTTGTGGCTACTGGCTTTTGTCGGCTTGGGTTTGGGCTTA
>CALEDI010000202.1 GCA_937949535.1 uncultured Lewinella sp. | reverse complement strand
AGCAGCAAAAACGAAAATGGTTCCGTCTTCACACAGCCCGTGCTCAAGTACCTCTTCGACCACTAAACGGCCGTCGTCTGATACTCTTGTTTGGTACCTTAGGTTGCTGGAAATCAAGCTAACGCCTTCATTCATTTTCTGGTTCTTAGACATCGTCCCGATAGAGCCGACCTTGACCGCAGAAGAATCAGCGCAATATTCAGTTATCTCGAGTAAGGAGCTTGATTCGTGCGGTGGGTTTTCAACTAAGACCTCGAAAGTGGAAAAGGTGATTTCTTTGCCGCCGTAACCAATATTGCAGATGTTATTGCTGCCAGATTTGAAAATTTTTCCGGGGTGCGTGCCATTTTCGTGAAAAGCTCTGCCAACGTAGAGGTCTAGCCCTCTTTCAGTGCCGGCCTTTATGGCATGGTCGGGCATCGTTCCGCTAGACTTCAGCCAATCGAGTTCGATTCCGCCGTTGTTTACCAAGACATCAAACTCCGGCACCATTTTTTCGGCACCTCCGTAGCCGATGTTGCAGGCACCATCGACGACCTTTCCGGGGTGCTTCGCGCCTTGGAAGTCGGCTCGGCAAACGGCTAATGACCTATGGCTTTCGACGCCTCCGATGACGGCGTTTCCGGGGAGTTCCCCTTCAAACGGGACCCAGTCTAACTGGGCGAATAAGCTGCCGCAAAGCAGTGTGAAAAAAGAAGCGAGCACTAATGATTTTGTGGTCTTCATGATAGGAAAGTTTTTATGAGTTAAACTGGTGAATATGCCTTGGCCTGTGGGTTTTGATTGGAAAAACCAAGGTGGACCCGTTAATAGTATCAGGGTAATTGTACCACAATATAGTAAAGCGTAATATACTCCCCATACATAGCGGTCTTAATGTTCCGAACTGCAGGGTTTATGTTCTGAACTGCACTCCATACCAAAGGTGTATATTGCCCACCAACAAAAAATTACAAATGAGCAGCCTGCTAAAACGTTTCCTACGTTACGTACAAGTTGATACTGAATCTGACCCGCACTCCCCTACCCAACCGAGCACGATGAAGCAAAAAGACTTGGGCCGTTTACTAGCCGCCGAGTTGTGCGAACTGGGGCTTACAGATGCAGCGCTTGATGAGCACGGCTATGTGTACGCAACCTTGCCCGCCACACAAGGGCAGGAAAACACCCCGGTTATTTGCTTTTGTAGCCACATGGACACCAGCCCAGACGCTAGCGGGGCGGGGGTAAAACCTTTGGTTCATGAAAATTACCAAGGCCAAGACTTGATCTTGCCCGACGACGAGAACATCGTGATCAGGATGGCAGACCATGCCGGCCTAGACCAGTGCATCGGCCACACCATCATCACCGCCTCGGGTACTACTCTGCTGGGAGCCGACAATAAATCTGGCGTAGCGGCCATCATGACCGCCGTAGAAACACTAGTCAACACCCCAAGCATTCCGCACGGTAAACTCCGCATCCTGTTCACGCCCGACGAAGAGATTGGCCGGGGCGTCAATGCCGTAGACATGGACAAACTTGGCGCAGACTTTGGCTACACCATCGACGGAGAAGAATTCGGTAGCCTCCAAGATGAAACCTTTAGTGCCGACGGGGCCCGCATCCAAATAACCGGCGTAAGCGCGCACCCCGGCATGGCCAAAGGCCATATGGAAAACGGCATCAAGATTGCCGCCGACATCGTTGCGGCCCTGCCAAGAACCCACCTAACCCCCGAAACAACCGAAGGCAAGGAGGGCTTCCTACACCCCGTTGAAATGGAAGCCAAGGCAGAGGCCGCACGCATTGACTTCATCCTCCGGAGTTTTAAAACCGCCGAACTGGAAGCCCAAGCAAAAATTCTACAAAACATCATTGCGGAGGTTGCCCCCAATTACCCGAACAGTAAAATTGAGTTGATCATCTCAGAACAATACCGCAACATGAAGGAAGTCTTGGATGAGCACCCTCATGTGATGCAGCTCGCAAAGCGCGCAATCGCGGCTTGTGGCATCACCCCAAAGCCAGACAGCATCCGGGGCGGAACCGACGGCTCTCGGCTAAGCTTCATGGGTTTGCCCTGTCCGAACATCTTTGCAGGCGAGCACGCCTTTCATTCTAAATACGAATGGGCAAGTCTCCAAGAAATGGAGAAGGCTGCTGAAGTAGTAGTGGCCATAAGCCGCCTTGCAACGGAAACTGAAGCCTAGCCTGTGACAGGTCCGTTTATCGTTTTACCTTGTGTTGGTTCTTTAATCCATCCGCCCTTACCTCTACCTGCACTATGCAAACCCCCGTCATTCTTCGAGACATCAGCTGGCTGTCTTTCAATCATCGCGTTCTCCAAGAAGCGAACGATGCTTCCTTACCGCTTTTTGAACGGATCAAGTTCTTGGCCATCTACAGCTCCAACCTCGATGAATTTTTTCGGGTTCGGATGGCCAACCATCGCAATCTCCTAAGGGTAGGCAAGAAAACGAAGAAGCAGCTAGACATCACCCCAAAGCAAACCGTTCGGTCTATTCAGCGCATCGTTAACCGGCAGCAAGAAGAGTTCAGCCGGATTTTTGAGAAGAAGATTACCCCTGAGCTGGCCAAAAACGGCATCGTATTAAAGCGCCGCCTAGACCTAACAAAGGCGGAAAAGGAATGGGTAGAAAGTTACTTCCACGACAAGATGCTCCCCTACGTACAGCCCGTGCTACTGAAGAAAGACATGGTTCGGCCATTTCTGAACAACGCACAGTTGTACCTAACAATTTTGATGAAGGAGCGGGAAACCCAAAAGATCGCCTACGCCGTAGTCAAAATTCCGAGCGACCACCTGCCCCGTTTTATCGAGCTGCCCAAAACGGACCTGAACCACAACTTAATCCTACTGGACGACATCGTCCGCCACTCCATTTCATGGATGTTTCCGGGGTATGAGATTGAAGACACCTTTTCCGTCAAACTCACCCGAGACGCGGAGCTTTACATCGACGACGAGTTTAGCGGAGACCTCTTGGCGAAAATCAAGACCAGCCTCCAGCGCCGGCACGTAGGGCCGGCCAGCCGGTTCGTCTATGACCGAACGATGCCCGAAGACCTATTAAACTACCTCAAAGACACCTTCCAGCTCGAAAGTCTCGACGTACTCGCCGAAGGCCGCTACCACAACAATTCTGAGTTCTTCGGCTTTCCAGACTTCGGGATGAAGCACCTCAAAAACCCGCCCCAGCCGCCACTGCCTTACAAACCATTAGAGGAAGCACCCGATTTTTGGGCCGCCATCCGCAAACGAGACCATTTGCTCCACGTTCCCTACCAGAGCTACGAATCCGTTGTGCGCTTCTTCGAAATCGCAGCAGAAGACCCGCAGGTAACCCACATCAAGATCGTCCAGTACAGGGTAGCCCGCAAGAGCAGAATCATGAAAGCCCTGATGGCTGCCGTGAAGGCAGGCAAGCAAGTACATGTCTTCATCGAGGTCAAAGCGCGCTTTGATGAAGAAGCGAACCTGAAATGGGGAGAACGGCTTGAAAAAGCGGGCGTACAGGTCAATTATAGCTTCCCCGGAGTGAAAGTCCACAGCAAGTTGGCTTCCGTCAGGAGGTTAGAAAACGGCGAACCCCGAACATACAACTACCTCGCTACCGGAAACTTCCACGAAGACACTGCCAAGATTTATTCAGACTTCGGGATCTTTACCGCAGACACAAGGCTGACCGGAGAAGTAGCCAGGGTCTTCAAGTTCCTCGAACAAGTAGAACACCCCGGTAAAGATTTCGAGCACTTACTCGTAGGCCAATTCAACCTACTCGCAGGATTAGAGAACTTGATCAAATTTGAAATTGCAGAAGCCAAAGCAGGCCGCAAAGCAGCCATGACCCTGAAGATGAACAGCCTCCAGGACCCCGACATGATCAGCCTCTTATACAAAGCTTCTAAGGCCGGTGTAAAGATCAAGCTCATCATCAGGGGCATCTGCTGCTTGGTCCCTGGCCGTAAAGGCGTGAGCGAAAACATCCATGGCATCAGTATCGTAGACCGCTACCTAGAGCACGCTCGGGTATTTCACTTTCATCATGCTGGCGAGGAAAAACTATACCTGAGTTCGGCCGATTTCATGACCCGAAATCTTCATCACCGCATCGAGACCACCTTCCCCGTCTATGATGAAAAGATAAAAGCTGAAATCATCCATTTCATGAACATTCAGTTGCATGACAATACAAAGGCGCGCTTACTCTCCGATCAGCAAGGAAACCCCTACAACACGAAGGGGAGCAAAAAAGTACGTAGCCAAGAGGTGACTTACAACTATTTTCTAGATTGAACAGGTTTAAACTCTTCTGAGCTGGCCGCAAACCTACACTTCCGCAGGCTTAGCAAATCGCTGCGCGATTTTGCCGCCAAGCCAAGCCATCGGGATGTAAGCAAGCAAGACATCAAGGGCTGCAAACCAAGTTGGCCCAGGCAACATGTAGTTGACCGCAATGCCTCCCAACAAGAAAATAACACCAACAATTAGCGCCATTCTCATCTTGTGGGTGGAAGCAATCATCGCCGCGATGGCCGCTCCCACAAGCGTTCCGAGGGCATGGGCGAGGAAAGGAAAAATGAAATGCTCCGCGCCAAGGGTAGGCATTAGCTCTGCTAGCGCATCCATATCGTTGGGGTCAATACCCTCTAGTGGGTACAAGCTGTAACCAACTTGAATAAGGGCCATGTTAACGGCACTTCCGCCGATCCAGCCCGCAATTACTGCAAGGATGTTTTTCAGTATTGGGTTCATGATTCTGTTTTTTTAGAAGCGGATAAATCTATGCTCAAGCCAGCCATTTTACTACTCCACAATTTCGTAGTCGATCCCAGCTTTGCGCAAAGCGCGGTAAGCAGAAGACTCGTTGAAAGCAACTTCAATTTCAACGGAAGAGCCTTCGATCAGAATGTCGGTAAGCTCATTGGCTAAGTTGTGGTCTACCCCATCCGCGATGTCTCCGATCATGCGCGCGATGGCGCGGCGATCAGGGCGGTCTTGGTCACAGGAAAGAAGATTAAGTGTCATACTGTAGCTGTTTTGTTGGCAAACATAATGTAAATAAACAAATTGTACAAATAAATTCTACCTTAACCTTGCCAAATACAGCAAACCAAGCCAAAGCAATTCGTTTTTTTGACAACTCCTCACAAAGCTGTACGTTAGCCGAATAAACAGCAGTAGATGAAAAATTCAGTAAAAACCGGCACAATCTTGCTTTCGGAGCCTTTCATGCGGGACCCCAACTTCAAGCGCACCGCCGTTCTTTTGGTCGATCACGGAGAAGACGGCAGTGTTGGGTTTGTACTCAACCGAGAAAGCGATGTACGGATTGATGAATTGGTACACGATTTCCCCGAGTTCGATGCGAACGTCTGTGTAGGCGGCCCGGTGGGCCGCGATACCGTTCATTACCTCCACCGCAGAGGGGATTTACTGGAAGGTAGTGACCTGGTGGTGCAGGGGGTTTGGTGGGGTGGAGATTTTGAGCGCCTAAAATTCCTCGTCCGCCACGAACTCATAAGCCCGCGCGATGTGCGCTTCTTCGTTGGGTACAGCGGCTGGTCTGAAGACCAGCTGGAGGAAGAAATGGAGCATGGCAGTTGGGTGACCGCCAAGATGGACCCCAATTACCTCTTCAAATCTCCCGCAGACAGCCTCTGGAGCCAAGTCATGGACCATAAGGGAAACGCCTACTCCGTCATTGCGGATATGGACGACGATGTTAAGTTGAACTAAACCTCACTTCTTCTTTTTCCCCTTCCCCTTCCGGGACCGCAAGCGCGGTCGGTTCCATTCTTCTTTCTGGGCAAATTCCACAATCTGCTTCATAAAAGCAATCATGGACAAGAACACCAAGTAGCCAAAAGTGACCACAAAGAAAATCCATTTATAACTGCCCGCTTCTCCAATACTCAGGCCGCTAAACGCCCAAGCCAATAGGCCCGACCCGGCGGCCAAGCCGATAAAGGAATACATACTGCGCCCCCAATACTTCATCAGGTTTTCCGACGTCGCGCTCATGATGGCATTGAAGAGTGCAAAAAACAAGAGAAAGCTAGCCGCACAGAGCCAAGGCCACTTCGGCTTCACAAAA
This sequence comes from uncultured Lewinella sp., assembly GCA_937949535.1. Lineage (GTDB taxonomy): Bacteria > Bacteroidota > Bacteroidia > Chitinophagales > Saprospiraceae > Neolewinella. The sequence goes on along the minus strand of CALEDI010000202.1, from coordinate 6,880 downwards.
TCATCTGTGGCTGCGCCGACCAACAAGCCTAGCAAAATGAATACAAAAACGCCGACAAGCGCGCCGCCAGCTTGGTAAAGCGGGTCTATTTTTCGTTCAAATATGGACGTATCCTCCATGATGGCTTACTTTTGACCACCTAACACGGCAGGCCCGTTATTGTTATGAAAAAACAGTTTCCCTTACTTACCCCTACCGCTTATTTTCCGCCTGCTCATTGGTTTATGGGGGCGCGGGACGCAGGTGCATGGCAGGTTGAAGGGCATGAGAACTACCAGAAAGGCGGGTGGCGAAACCGATGCCGCATCGCTGGCCCCAACGGCTCCCAACTCCTAACCGTTCCGCTCGAAAAAGGCAAACACCAGCGCAAACCCATCTCCGAAGTCCGCATCTCCTACCGTACCGACTGGTGGCGCGAACACGAACAAAGCATCCGAACAGCCTACGGCCGTTCCCCTTACTACGAGTTCTACGCCGAAGAGATCTTCGCCATCCCCCGCGCCCAGCCCGAAACCCTCTGGGAACTCAACCAAGTCCTCACCCATACCATTCTTCGTTTGCTACAATGGCCTGTTACCCCTACAGTCACCGAGGGTTTCGTACACCCTTCTAATACGGGTTACCTCCGGCCCACAGATTTGCCCGAGGCCCTGCCGCCCTACCCGCAAGTATTCACCGATCGGCATGGCTACCTAGCAGGGCTCTCTGTCTTGGATGTCGTTTTTTGTTTGGGTATGGGGGCTGTAGTGCGGCCCCTGGGCTAATGGATGGCCTCCCCCCAAATCTTCCACCCGGCCTCCGCCTGCAAGTGCAGCATCCGGATACCTGCGCCAGTGCCCGCGCCTGCGGCCGCAGCTTGCCGGAGGAAAAGGGTTGGGTTGGGGTTGTAGACAAGGTCGTAACAGAAGTGCGCGGGCCCGAGGGCCTCGTACGGCAAGTCTGCACAAGCATCTACTTTGGGCGCCATGCCCAAGGGGGTAGTATTGACGATAAGGTGATAATCTTGCAACAGCGCAGGAGTTAGGTCTGCGTAAGTAATGCGGCCTTCGCCCGCCGTCCGGCTAACGCCCATGGTCGTAACGCCCAGCTCCCGCAGGGCTTCATGGACGGCCAGCGACGCCCCGCCGGTACCCAGCACCAGCGCGTTGGTGGCTTCCAGGAAGCTTTCCAAGAGGTCTTCGTTGTGGGGCAGGCCGAAGGCCTGCTCCGTCCATTTGTACTCCCGCAGGAAAGTGAGCAGATCGGTCTGGAAGCCGAGGTAATCGGTGTTGAAGCCCGTCAGAGAACCATCTTTTTCTACTCGGATGCAGTTGACCGCGCCAATATTTTCGGCCGCAGGGTCTAGGCGATCTAGGTAGGGGATCACGTTTTGCTTGTGGGGGATGGTGACGTTGATGCCTTTCAGGTCGGGGTATTGCTCGCGCAGTTCGTCAAAACCCAGGAAATCTTCGATGGCGAAGTTGTGGTAACGGTGGCTGTCTGCTAGGCCCATTTCAGCGAACTTTTCGGTGAAGTAACGCTGGCTGAAGGAATGAGAGAGGGGGAAGCCGATTAGTCCGTAGGTCATGAGTAAGGGGAGTAAGGGAGTAAAGGGGTAAAGGTAGTAAGGGTAGTAAGGGCGCTTGTTTGGCCCCGAAGGGGTCACACCTTTAGCGAAGGGTTGAACGCCTGCCGCTAGGCGGTGTTCCGCCCTTCGCGATTAGGGGGATAGTGGCCAGCCAGTTCGAATAAACGGGTCTAATGGTCTGGCAGTCTCAAAATGCCAATTTCCAAGTCAAAGCAAGCAATGACTAAACGCCCCCAAAAAACCTTCATCGCACCTGCGTTCGCGCCCACTAAGCCTCCTCCAGCACCTCAACTTCCTCCTTAGTCGGAGGCCCAAAACGGTCCATCACGTAAACGATGGCGAGGCCAGCGAGGAAAGCGACGACGGCTCCGATCAGGAAAGTCGATTCTCCCTCGTAAGTAGCCGGCAAGACGGGTTGTTGCAGCAGCGGAACCTCCTCGCCCTTGCTGTTGATACGGGTAGAAAGCACGTTTTGCCACGGCCAGAGCGTACGCAGAGAACCGATCATGAACCCCGTTAGTAAGGCCAGCGTTTGGTTCGGGAAAGTCTTGAACGTATAGGTAATCACGCGGCTGAAAACGGCCAAACCGATGAGGCAGCCGAGGCAAAAGAAACCAAGCGTAACAAGTCCGCTCGTATCGCCTTCCAGTATGGCTTTTGCCGAGCTAAGCACCACGGTATACATCCCCAACAACAGCAGGATGAACGAACCCGAAATGCCCGGCAAAATCAGGGCGGTAATGGCAATGGCCCCAGCTAAAAACACCAACACGGGGCTGTCGCTGCCCGCCAGCGGATTGATGGTCGTGAGCCAAAACGCGAAGGCCGCGCCCAGCACTAAAAGGCCGATCGTGAGAAAGTTCCAACGGGTAATCTGCTTGCCGATGTAAACCGCCGAAGCGATGATGAGGCCAAAGAAAAACGCCCAAACCACCGGCGGGAACATATCCAGCAATTTAGTGATGGAAAGCACCGCAATGCCCAGCCCCAACACCATCCCGATGCCGAGTTGGAAGATGAAGCCACCATCGGCCGCCTGCCAAGCAGGCGCAAGCCCTTCCTTGCGCAACGAACCAACCACCTTCGGCCCCAAAATACCGCCAATGGCCTTCAGTAGCCGCTCGTAAATACCGGTGATGAAGGCAATGGTGCCGCCGCTAACGCCGGGAATGGCCTCAGCGATGCCCATCGCCATGCCTTTTAGGATGATTGATATAGTCATAGGTAGTCAAAGAGTCAGATAGTCAAAGAGTCATTAGTCAAAGAGTCAGGTAGTCAAGTGCGGTAGCTACTGTTTGACTACCTGACTGTTTGACTATTGCTTAACGGCAGCATACATAGCCTCCACCTCCTCCAAAGAGAAGGTGCCATCAAATGCGTTTTGGAAAACGAATTCTTGGTCGCCTTGGTAGATGATGTAGCGGAAGCCGTAGAGTGAGAGGGTATCGATTTTGTTTTGAAAGACGAAGCCTTGCGCTTCTTCCCGCACGACGCTCTCGAAGTAGCGGTTGTCTCGTACGAGGTCGAGCTGTTCAGACTTTAGCTTCGCCATGTCGTTGGAGGAGGCGCGGCTGGCGAGCACCTGAACGGAGTAGCGATCTTCGGGGCTCTTGATCGTGACGTCCTGCATGATGCCCGATAGGTTGGTTGCGGAGACCTTCGCGCTGTCTGGCGCAGCGATGACAACGGGGACGTTGTACTTCATCAAGTCCAGTGGTTTCCACTCATCGGCGGCGTCTTCGTTGCCGCAGGAGAAAAGAAGGAGGGCGATAAACAGGGAGCAGAGTATACGCATGGTGTTCGGTTTGATTGCTGCGCAAAACTATGGTGCTGGCGGCCATTTATGGTGATTTTCCTGAACTATCTTAAGATTATCGCCTAGTTGTTTGTAAATTCGCACTTTCCCAACAAATAAGTCTATGATTCAACGCCTGCACATCCGCAACTACGCGATCATCGAAGAGCTTCAGCTTGATTTCGCGGAGGGCCTCAGTATCATCACCGGCGAGACCGGCGCGGGCAAGTCTATTGTGCTTGGTGCGCTGAGCCTGATATTGGGAGGACGAGCGGATGGGAAGACGCTCTTCGAGACCGACAAGAAGTGCATCATTGAGGGACGTTTCAACATTTCGGCTTATAATTTGAAGGACTTTTTTGAGGAGCAAGACCTCGACTACGACACCGACTTGATCATCCGCCGCGAGATCACGCCGTCGGGCAAAAGCAGGGCTTTCGTAAACGACACCCCCACCAACCTCAAGGTATTGCAGCGGCTGGGCAGTACGCTCATCGACCTCCACCAGCAGTTCGATACCTTATATATCAACAACGCCGAGTTTCAGTTGGAGCTATTAGATGCTTTGGCTCGGCAGCAGGATGCAGTGGCCGGTTATAGGAAGCAGTATGCGCAGCTACAAACCAACCGTAGGCGCCTAAACCAGCTCAATGAAGAGGCCGCCCAAGCCCGCCGCGAGCAGGAGTTCCTCGCCTTCCAAGTAAATGAATTCGATGAGGCCGCCCTCGTTGCCGGAGAGCAAGACGACCTCGAAGGCGAACGCCACCGCCTCAGCAACGCCGACGAAATCAAACAACTCACCAACGGCGTATTCCACTACCTCACCGAAGACGACAACGCTGTTACGGACCAACTGATGGCCATCGGCCAAAAGCTGGTCCCCCTCGCCGCCGGAGACCCCAAACTCAAAGACCTCTATGACCGCTTCGAGAGCCTCCGCATCGAACTCGATGAAATCGCCTCCGACCTCGAAGCCTTCGGCGACGACACCGAGGTAAACCCCGAACGCCTCGAAGAAGTAGAAGCCCGCCTCAACCTGATTTACCGCCTCCAAAACAAGCACTCCGTCACTTCCGTCGAAGAGTTGCAAACCATCTCCGAAGACCTGTCTGGCCGCCTCGGCCACTTCGCCGACCTCGGCGGCGAGATCGAAAAACTAACCGCCGCGCAAGACAAAATCACCGCCTCGCTTCGGAAAACCGGAGCTGCGCTCCGGAAGGGCCGCCAGAAAGTAGCCCCGCAATTCAGCAAACAAGTACAAAGCCAGCTCGCCGAGCTGAGCATGGAAAACGCACAACTCGTCGTAGATTTCCAAGAATTGCCCGAGCCCGGCCCACACGGCCTAGACGAAGTGCAGTTCCTCTTCAGCGCCAACAAAGGTGGCCGCCTACAAACCATCAAGGCCGCCGCCTCCGGCGGCGAGATGAGCCGCTTGGCCCTCGTCACCAAGTCTTTGGTTGCCTCCGCAATGGAACTCCCAACACTGATCTTCGACGAGATCGACGCTGGTGTATCCGGAGACGTAGCTCAGAAGATGGGCAAAATACTGACCGATCTGAGCCGCCACCACCAGGTCGTTGTCATTACCCACAGCCCGCAGGTGGCTAGCCGAGCAGATCGGCACTACTTCGTATACAAGCAAGACCACGAAAACGCGGACCGTACGATAACGAAAGTCCGGGAGCTGAACAAAGACGAGCGCATCCGCAGCATCGCCGTGATGCTGTCTCAGAACCCTCCTTCGGAGTCTGCGCTGGAGAATGCGCGGGAGCTGGTGGCGGGGTGATGGCCTGATTACTCGTTCTTTTCAAAAAGATCCATCCGTTCTCCGAGGATTCCGCCTCGGATAAACTTCCCGTCTTCAATCAGGAGGACCTCGCCCATAGAGCCAAATTTCATGCTGGAGTCTACGGCCAGTACTTTGCCGTTGAAGAAAGTGCGGATGGCCTGAAAAGAGGTGTGGCCTACGATCATCTTCGTTGCGCCAACTCGCTTCAGGATGCGGTCAATGTCTCGCTGCTCAAACTCTTCATCTAGGAAGTAGCCTCGGTACCATAGCGGGCCGGCCTTGCCGCCAAGTAGGTTGAGCTGTTCGGCTTTTTCCGCACATACTTCAAGCCCTTCTTCGGTATCAATCAAGTATTGGTGGTAGAGATCATTGATGTTCTTCAAGCCCTTAACTTCTCTAACGAGCTCTTTGCTGAACCCTCCGTGGACAAAGACCATTTCGTTGATCCGAATCGTGAGTGGGAGCGACCGCAACCAGCGCCCCAAATAAGCGTTGGGGCCGTAGAGGTCATAATACGGTGTTCCTAAAAGGCCGGAGGTGATCATATAACGGTCATTAACGTAGCGCACATCTCGGTCCATAATCATCGTTTCGTGGTTACCGAGTAAAAAGTGTACCCTACCGCCAGCTTCTCTTGCTTCTTGTTGGAGGTTGTAGATCAACCATAAAGTCTCGGTTACCTGTTCGCCACGGTCAAAAATATCGCCTACTACTACGAAGTGGCCTTTGCCGAAGGTCCAGTGTTGGTCTTCGTTCATTACGCCGTGGCTGATGAGGACCTTCCGGATCACGTCGAACTGCCCGTGGATATCGCTTACCACAGCGATCTTCTCTATGCCGCTAAAGCTGACTTGTGGGTCACGGACGAACTTACGGTCGGGGGAAATACCGGCGGTACGGAACGTACGAAACGGAGGCAGCACCGCTTGGATGCTGTCTGACCATTCGGTGGAGCCAAACTTTTTTTCCTCCGGCCAGGCCCACTGAACGATCAGTTTGCCATCTGGGTCATAATTAATGTATGGCCCATCTGCAAAAGGCATATCCATTTGAGCAGTACCAAATGAAGGAGCAAGGATAAAGAGTAAAAAGAGTAGTTTCTGCAAGATCGATGTGTTCATATCTATGAAAACTTAGTGATTAAAGCCAAGCGACGTACTTGAGACGACGCACCTACCCCAACGTAACCAAGGCGTTAACTGTTTGTTATCACTTTGCTTTCAAAGACTTATTACTGCACCTGCGGTCGCGCCCTAAGAGGCACCGAAAACTTTAGAGAAAGTGTGTTTACTTTGGCCGTACTTCCTCGTCTTACGCTCTGGTTTTGCAAAAAATAAAGTTTGCAGAATTTTAACGCGCCTATTAACTTTATTGCGCTAAATGTTTGGATTCTTCAAGAGAAATGGATTTGCCGCAGCAATTAGCCACCGTAATACGGCCCATCCTCAAAGGGCCAAAACTTGTTTTGGCTACTGCGCCAACTTATCTTGTGCTTAACGTAAAGTACCAATGAACATCACCACATTTTCCGTTCTGGTTCTTTAGTACCTGACCAAACAGTACCGTTGATTTAACCTGCAGAACCAACTCCTAAAGAGTTGGTGAAGCAACTTATTTTTCAGAACTGTATGCGCTACCAGGCCAATACCCCCCGCCAAGAAGGACTCTACACTCCTCATACCGAATCTGATGCTTGTGGCACCGGATTTATTGCAAACCTTACCGGAGA
>CALEDI010000201.1 GCA_937949535.1 uncultured Lewinella sp. | reverse complement strand
AGAAAGTGTTGCTAAATTTGTAGTGTCCGATGAGCCTGCTTTGATGACTTGGTCGGCATCTGTTCCGGTAAACCGGGTATTTTGCTTTGCACCTGCTTCCGTGCCTACCGCCCAAACCCTAAGCAGTACCGCTTGAAGATTTCCAACCCGCTTCCTATTTGTGTACTTCAAACAACAAAGAGGCCAACAACCCCATTCTATTACCCTTACCCCATGCCAAGAATAATAGTAGATATGGACGGTGTCTTAGCCGACACCTACGTTAAATTCATCGACCGCTACGAGGCGGCCTTTGGCCGCAGGCCTACGCGCGAGGAACTGCTAGGGCGCAAGGTCTACGACCTTGAAGGCGCGGCATACATCCGCAACGCGATGCACGAGGAGGGTTTCTTCCGCGACCTCGCCGTGCTGCCCGGAGCCGTAGAAGTGATGCAGGAGTTGTACGAGAAGCATGAGGTGTACATCGTCTCAACCGCCTCGGAATTTAAGCACAGCTATCGGGATAAATGGGAATGGTTGGCGGAGCACTTTCCGTTCATTCACTTTAGCCGGATCGTTTTTTGCGGCAACAAAAGCATCGTGACGGGTGATTACATGATCGACGATAAGGTGGGGAATTTGGCGGGCTTCGGCGGCAAAGGCTTGCTGTTTGATGCGCTAGACAACCACCACGACGAAGAATACCAGCGGGTACACAACTGGGCCGAAATACAGGCTTATTTCCGCCAGCAGTATGCAGACGAAACAGTAGCAACGGAATGATAAAGATCATCGATTACTTGCCGGAAGGGCTGCGGAAAATGATCCCGGCCTTTGTGCTTGAGAAGATTCCTTTTCTTATGAGTGGCATCGTGGCGACGGGCATCAACTTTGGGATGTACCTCTTGTTGGTAGACCGGTTTTTGCCGCCGGGGCCGGCTACTATGGTGGCGTATTCCAGCAGCGTTGTTGTTAACTTTGTGTTGCAACGCTACTTCGTTTTCGAGTTGCGGCGGTCGGTACGGAGCGCTTTTGCGCTCAGTATGCTGGTGAGTGCGGGCGGGATGCTCATCGACTGGCTCATCGTTACGGGCCTCCACCAGTTTCCCTACCTCGGCGACCAAGAATGGGTAATCAAGGGCGCAGCGACGGGCATTGTTTTCTTCTACAACTTCTACGCAAAGCGGAGGGTGTTTGAAGGGAAGAAAGGAGTAAAGGGTAAGGAGGCGCGGCCGCAGGTGCAAGGAACGCTTGAAGAGCCCGGACCTCCCGCCAAGCATTAGCCCAAACGAACCAAAGACCAACCAATCAAAGCCCCCCAACGAACAAAAGACCAACGAACCAATGAAGTTTTACCAACTCTGCCTCCTACTCCTCCTTTGCACCTGCGGCCGCGCCCAAACGAGCCTGAGCCTAAGCGACGCCATTCAGGAAGGACTGGCCAATAACTACCAAATCCGCCTCGCTAAAGCCGACCTGAACGTTGCCGAAAATAACATTGATGATGCCCTGACCGGCAAACGCCCCACCATCAGCCTCGGCCTGAACCCCGGCATCAGTTACCGCAACAACGCCAACCCGGCCAGCATCGTAGCCAAGTCGTCTACCTTCGCCTTCGGCATCGGCCCGAGCGCGAGCCTGAACTGGACGCTCTTCAACGGCGGGCGCATCGCGATGAACCGCGAGCGCTTCGAGACCCTCGCCACTTTGAGCAAAGAACAGCTCCAGGTGCAGGTAGAGAACACCGTTGCCGATATCGTTGATGCCTACTACAACGCCGTTGTCTCCCAAGCCCAAATTGCGGTGCTCCAGCGCGTACTGAACCTGAGCCGAGACCGTATCCGTTACCAAGAAGTCCGCGCTGAGTTTGGCCAAGGTGGCAGGTTCAATGCGCTGCAAGCACAAGATGCTTACCTCTCGGACTCGACCCAGTTCGTAGGGCAGCAACTCCAATACAAACTCGCCACCCGAACCCTCCTACAACTGATGGGCGAAGACGACCTAGACCAGCAACTGAACCTGACGACCGACATCGACGAAGTGACGGAAGACTACGACCGCGCCGCGCTAGAAAGCCAACTCTTGGCCTCCAACAGCCAACTCTCCGCCCTGCGCGTCAATAAGGTTTTGGCCGACATCAACACCCGCGCCATCGCCGCCGAGCGGAAGCCAACCGTTAGCTTCAACGCGGGCGCAGGCTTCGATTACAACCTCGCTACCGGAAACCAGACTTTCGTCTTCGGCGACGGTATGCCAGACGAGCGTGCGCTACCCGGCATCGGCGCAACAACCCTAACCGCTAATCTAGGGCTTGGGGTCAATTACCTCATCTATGACGGCGGTGCGCGCAACGTCCGCGTCCAGACCGCAAAGCTGGAGGAGATCACCGCCAACCTCAACGTAGATGCCGTTGCGCAGCAACTCCGCGCCGCCCTCGCGTCTTCGCTAGACCGCTACGAAAACCAGCGCCAGATCATCGGTATCACCCGTCGCCTAATTAGCAACGCCGAACAAAACATCGACATCGCCGAAGAGCGCCTCAAGGGCGGAACGATCAATAGTTTCGATTACCGCGCCATCCAACTCAGCTACATCAACGCCGAATTTCAGTTGTTGAACGCCCTACTCGGCCTCAAGAACACCGAGACGGAGGTGCTGCGGCTGGTTGGGGGGATTGTGGACTAGTACAGTGTAAGCTTTTGAACCATCCACTAGTAAAAAGCGTAAACCTATTACCTTCGCTCCCCACAAGCTCCCAAATATGTACCCCCTCCTAGTTGTTTCCGTTCTCCTCCTCTTGGCCATCATGCTCTTCATGAAGATGTGGTCTGCCAATCGGATGCCGAGTAAGAAAAAGCGCGCGCAAGCCGTAGCGGAACTCAAAAAGGATATGGACAGTTGGAGTGCAGACCTCGTTCCGCTCAATAAAGAGGAGCTTGACCTGTTCAGCATCACACAGGACAAGCAAGTGGTGAAAGGCGGAGCGGGCGCTACGGCAAAAGGTACGTTTACAACCATTTTCCATGAGCCGGTCGTTAGCTATTCTTACCGCAGCTACCTTGGAAATAAGGAGAACGAGTTGCTCTACGTCCGTACCGCAGAACATGAGTACGTGTACTGGACGGAAGATGGTAAAACCCAACTCGAAATTGACGGCAACCCGGTCGGCCTCATGGAGGGCGGAGCCCTCTTCGGCAAGAAAACCGGTAAGGAGCTGGCGCGCATCGCCGCCACCGCTCGCGAGAACTACCTCCCCGTCAGCGTCGGCAACCGCGAGGTTGGGGCGCTACAACTAAAGCCTCTCGGCAAAAATGATCCGCTGAGCCAGCGCGCATTCCAGTTCATCCCCGACGACCTCAACGATAAGGAGGAGCAGTTGCTGATGAGCCTCGCTACGCGGGAGTTGGTGAAGCGGAGTATTCCTAAATAGAAGAGTGGTTGTAGGGGCGTTCCGTCCCGTTTCGCCACCCAAACCCTATTCCTCCAACAATTCCAGCAGCCCGCGCAGCGGCACCTTCACCTGCCCGGGGCGGTAGTTGAGGTCGTACCGCAGTTCTTGCAACGCTTTCTCGATGCGGAAGGTATCAATCAATACTTCGAGGTCTTGCTCGTCTTCTGGGAGGAGGCGAGAGCCGTCGGTCGCTTTGCGGTAGGCAGTAAGGAACTCGGCGGAGAGGTAGCGGTTGGCGGTGCGGAGCCAGTCTTCGAGGTGGTCAGCGGTTTCTTCTCGGATGCCGGAGGCTAGGTCTTCGAAGACTAGGCCGCAGGCATAGCCGATGCTGCGCATCAGGTTGGCGATGTCTTTGGCGGGGCTGCGGCGCAGCCGGCGCTGGCTGTAACTCCGGTCTGGGTCGCCGTCGAAGTTCTGGATGATGAAGTTTTCGTCGGAGAGAGAAACTTGCATCAGGGTGAAATCTCCGTGGATACGGATCTTGTCGGATTCGATTTTATGCGCAAACACGCGCTTGAGCAAGGAGTGAATGCGCTCCTCCTGGGCGAGCACGGCCTCACCGAGGCCGGTAGCGTCTTCGTCCATTGCTTCTAGGCTACTCCGGAGTAGGTCTAGGGTAGCGCGGACGTCTCCTTTCAGGCCCGCATACACACTCCGTTGATAATGTAGACTTAGTGCTTCTTTTTTGAAGTTGGGTTCCGTTGCGTCTTTCACCATCAAGTGGTAAGCGGCGAGGGTGCGGCCAAGATCAGCCAGCTTAGTGACGAAGAGCGAACCGAGGATGTCCTGAATGGTTTCGGGCATGTCTTGGTACATCACTTGGTCCGTAACGGATACTTCCTCGGGTTTGGCCTCGGGGGTGTTCTGGTTGGGTTGTTGTAGGCGATTGATGACGTCTTCGGCAAAGCGTTGCATGTTGTTCTGTACGTAGTCCCAAGCATTACCGTTGCTCTCGAATCGTTTCTCGAAGATGCCCAGCGTAGCGTTTACGTTTTTGCGCGGTGCGAAGTGGAGCGTCCCGACTACTTCTGGGGCGTTGCCGTAGCCCCGGTTGGTCAGGAGTTGTTTTACTTCCAGATCGGGCACTTTTTCGGCATCGACGCGGCGGTAAAACTTGACGTTGTAGTCTTTGCTTTGCAGCAGCATATATTCAGTGCCGGAGTGGATGAGGTTGGCGTCTTGCGCGCCGACGGCAACGATGCTGTCGTTGGCTTCAAACTTAACGCCTTTGAGTTCGCCGAAGTCTTTGAGGCCAGCTACTAGGCCCCGGCGGTATTCTTCGTCGTAGAGCGCGTCTAGCAAGACTACGGTTTTGCCGTCCATCTCCACCAACCCGAGTACTTCCTCTCGGTTAGCGTAGTCTACCTCTTCGCGGAAGTTGTGGAAGGCAAGGGGCAGTTGCACCAGCTCGGGCAAGCCTTCTAGGTAGGAAATCTCCAGCAGCAGCCAGCCAAAGTGGCGTTGGCCGTTGGTCTGCATTCGGAAGTCGGATATTTTTACGTTTTCCAACTGCTCTGCTCGTGCGCCAACCCAACTAGCGGAGTGGAGGTAAGCGGGCAATACTTTTTTCTCTAGCGTGCGGAGGTTGCCTTTGCTGAAAAAATCTTCGAGGCGCTCCGTTGCCAATTGTGCTTTTTTCAGGTCGCGCTTGTCGGTTCCTCCTCTGGCGGTAGACTCGATTTGCAACCAGTAGTAACCGTGGCCTGCGAGGGTGACTTGGTAGAGGTCTCGGCCAATGTCGTTGAAGAATGTTCGCCCAAAGGCTTCCTGCACTTTACTGCCTTCAAACGCGCTCAGGTCTAGCTGGGCCGACTGTGGATGGCGGCTGAGGTTGATAACCACGACGACTTTCTCTTCGCCATATTCCCGGCTAAAGGCGAGTACGCGACCGTTTTCCGGCTTGATCCATTTTATTTCGCCCCGGCCGAAGACTTGGAAGTTTTTGCGCTTTGCGAGCAATCGCTTGGTCCAGTTCAGGAGGCTGTTCGGGTTCTGCTGCTGGCGTTTCACGTTTACCCAGCGGTAGCTGTACTCCGTATCCCGAATTACGGGCATGTATAGGCTGTGGGGGTTGGCTTCGCTGAAGCCGGCGTTCTCGTTGCTGTTCCACTGCATCGGGGTACGCACGCCGTCGCGGTCTTTGAGGTAGATGTTGTCGCCCATCCCAATCTCGTCTCCGTAGTAAAGTACGGGGGTGCCCGGTAGGCTCATGAGGAGGACGTTGAGGAGCTTGATCTTGTCGAGGTCGTTTTCCATCAGCGGCGCTAGGCGGCGGCGGATGCCGACGTTGATGCGGGCGGTTTTGTCTTGGGCGTAGACGTTGTTCATGAAGTCGCGCTCTTCCTCCGTCACCATCTCTAGCGTCAGCTCATCGTGGTTGCGCAAGAAGGTTGCCCACTGGCAGTTTTCGGGTATCTCAGGCGTCTGGTCAAAGATATCCGTTATGGGGTGGCGGTCTTCTAGCTTCACGCTCATGTACATGCGAGGCATGAGGGGGAAGTGGTAGTTCATGTGGCACTCGTCGTCGTCGCCGAAGTAGCTCGCGCTGTCTTCGGGCCACATATTTGCTTCGGCAAGGAAGAGGACGTTTTCGTAGTTCTCGTCTACGTGTGTGCGCAGTTTTTTGAGGTACTCGTGGGTTTCGGGCAGGTTTTCGCCGTTGGTTCCTTCGCGTTCGAAGAGGTAGGGGATGGCATCTAGCCGGAAACCGTCGATGCCCATATTCATCCAGTAATCAAGGATTTCGATGATCTCGCGCTGTACGTCTGGACTATCGTAGTTCAGGTCTGGCTGGTGGCTGAAGAAGCGGTGCCAGTAGTATTGCTTGGCTACGGGGTCCCAGGTCCAGTTGCTCGTTTCCGTATCGGTGAAGATGATGCGGACGTCGGGCCATTTCTCGTCGGTATCAGACCAGACGTAGTAGTCGCGTTCCTTGCTCCCAACGGGCGCGCGGCGCGCGCGCTGGAACCACTCGTGCTGGTCGGAGGTATGGTTGATGACGAGTTCCGTGATGACCTGTAACCCCCGGTCGTGGGCGGCATCGAGGAACTCCTTAAAGTCATCGATGTTGCCGTAGCGTTCAGCAACTTTGTAGTAGTCTTGGATGTCGTACCCATCATCGCGCAGCGGGCTGGGGTAGAAAGGCAGAAGCCAGATGGCGGTGATGCCAAGCTCTTCGAGATAGTCGAGCTTTTCCATCGCGCCGGCAAAGTCTCCGATGCCGTCGCCGTTGCTGTCGTAGAATCCTTTGATGTTGAGTTCGTAGATGATGGCATCTTTGTACCATAGTGGTTCGCGGCGGTAGCTCTTGGTCATAATCGATTGGGTGCGTATTGGAAACGAAGTAATACTGCCGTAAAAACGCTAAGAATGGGGAGATGTGCAACTTGTAGGGGAAATGAGTGGTTTTTTTCTAGTTGGGCTGGGATTTTGGCTGGGTAACTAGGATTTGTATGCGCTAAAAAAATAGGGCGAACAGGGGCCAAGGTAATGGTCAGGTTGCCCCCAAATCGCGAAGGGCTGAACGTTGCCTACCGGCAAGCGTTCAACCCTTCGCTAGACATGAGACCCCTTCGGGGCCAAACATGGCTCATGGTCTTTACTTCAACCAATGCCCCATAGAGAACTCCTTGGTCTTCAAGTACCCTTGGTTTTCTTTCACCGGGTCAACAATAATGGGCAGGCGGTTAACAACCGCTACCGGCCCTTCGCCGAAGGCCTTCACCTTCTCCGGGTTATTGGTCAGGAGTTGGATTTTCTGAACGCCCAAATCAGCGAGAATGCCCTGCGCGACCTCGTAGTGCCGCGCGTCGATCTCGAAGCCAAGGTGGACGTTGGCCTCGATGGTATCTAGGCCCGTGTCTTGTAGTTGGTAGGCTTTTAGCTTATTGATGATGCCGATGCCTCGCCCCTCTTGCCGCAGGTACACCACGATGCCTTTCCCCATCGCCGTGATCTTGAGTGCGCGGTTGAGTTGCTCGCCGCAGTCGCACCGCTTAGACCCAAAAAGATCGCCGGTGATGCACTCCGAATGGACCCGCACGATGACCTCCGAGTTGGGGTCCATGTCGGGATGGACCAGCGCGATGTGCGGCGCGTAAGCGTCGGGGTCTTCGGAGTACGCGATCATCCGGAAGTCTCCGAAGGGCGTCGGGATGAGGGCCTCGGCGCGGCGGGTCGCTGCGGAGGCTGAAGTGTTGGGGAGCAATATGGGGTCGCCTTGTTCGACCATGAGGGGGATCAGTCTTTCGTTCGTATGGGAACGTTCTAGGGGGGATGCGGTTGTGGGGCAGCTATTTTTTCTGGTTAAGATGTCCTTAACTCCAATACGTTTTGCCTCGGTTAGGGTGTTTATAATGGTGTCATTGACTTACGCCCATGAAAAACTCATCTCTCTTCCTCCTCCTTGGCCTATCGGTGTTGTGCTTCCGTTGTGGTCTGTTTGGGCCCGAAGGTACTACTGGTGCTGCCCGCCCAGCTAGAGCAACAAACACCAGTGTTGGCGATGCAACGGCTTACATCCGGGCCGACATCGTAAACCACGCCGAGGAGCTACTGGGCCTCAAGTACAAATACGGCGGCAATAACCCTCGGCAGGGTTTTGATTGCTCTGGCTTCGTGCTTTACCTCTACCAAAACGCCGGCATCGACATTGAGCGCGTTTCGCGAGACCAAGCCAAGCAGGGCAAGGCCGTACCGATCAAGGAAGCGCGGCCGGGCGACTTGGTGTTCTTCAAGCGCAAGGGCAAGGCCGTACACCACGTATCGGTGATCGTGGAGGCAGGCGTCAACAAACTCATCGTTGTACACGCTACCAGCCGTGGCGTTGTCCGAGACAACATCTTAGAAAGCCGCTACTGGGAGCCGATGCTTTATGAAGTGCGGGATATTCTTAATTAGAGGCTGGCCCTTTTTTGGGCGCGGCCGCAGGGTGCAAGGAATAGTTTTTTAAAAGCAATGCCGTAGCTTACCGCCCCAACTCAACCTCTCCTTCCCTTGTCTACTTTCTCTTTCCTCCTCGAAGGCCTTCGCAACATCCGGACTACCGGAACCTTCACGCGCAGCAGCACCGCCCTGTGCGAAGCAGCTATTGACCGGATCGACTTCAACACCGCCCGCGTCATCGTTGAGCTTGGTGCGGGAGACGGCGTCATTACCCAACACATCCTGAAACGCCTGCACCCCGAAGGCAAGGTGATCGCTTTTGAAGTCTTCGAAGACCTCTGCAACGATATGCGCGCCATCGGAGATCCGCGCCTAGTGGTGGCGCAAGACAGCGCCGAAAACATCCGCCACTGGCTAGACAAGATCGGTGCGGAGCAGGCCGACCACGTCGTATCCGCCATCCCCTTTGCCGCCCTGCCGCAGGAGCTAGGCAAGGCTATTGTCACGGCTGCCAAAGACAACCTCCGGCCCGGCGGCTGCTACAACCAAGTGCATTACAGCCTGAAAACAAAAGCCTACTACGAAGACGCTTTCGGTAAGGTAGACGCTCGGCGAGTATGGGCGAATTTGCCGCCCGCTTGGGTGCTGTATTGTTTGCGGTAGCTGGGTTGAGCGCCTCCGGCGCGACCTGATCGTGCCGGAGGCACTCAACCCAGTAATCCCCCCATATTCGTATGTTGCAAACAAATGTAGCCCCCAAAACCTCATGCGTACCTTACTCTCCCTGCTCCTCATTACCTTTCTCTGCACCTGCGGCCGCGCCCAAATCGGTCTGCATCCGCCAACGATTGATTTTCAGCAACTGAAAAGCGAGCACGCCCGGATCATCTTCCCCAAAGGCTACGAAGCCCGCGCAATGCGCGTAGCCTCCTTACTAGACGAACTGCAGGCCAACCACACCCAAAGCATCGGTGAACAGATCTTCGACGTCGACCTAGTACTACAAACCGCCACCACACAGATCAATGGCTACGTTGGCCTCGGCCCTTTCCGGTCCGAGTTTTACGCCACGCCGCCCCAACGGCTCAGCATCCTGAGCAATACCGATTGGCTAGACCTACTCACCATCCATGAGTACCGCCACGTACAGCAAACGAGCAACGAACGGCGCGGCATCACCAAGATTTTCTCTTGGCTACAAGGCCAGCTCGGCTGGTCGGTGCTCAGCTTTATGGCTACGCCCAATTGGTTCTCCGAAGGCGATGCGGTGGTCTACGAAACAGCGATGAGCGGCGCGGGCCGAGGCCGAACGCCCGCCTTCAGCTCCACCTTCCGCAGCCTGCTAGACAACAACATCATCTATTCTTACCCGAAGGCCCGCAACGGCAGTTTCAAAAGCCTCGTGCCCGATCATTACCGTTATGGCTACAATACCCTGACCTACGCGCGGGAGCGGTTTGGCAACGATGTTTGGAAGACGGTCTTGCACGACGGAGCAGCGTACAAAGGCCTTATTTATCCTTTCAGCAAAGCCCTGAAAAAGAAAACCGGCTACAACACCAAGAACCTCTACCTCGCTTCTTTGCTCGACCTGAAGGCCAAGCAAGACAGCGCCCTAACCGCCCGTGGGGCCGTAGTAGAAGGCGAATCCTTCGGCGAAGCATCTCCGAATATCCGCAACTACCGCTTCCCCGGCCTCGACGATCAGGGGCGCGTAATCGCGCTGCGCTCAGCTTACAAGCGCACACCCGTGTTGGTGGCGGTCAGTGCCGACGGCCAAAAAGATGAGCGGCTTACCTCCGTCGGGATTCAGCGGGAAGCCTACGTCCACGTACAGGGCAACCTCGCCGTCTGGATGGAAGACCGGGTGAACCCGCGCTACACCAACGAGCGGTTCTCGGAGATCATGCGCTACGACCTGAGCACCGGCCGTAAGGTGCAACTGACCCAAAAGGCGAAGTATTTCTCTCCCGCCTTGAGTTTCGACCGCCGCCAGATCGTAGTAGTAGAAAACAACCCGCTAGACGGCGCGCCCTCCATCGTCGTGCTGGAAAGCAACACCGGAGAGGTAGCGATGCAGTTCCGAATCGGGACGCAGTCGATCTCCTACCCCCGCTTTTCGCCCGACGGCAAAACGGTGTATTTCTACGACATCAGCTTCGAGGGTGTAGCCCTGCGGGCACTAGACCTAGCGAGCGGGCAAACGAAGATGCTCACCAAACGCAACCACGAACCACAGGATTACCTGCAAGTAACCGAAGCCGGAAACATCGTTTTCAACAGCGGCCGAGATGGCATCGACAACGTCTACCAACTCAACCCCGAAACCGGAGCAACAAGCCAGCTTACCAACGTAAAAATCGGTACTGCTTACCCGTACCTGTCTCCCAATGGCTACCTCTACTTCGCCGAAGCGACGCCGCTCGGAGAGCGGCTGCGGCGGCTCAGCCTGAACGATGCGGCGAAGACCACCATTGGGCTACTGGCCGGAGGCCAGCCCGACGGCCCCAATGTGTTTGAACGCCCCGCCGCCTTCAGCGCGGAGCGCGTAGACCTGACCGCCAACGTGGAAATGAAAGACTACGAAGTGACCGACTTCAACGACAACCTCGGCGGGGTGAAGCTCCACAGTTGGTCGTTCAACGGCAGCTACGTCACCCCCGGTTTAGAACTGGTAGCAGCCAACGCGCTGAATACCTTTAGGGGGCAGGCCGGAGCGACGTACAACATAGATGAACAACGGGTATCGACCGGCCTGACCGTTGATTACGGCGGCTTTTTCCCCGTGCTGCGGCTTGGGGCAAACGCTACGGGCAGGTCTTACAGCGTGCTCGATCCTCGGCGAGACACGGTCATCATTAATAGTTACAGCTTCGATCAGCAACGCTTTAGCCTTGGGGCACGGGTGCCGCTACAGTGGGTAAACGGAGATTATCGGTCTGGACTAACCCCAGCGGTAGCCTTCGGTTACACCACCACCTCCAACACGCAAGGAACCGAAGCACCAGATGGCTTTTCGGACCTGCGGCTGTCGGTAACGGGCAGTTTCCTGCACCGGACGGCCTATCAGCAGGTGCAGCCCCGGTTTGGGGCGGTGGCGCGGCTGTCTTATGCTTCGGTGTTGGGCGGGGCGGAGGGCAGCCGTTTGCTGTTCCAGAGTTCGTTCTACCTACCGGGTCTGTTCCCTACCCACGGGCTGAAGATTGACTTTGATGTCCAAACGGAAGACTCCGGCAACAGCTATAAGTTTCCGAATGCGTTCAATTATGCCCGTGGTTACGGCCTCTCGCTCAACGACCGGGTTACGCGCATCGGGCTGAACTACCAGTTGCCGCTGCTGTACCCTGATTTCGGGATTGCGGGCATCACGTATTTCCAACGGGTGCGGCTCAATGCGTTTTATGATCGCAGCCAGATTGCGGTAGATGGGTTTAACCTTACCCGGCCCAGCGTTAGCTCAATGGGTGGGCAGTTGTTTTTCGATAATATCTGGATGAATTCTGCGCCGATTTCTTTTGGGTTCCAGCTGGCTTATTTGCCGGATGCTTTTGCGGGGGATGATCGGGTTGATTTTCGGGTGTTGTTTTCTGGGGGGTTTTAGGGGGAGGGTGTGTAATCTGTAGTGCATTGTCTCTGCGCACAAACCCCCTCCCCAAACCCCTCCCCACGGGGGAGGGGCTTATAAAAACGCTGCGCGTTTTGATGATAGCCGGCGGGCTAGTTTGAAGACAGATTACACACCCTAGTTTTAGGGGGCGTAACTCAACAGCCTTTGATGCCTTAAATAATTGCCCTGAAAGGGCACCATATTTAGCGATGGGTTGAACGAGGCCGAAGGCCGAGATCAGCCCATCGCGCCTTCACCCCCGAACCCAATCCCGAACCGCCTCCCGTTGTAGCTTACCAACGGGCAGTGCCTGCCCGTTTTTCATCATGAGTTGGTTGCCTTCGAGGTAGTCTACGAGGGCTTTGCGGACGACGTAGCTCTTGTGGATTTTCAGGAAATCTGAGGCGGGGAGTTCTTCCATCATGCCGCTGAGGGTGCGGGTAGTGAGGAGGAAGTCTTTGCCGGTCCAGATTTTGACGTAGTTGCCGTAGCTTTCTAGGTAGTGGATGTCGGCAAATTCGACGCGGCGGTATTTGCGGTCTACCTTGACGAATAGGTGGTCTTCCTGTGCTCCAAAAACCGTTTTTGCACCTGCGGCCGCGCCCAACTCTGCGCGCACTTTATTGACCGCGCGGAGGAAACGAGTGAAGCCGAAAGGCTTGAGCAAATAATCGCTCACCTGCAGCTCGAAACTCTCGATGGCGTACTCCTCGAAGGCGGAAGTGATGATGACGCGGGGCTTGCGCTCTAGGGTGCGGAGGAAGTCTAGGCCCGTCAGTTCGGGCATATTGATGTCTAGAAAAATCAGGTCAACCGGCTGCTGGCTTAGGAGGGCATACGCTTCTGTGGCCCGGTGGCAGGTGCCAGCGATGGTTAAGAAGCCGAGGTCTTTGGCGTAAGCCTCGATCACCTGATGGGCGAGCGGCTCGTCGTCGATGATGAGGGCGGATATGTTGTTGGTCGGAGCGGACAATGTGCGTTACAGTTTACGGGCTTGAAGCTACTAATTTAACGTGAGGTTTGGATGTTGATCCTTTGAGGGTCCGGTTTTTATGGGCAGGCCTCACGCTACTTTAGTTGTTTCCTACTACCATCTTTACACAATCGGTAGAAATTGCCTTTTTCAATTAAGAGGCCTTCCGATTTGCCACGCGGCCAATCCATGTCATGATCTGAAGGGTGCTTCACATCGATGGCGATCACTTTTCCAGAAAAGTGTTGCTTCACTCGGTGCTGAATGGTGTGGCCCACCACAACGTCTTCGGCCCCAAATGTAGCAAGGCTGGCCGCAACGTCTTCCTCCTCCAAGTCTTCTTTGAAATAACCTCGGTACCAGCACGGGCCGGTACGTCCGGAAAGCAAAAGCTGGTGGTCGTTGCCCTCCGCCCGAGGGAAGTACGCGCGCCGGTAACTGCTCCGGATAATGGTGTTTATTTCTTGGATACTCAGCTCAGATTGTGCCAAGTCGGGATGTAAGCCGCCGTGTACGAAAAGGTGATCGTTGATCCGTTCCATCGCGTTTTTACTTTCCAGCCAACGCCCAATGTAAGCGTCTGGGCCAGTTAGCGCATGTTGCTGGCGGTTGAGGACGGAAGCGATGTGTAGGTATTTCTCGGAGGCCGAGCCGGTGTTTCCGTGCATCGCTTTTAGCTCATGGTTACCGATGATGTAGTGTACTTGCCCGCCTTGCGCAGCCGCCACTTGTTCTAGGTAGTGTATGAACCACAGCACCTGCGTTACGTAGGCTCCTCGGTCTACAAAGTCGCCGATGAGGACGAGGTGGCCGTCGCCGAAGGTCCAGTTCAGGCGCTCATCAACGACTTTTTGCTGAATTAGAAAATTGCGGAATGCCCGGTAGTTGCCCTCGATGTCTGAAACAGCGATGATGGGGCGGTCGTCTTCGTAAGTCGCTGACGGAATACTGAAAGTCTCTTTTAATGAAGTGGAAAACTGGCTAGAGTCGTAGGGGTAATAACACTTGATGGTTGGTAGTTGGTTTAGGTTGTGGGTGTCGGCTTTTAGCCCGAAGCCATCGTCTCGGTTGCCCTGTACGTAGTTGACGCTCAGCGTTGAGTCGGTGTCGTAGAAAACGTATGGCCCATCATTGTGCCAGTCCTGAAAGTGCTCATGCGTTCCGTAGTTGAGGGTTGCACCGATGGAGAGGCCGAAGAGGATTAAACCAGGAATCAATACAGCGAGGGTAAGGAAGAGATGTTTTAGGTAACGAAGTAAACGGGTTTTCATTTTTAGACGTATTTAGGCATTAGCGGGCTGGCTCCGTAGGAGGGAGCGACGCTTAAATTTAGGTTGAAGGGCGGGATGGAGGAGGGCGCATTAAAGCAACTCCTCCTCAAAATTCGGCACCAATTCCTTCATGCGCAGTTCTTCGTCGAACAACGGAGGTGCCTCGCCCCAAAGGTTGAGTGTCACGCAGTATTCTTCGGGCTGGGCATCTACCTGAATCTCGAACTCGTCGGGGTAGAGTAGCTCTAGGCGACGGTTGAGGTTTTGCAGGCCGATGCCGCCGGAGCGAACCTTAGCGGCGGCCTCCGGCTCTACGGAGTTGCGGCAGTAAAACTCGATGTTGCCGTTTGTTTCCGTGAGTTTCAACTCAAGGAAGCATTCGCCTACGGCCGGTTCGATGCCGTGCTTGAAGGCGTTTTCTACCAGTATGATGAAGAGCAGCGGCGGAATCTCAAGCTCGGGGTTTTCCATCTTCACCGTAAACTCAATATCGGCGTCTTGGTAGAGCCGGATGCGCTGAAGGTCGAGGTAGTCTTTCAGGTACTTCACCTCTTCCTGTAGCTCAACGCTTTCTTCCTTGGCGCGGTAGATCACGTAGCGCATTAGTTCGGATAGTTGGAGAACGGTATCTGGCGTTTCCGGCGCCTGTTTCAGGCTCAGGGAGTAGAGGTTGTTGAGGGTATTGAAGAAGAAGTGAGGGTTTACTTGCTGCTTGAGGAGGCTCAGTTCCGTATCCGTTTTTTCCTTTTCCAACAGGGTGATGGTGCGGGTTTTGTGGACCCATTCTAGGAAGAGGATGACGGGGACGGAGAAGATGAGGAACAAACCAGCAATAAGGAAATTTTCGGGAGCAATCGCCCCTCCCTTGAAACCCGACGTGTGCAAATCCCAAGCATCTACCAGCGGGAACATCCGGGCGTATATCCCGTGAATGGGCGCGAAAGCAAGTATCGCCGTCACACCACTAGCTACGTAAAACAGTAGGCCGCGTTGTAGCAGTACTTTGCGGTACAGGAACTTGTGGTGAATATGAAAAAGGCCCAAGTAGGGAAGGTAAACGAACCAAAGTTGCGCAACGGCGCTAATGTAAAGCCCCATAGCCAGCAGGTCGTTCATCCCTTCGGTGGTCTGGCCATAATCTGGGTTGGCTGCAATGGCGATCATCGCTGCGAAAACGGAGAAGGCACCCAGAATTTTGGTAGGGCTGAGGTGACGACTGATGCGCCTCCGAATGTCGGGGATCCAACGGCTCTCCAGCAAACCAAACAGCACCGTTGCCGTCGCGAAAAAGGACATCCCGATTACGGCCGTCCCCACCATCATTTCTTTTGTAGGCGCTAGCTGGTCGGAGATCGGCTCTGGGCCAAACAGCTCCGTCAGCGCAACCGCAATAATCGGGTAACCCATGAACATGAAAGCTCCAAGCCCCCGGTAGAGCCATTTCTTCATCCGTTCTTTAAGCCTGGTACGGAAATGCACAAACCAGAAAACGGGAAGAAACACAAGCGTGAAAGCGATAAGCCTTGCGAGGAAAATAGCGAGAGAGTAAGGCTCGTGCTCTATCGTGAAGATGAGCGAAATCATCGTCATCACCGTAGCAAATATCCAGACGTCGCTTTTCAGGAAAAAGCTTTCAATCCGGTCGTATATTTTATTGATTGGTGCAAACATGGTTATCCGTTTCCGTAGCCGATCCAGATCATCAGCAGGTAATTAAATCCGAAGAGTACCGCCATAATGGTACTAACGGCTAGTGGTAGTTGCCAGCGGGTTGGCTTTGCTTGTTTAGCCTTAGCCGGCACCCGCGTCAGCGCCCTGAAAGCCGCCGCTACCTTCTCCTGATTTAAGTACAAGATAAGGAACAGCAAAAACAGGTAGATCAGGGCGCTAGCTAGGGCAGCATAAGTGTCGAGAAAGATGATGTCGAAGACAACGATGTTGACCAAGATTGGCATCAGCAAGGTAACGCCGAGCAACTTAGTGCGCTCACTCAGCAACAGCAGCGAACCGATGATCTGAGAAATGCCGATGAACGCGATGTAACCTCCGGAGTAGCCCATGAAAGTCCATCCCAGTTCGTACGCTGGGGCCTCGCCCAAGGTCATAGCCGCTACCGCATCGGGAAGCTCGCCGCGCCGGTAAAACTGGCCGCCGATCATTTTTCCGATGCCATACTGTATCATGAAGAGGCAAACATAGTAGCGGGCCACTAAATCCAGGACTTTTATAATGAAGGGACTTACTTTCGACATGATGCAAAAGAAGGCCATCACCTAGAGATGGGCAAAAAAGACTGATGTACGGACCGGGGGGCATGATGAACAACCAAGTCTTTATGGGTTTTTATCCTTCTTCACCCCATCCTTTTTCTCCGACGATGGTAGGCCGCGAGGTAAGTCCGTTGAGCATTGGGGGGCAAGAAAGATTGGTTGAGCAACTCGGCAACCATTTTCTGGTCGGCGGCGAAGGCGTCCAGGATGCGCTTTACCCGCTTTTCTATTAGCCCTAGGCGACTGGCTAGTAGAAGAAAGTCTTTGCGGCCGGGTCGGCCAGGGTTGTGGTAGTCTCCAGCTTTCAGCAAACCGCCTTCTAGGGCGAAGTATTCATCATTGGTCTACAAACCAAGCAACAGCAGCGTAGGGTCTTCGAGCAACTTGATCACCTTCACGAGGAAGGTTACCGAGCTAGAGCCATCAATCACGCGGTGATCGTAGCTGAGGGCGAGGTACATCATGGGGCGGATTTCTACTTGCCCATCAACGGCCACTGGCCGTTGGATGATGTTGTGCATACCCAAGATGGCGCTCTGTGGCCGGTTGATGATCGGGGTAGAAAGCATAGACCCGAACACCCCACCGTTGGTGATCGTGAAGGTGCCGCCTTGCATCTCATCAATGGTCAGTTTATTGTCGCGGGCGCGTACAGCGAGGTCTTTCAGGTTCTTCTCGATGTCGGCAAAACCACGGCTTTCGATGTTGTGGATAGGCGGCACAACGAGGCCGGTTGGGGTACTGACCGCGAAGCTGATGTCTACGTAGTCGTGGAAGATCAAACTCTTGCCGTCTTCACCGATGTGGGCGTTCACGTCGGGCATCTCCATCAGTACTTGGGCGCAGGCCTTGGCGAAGATGGACATGAAACCGAGCTTCACGCCGTATTTAGCCACGAACTGTTCCTGCACGCGCTTGCGCAACGCCATCACGGCGCTGAGGTCTACCTCGTTGAAGGTCGTCAGCATCGCCGTTTCGTTCTTCGCACTCACCAACCGACTGGCGATGGTACGGCGCATGCGGCTCATTTTTTCGGTACGAACCTCACGGCTGAAAGCAGCAGGCTGTGTGGTTTCAGCAGGCGCGGCCGCAGGTGCAGCGGCAGGTTTTTTAGGAGCAGGAGCTGCGGCGGCTTTCTGCGCGTCTTCCTTCGTGATGCGGCCGTCTCGGCCGGTACCGTTTACGGAGGCGGCGTCAACGCCAGATTCGCGGAGGATTTTACCTGCGGCGGGGCTTGGCGTGCCGGTAGCGTAGTTGCTACTCTTTGCGGCGGGGGCGGCTACTGGGGCGGCTGCGGCCTCCTTCGGCGCATCGGCTGCTGCTGCGGGGGCTTTGTCTCCACCGCCGCCAGCGGGCGCGGCGGCGCTGGTGTCTATCTTGGCGACCAAGGCACCGATTTCTAGATCGTCGCCTTCGGCAGCAACATGGATGATGCGCCCAGCGGCTTCGGCCGGAAACTCCAGCGTCGCCTTGTCAGACTCAAACTCACAGATCGACTCGTCTAGCTCAACGTAGTCGCCGTCGGCCTTAAGCCATTCAGACAGGGTTACTTCGGTCACCGATTCTCCGATGACGGGGACTTTCATTTCAACAATGCTCATGATCTGTACCGTTTTTTTAGCTGGTAATTTGCCGGTTCTAACGCATACCATTACAGGAGGTTGAGTGCCGGTATGCCTATATGTAGTTGTGGGGGGCAAAGGTCGCTAAAAAAAACAAATGGTTTACCGATCTCTAAGCCTAGTTTATTGGGCGCGTTGCCGCGCTTTATCCCGAAAGGGAAGATTCCCAGATTATACTTCCTCAACCACGAAATCATAGCTCTCCATGATCACGTTGGCGAGCAATTTTTTGCAGGCGTTTTCTACTTTGTCGTGGGCCGCTTTCGCATCTTTGGCTTCGAGGCTGATCGTGACGTGCTTACCGATCCGGACATCGTCTACTCCTTCAATACCGATGTTGGGAAGGTTTTTGACGACCACTTTGCCCTGAGGATCGAGCAGTTCGGCCTTAGGCATTACGTTGATGTGGGCGAGAAACTTCATGTTTGGAAAAGATTTTATCAGGCTTCCGCAGAAGCAGTCGGGGGTGAAACAAGATTAAGCACCAGGTATACGCCCACGATGAAGGGAAAGGCCGCCGCCTGCAAAGTTACGAGCAAAACGATGGCAAGAACCGCAAAGATAATTCGCGTCTCGTTGCCCGCCCACTTCATGCCTTTGATCTTGAAAGAAAACATCGGATGTTCACTAATCAGCAAGTAACTGAAAGCAATGATGGCCGGGTAAAGTACAAAAGGGCTGAGTACATAGGCCGCCCAACCGAAGGGGTCTAGCGCGTAGATCAGCATCAGGCCGGTAGCGAAGACGGTACTCGTTGGCGTCGCAACGCCCATAAAGTTCTCCGTCTGCCGCGTATCCAGGTTGAACTTGGCGAGGCGCAGGGCGCTAAAAAGCGTCACGAGCAAGCCCGGGCCAGCGTACCAAGACCACGTAAGATCTGGCGCGGACGCAGGTGCAGAGGACTGGCCAATGAAGAGCAAGGTATAGTAAATCACGCCCGGTACGGCCCCGAAGGAAACCATATCGGCTAAGCTGTCCAGCTCCTTGCCGTGCTCGCTGGAAACATTGAGTAGGCGGGCTACCAGCCCGTCCGCAAAATCAAACCAGCCCGCCGCAAATAAAAACCAGAAGGCCTCAACAAACAAGTGATCCAGAATACAAATAATGGCCGCACACCCGCAAAACAGGTTGAGCAGGGTAATGGAATTGGGGATTTGAGCTTTGATATTCACAGCGGCAAAGTTAGCGCGTAGGTAGCAGAGTGTAGGAATTAGCGTTCAGCGTTCAGATGGCCAAACGCAGCAGCTGCCTGAATGCTGATCCCTAGACGCTACCCCCTCACAAAAGTTACCAATCTCCTAAATTCACCAATAAGTCCGCCCTCCCGCCAACGAAACAACGTAATGCGCCAGTCGTTTGTATAATTCTAAGTACAGTGTACGTTCTTTGTACCCAAGCTCAATGGCGGCTTTCTTCCTCCTTTGGGGGCTAGTACAGTGTAATTTAAATTTCATCGCCTTTTCTGCGGCGTCTTTTATCGGTTGGCTGCGTTGGTAAAATCCTCATTTAGCTACGGCTAAACTCCGGTTTTACCGCCTTGCCAGCCAATAAAATCCACCAGCACAAAAGTCAACAAATTTAAATTACACTGTACT
>CALEDI010000200.1 GCA_937949535.1 uncultured Lewinella sp. | reverse complement strand
ACAAGACCTAGCGGAGACCACCGTTGGCATGTTCAAGCGCCTTGGCATCAAGAGCGTGAGCATGGACGACGTGGCGCGCGAGATGGGCGTCTCGAAGAAGACGCTCTACCAGCTCGTCTCCAACAAAGAAGAGTTGGTAGGGATGGTGATGGAGGAGGACTTCAAGAAAGACATGCGGATCTTCGCCGAACACCACGATGCGGCGAGCGATGCCATTGATGAGTTCCTCCGCAACAGCCGTTACTTCATCCGTGAGATGCGGCAAATCTCTCCTGCCACCCTCAACGACCTCCAGAAATACTACCCCGCCATCTGGAAGGGGATGGTGCGCGAGCACCATGCCGAATTTGAGCGCAAGCTCGTCTGCAACATCGAGCGCGGCATGGAGGAAGGCCTCTACCGCAGCAACATCGACCCCGAAGTCATATCCTCCCTTTACTCCGGCATGATGATGATGGTGATAGACCGCAAGGTATTCCCCAACCACGACCGCCCGCTCTCCGACGTGATCCGCCAGATGACAGAATACCACTTCCAAGGCATCGTGAACCAGTTTGGCCGAGATAGGCTAGACCAGTACCTCCACAAAGAAGCACTCGAATAAACAGGAAGCACCCTGGGCAATCGCTTTCGGCCCCCTAGCCCCCAAAGGGGGAATAAAAGCGATTACCTCGAAAAAGACCCAACCCGTGCAACCATTCCCAATCTCAACAAGTTTTGCGGGTGCAACACCCGTTTTTCTACCCTCAGCCCCCACAACCAACCAAAATACACAATTCCTAGCAAGATGAATTACTTAACCAGGCAACTGCTGCTACTTATCGTTCTGCTGAGCGGGCTTAGCGCGCTGCAAGCACAGTCTGAACCGCCGCCAATCTTCAGCCTAGATGCGGCCGTAGACTACGCCATGAGCAACAGCAACGCCATCCGCAACGCCCAAGTCGACATCCTCGATGCGGAGCAGAACGTGAAGGAGCAGTTTAGCCGTGGCCTTCCGCAAATCAACGGCACACTGGGCTTTCAGCACTTCCTCAAGGTACCCGTCTTGCCCTTGCCCGAGGCATTCGCGATGGGCGACCCCAACGCACCAACCTCTATCGCCTTCCAGCTCAAGAACAGCTTTACGGCGGGGCTTAGCGCGCAAGGGATGATCTTCGATGGGTCGTTCTTCGTAGGGCTGCGCGCTGCGCGCGCCAGCGGAGATTACTTCAACCTGCAACTGGAAAACACCCGCCGGACCGTGCGGGGCCAAGTAACCCAAGCCTACTTCCCTACCCTGCTGCTGAAAACCAACCTTGACATACTAGACAACAACATCAGCAGCCTCGAAAAGCTCAAGAACGAAGTTGCGGCCCAGTACGACGCCGGTTTCGTAGAGCAGCTCGACGTAGACCGCCTGGTACTCAGCCTGAACAACCTCCGCAGCCAGCGAGATCAGGTTGCGCAGCAGGCAGAAAACGCGCTCCGCGCCCTGAAATTTACCCTCAATTTCCCCGTAGACGAGCCGCTCCGCGTAGAAGACGACTTGGATAAGTTGGAGACCGAAATTGATGCCGCCCTCCTGACGTCAGACATCGCCTACCAAGCCCGCCCCGAAATCCGGCTACTAGACAAGACCATCGAGCTGCAGGGCCTGAACGAAGAACTCCAGAAAGCGGCCTATCTGCCAACGGTCTACGCCAGCATTGCTGGTCAGTACCAATACCAGGGCGACAACTTCAAGGACGGTTTCTGGGCTCCGACCATCGTACTTGGCCTAACGGCCAACGTACCGATCTACGACTTCGGCGGGCGTGCCGCCCGCGTAGAGCGCGCCAAGCTGGCGACCCAGAAGATTGTCAACCAGCGCAACGACGTGCAGCGGGGCATCCAGCTAGAAGTCCTCAACGCACGGAATACCTTCATGGCCAACAACAACCGTTTGCGCGCTACAAAAGAAAACCTCGCCCTCGCCCAGCGCATCTATGATACTACCCAGATCAAGTACCGCGAAGGCGTTGGCTCTAGCGTAGAAGTAGTGCAGGCCGAGCAGGCACTTTACGAATCTCAGGCCAACTACCTCAACGCACTATACGAAACCCTAGTAGCCAAGGAAAACCTTTTCCTCGCCCTTGGGCAGAACTAGAGATCAGTATTCAGGCCAAACACTAAAGCAACGCCTGGTCTCTGACTCCCTCCCTCCTCCAAAATACTCCATCACATACCGATGAAAACAATATACTCCCTCCTCCCCTTGCTCCTCTTAACCTTCCTTGCATCCTGCGGCAGCGCCCCCGAAGAAGCCGCCCCGACGGACCTAGCCGGCAAGAAAGAGTTGTTGAAAACCAAGAAATCTGAACTCCGCGAACTCACCAAAGAAGTAGACGCGCTGGAGAAAGAAATCTTCGCCGAAGACCCCAGTCTTGCCCCGAAAGGAACGCTGGTTTCTTACGCAACAGTAGCCACTTCCTCGTTCCAAGACTTCGCCGCAGTACAGGCCACCGTTCGGGCGTCTGAAAGCGCGATGGCCACCCCGCAGCTTCCCGGCCAGATCATGAGCATGGGCTTCGAGGAAGGCGACGCGATCCGTAAGGGTCAACTCGTTGCCGTCATCGACGTAGAAAACATCACCACCCAACGCGCCGAACTGGAAACCGCCGCCGGGCTCGCCAAAGACATCTTCGAGCGCCAGCAACGGCTCTGGGACCAGAAAATTGGCTCCGAAGTACAGTTCCTGCAAGCCAAGAACAACTACGAGCGCATCCAGAAACAACTCGCTTCCATTGATGTACAAACGGCCAAAAAGAACGTCTACGCCCCGATCTCCGGTACGGTAGACCGCGTGATGATGCGCCAAGGAGAAACCGCCGCCCCCGGCATGCCGATCCTCAGCATCCTGAACACCAATAAGCTCGACGTTGTAGCCGACGCCTCCGAAGACCTCCTCACGAAGGTGAAGCGCGGCCAGAAGCTGAAAGTGAAAGTGCCCGCCCTAGACCTCGAATTCATGGCCCCCGTAAGCCGCATCGGCAAAACGGTAGACCCCGCCAACCGCACCTTCGAGGTAGAACTCGGCGTACCGAGCCGCTACCTCCGCCAGCTAAAAGCCAACCTCCTCGCCGAGGTAGAAGTGCTTGATTTCGACGCCAAAGACATCATCGTTGTCAGCCAAGACCAAATCCAGCAAGAGATTGATGGCCGCCGCTTCGTCTTCATTGCCGTAGACGACGCCGAACTGGGCGCCGTTGCGAAACGCACCTACATCGAAACCGGTGCTAGCTTCGATAATAGAGCCGTCGTTGAATCCGGTCTCAGCGTCGGAGACCGCATCATTACTGCCGGAGGCCGAGGGCTTACCGACGGGCAGAAGCTTAGCCTCTCTCAGAACCCTATCCAGTAAACAAGTTGCAGGTTGCACGTTGCAGGTTAGCTCCCGCAACGTGCAACCTGCAATTTGCAACTTGCAACTTGCCAACCATGGAACAGAAAAAAAGAACATTCTCCCTAACCAATCTCGCGGTAGACAACGCCACCAGCGTTTTCCTCCTCACCATCATGATCTTCATCTTCGGCCTCTACGCCTACGATCAGGTGCCGAAGGAGCAGTTCCCGGAGGTGAAGTTTCCGCAAGTCTTCGTCAATACGCCTTACTTCGGTAATTCGGCGGCAGACATCGAGAGCCTCGTTACGCGGCCGCTAGAGAAAGAACTCCAGGGCGTAGACGGGCTGAAGAAGATCACCTCTACCAGCATTCAGGATTTCTCGGTCATTACCGTTGAGTTCAACGCCGAAGAGGACATCGACGAGGCCGTTCGCCGCGTGAAAGACGCGGTAGACGTCGCTAAGCCGGAGCTTCCGTCGGACCTCGACGTAGACCCCACCATTTTGGAGATCAGCGCGGCAGACTTCCCGATCGTGACGATCAATATGAGCGGAGACTTCCCGCCCGACGACTTGCGCCGCTACGGCGAAATGATGGAGGAAGAGATTGAAGACATCAAGGGCGTCAACGACGTACAGCTCAAGGGCGTCCAAGACCGGGAGATCGAAATCGCCGTTGATGTGCGTAAGATGGAAAGCTTGGAGATCAGCTTCCGAGACATCGAGAACGCCATCGGGAGTGAAAACCTGACGCTGTCTGGTGGTGAGATCGTGAACAACAACGTCCGGAGGGCCATCCGCGTCGTCGGAGAGTTTGAGGACGCCGACGAGCTGGCCAACACCATCGTCAAGAACGAGCGCCAACGGTTGGTGTACCTACGAGACATCGCGACCGTCGAGTTTGGCTACGAAGACCCCATCAGTATTGCCCGTGCCAACGGGCTGCCGGTGGTGAGTTTAGACGTGATCAAAAAATCGGGCCAAAACCTCCTGACTACCTCCGACGAGATCGTTGAGGTGGTGGAGCGCGTCCGGAAGCAACTGCCTGCCGAATTGGACATCAGCTACTTCAACGACCAGTCAGACAACACCCGCGACCAAGTAGACAACTTGGAGAACAGCATCATTTCTGGGGTGATCTTGGTAGTACTGGTACTGCTGTTTTTCCTCGGTTTGCGCAATGCACTCTTCGTTGGTATCGCTATTCCGCTGTCGATGCTGATGGGTATTTTGTGGATTTGGTTGTCTGGTGTTACGCTCAACATCGTTGTGCTTTTCGCGCTCATTTTGGCCCTTGGTTTGTTGGTAGACAACGGCATCGTGATTGTGGAAAACATCTATCGGTACATGCAATTGGGTAGGCGATCAGACAATGCGGCCAAGTTTGGCGCGGGCGAGGTGGCATGGCCCATCATCGCTTCTACCGCAACGACGCTGGCGGCCTTTAGCCCACTGGCTGTGTGGCCGGGCATCGTGGGGGAGTTTATGAAATACTTCCCGATTACGCTCATCCTCGTTTTGGGGTCTAGCCTCATCGTTGCCCTCGTCATCAACCCCGTACTGGCCAAAACCTTCATGCGGGTAGACGCTAAAGAGGAGACAAAGAAGGGGCGCGTACGCGGGATGCGAAACGTGCTTATTGGAGCAGGGTTGATGATGGTATTCGGTATCATCTTTGGCCTCGTTTTGGGCTTCAAGTGGTTCTTCAACCTGATGGTCATCACAACGATCATTACGCTGGTGTACTACTTCCTGCTTCGTCCGGTATCCTTCGTGTTCCAAGACCGTTTCTTGCCTTGGTTAGAAGGTAAGTACAAAGGCGTCATCAATTTCTCCCTTAGCTGGGGTAAGTCTATTTTGGCAGGTACCATTGGCTTGTTCTTCCTGTCTATATTCCTGATTACCATCTCAAGCGTTACCGTCGAGTTTTTCCCTTCCGCAGATCCGCTCTACGTCAACGCCTTCGTGGAGTTGCCATTGGGCTCAGACATTGAGGCCACCAACGAGGTTGCGCGCCAGCTAGAAACCAAGGTGCTCGCCCTGCTGGAACCTTACGACGAAGTTGTAGAGTCCGTCCTGACCCAAATCGGCGAAAATACCGCCGACCCCAACACCCCTCCGGAGCCGGGCGTAACGCCCAACAAAGCCCGTATTACGGTCAGCTTCGTTCCCTTCCGGGAACGCGGCGGCGTGAGTACGAAAGCGATCATGGAGGAAATCCGGGAAACGGTGCAGGGCATCCCCGGCGCAAAAGTCAGTGTTGATAAGAACGCCGACGGCCCACCGACCGGCAAGGCCATCAACCTAGAAGTGACCGGCGAAGACCTCGAAAAACTGATACCGCTCGGAGACGACATCATCAGCTACATCAACGCACAGGGCATCCCCGGCATCGAAGAACTGACCGCCGACGTGAAGCTCGGCAAGCCCGAGCTACTCGTGAAGGTAGACCGCGAAGCGGCCCGCCGCTACGGGCTGAGCACCTTCCAGGTAGCGAGCGCGCTCCGTACCTCCGTCTACGGTAAAGAGGTGAGCAAGTACAAACTCGGCGAAGACGAGTACCCCATCTTCCTACGCCTCAAACGAGAAGACCGCAACAACGTAGACGCCCTCCTGAACCAACGGATCACCTTCCGTGACCCTGCCAACGGCCGCATCACCCAAGTACCGATCAGTACGGTTGCGAGTGTGGAGTACACCTCTACCTACTCCAGCATCAAGCGTAAAGACCTGGACCGCGTAATCACGATCAGCTCCAACGTACTAGATGGTTACGTTGGCAACAGCGTCGTGCCCCAGATCGAGGAAGCACTTGAAGGCTACGATATGCCACAGGGCTTCAACTACGCCTTCACCGGCGAGCAACAGCAGCAGCAGGAAGACCTGGGCTTCTTGCTTGGGGCCTTCGTGTTTGCGCTCTTCTTGATCTTCATCATCATCGTTGCGCAGTTCAATAGTATCAGCTCGCCCTTCATCATCCTCACTTCGGTGGTCTTATCGCTCATTGGGGTTTTGTTGGGGTATTTCTTCTTCGGCGGAACGCTGTCTATCGTATTCACCGGTGTTGGCATCATCTCCCTCGCTGGGGTAGTCGTGAACAACGCCATTGTACTGATTGACTACACGACCCTGCTGATGAAAGACCGCGCCGAAGCGAAGGGTTTGGAGAAAATATCTCACCTCGACTTAGACGACATCCGCGACGCTATCGTGGAAGGCGGGTCTACCCGCCTGCGGCCCGTACTCCTGACGGCAATCACGACCGTACTCGGCCTTATCCCGTTGGCGATTGGTTTTAACTTCGATTTCTTCAGCTTCATCGCTACTTGGGATGGGCGTTACTTCCTAGGCGGAGACAACACCGCCGTCTGGGGCCCGATGGCCTGGACGATCATCTACGGTATGGTCTTTGCTACCTTCCTCACTCTCGTCATCGTACCCGTGATGATGTGGTTGATTTACAAGACCCGCCGAGGTATTAAGTCGGTTTTCCGTAAGGTTGGCGGTAAAGCGGATGAGGTGGAGTTGGCGGTTAAGGGCTAGTGGCGGTTGCATTCTCCCAAATACTTCCTCATCCTCAGGGCAAAAAACTCCCCATGAACCGCATCCTAGCCATAGACTACGGCTCCAAAAAATGTGGCATCGCCGCATCAGACCCCCTACGCATCATCGCTACCGGCCTAACCACCGTACCTACTTGGCAGCTATTCGACTGGCTAGAAAACTACCTCAACACCGAGCCCGTCGGCGACCTCGTGATCGGGGAAAGCCTCCACAAAGACGGAACGCCCAATAAAATAAACACCCAAATTATTGGCTTTGAACGCAAGTTTGCAAAGCTTTATCCAGATATCAACCTGCACAGGCAAGATGAATATCTCACCTCCAAACGCGCCATGCAAGCCATGATTGACTCCGGCGTGCCCAAAATGAAGCGGCGAGAGAAAGAGCGAGTCGATAAAATTGCCGCTACGATAATCTTGCAGGACTTCATGGAATCCCAACGATAAAGCTACATTTGCCACCGCTTGATAAACTAGCAAACAAATCCCCATGATCCTCCCCATTTACGCCTACGGCCAGCCCGTACTGAAAAAAGTAGCCAAAGACATTAGCCCCGACTATGAGGGGCTTGAGCAACTGATCGCGGATATGTGGGAAACCATGGACCACGCCAACGGCGTCGGTTTAGCCGCTCCCCAGATTGGCCGCCCCATCCGTCTGTTCATGATTGACAGCGCGCCGATGTTCGACGAGGGCGAAGAGGACAAGGGCCTGAAAATGGTCTTCATCAATGCCGAAATATTGGAAGAAACCGGCAAAGATGTTTCCTACTCCGAAGGCTGCCTCAGCATCCCCGACATCACCGGCGACGTGGAACGTCCCGAAACCATCACGATGAAGTGGGTAGACGAGAACTTCGAGCCCCACGAAGCCACCTTTACCGACATGAACGCCCGCGTGATCCAACACGAATACGACCACATCGAAGGTATCCTATTCACCGAATACCTCAAACCACTAAAGAAACGCTTAGTGAAGCGCCGGCTGGAAAAAATCAAGAAGGGAGAAATCAATCCCGATTACCGGATGAAGTTTGTTAAGTAGTTGCTCCGGCCAGACCGTTTTTTTTGAAGCACACTCGGCTTGGAAAGCATCGACCAAACGCTCAAACGATCAACTCCCCGTTCGCATCCGTCGTCAGTACTTCCGTGAAGAAGTCGAAGAAAGGCCGTAGGGTTAGGGTGGCCTCGTGGGCCATATCGAGGAATTCGGCGGAGAGCACCTCTTGGTCCGTGAAGTTGCGCGCGCAGTAAAACTGTTTGTAGCGCAGCAAGTCTACGTTTTTGTGGTCTTTGGCGTATCCGCGCGGCGCGGTCTTTAGTTGTGCGCCTTGCAGCTCCCCGAAGACCCGAACGAAATCTTTGTCGGCAATGATGGCCCGCAGCTCGGAAGCGTCTACGGCCAGTTCTTCGCGCATTCGTTTTAGGTCGTCTTTCTCGATGCCGTAGAACCCACCAC
Organism: uncultured Lewinella sp.; assembly: GCA_937949535.1. Classification (GTDB taxonomy): domain Bacteria; phylum Bacteroidota; class Bacteroidia; order Chitinophagales; family Saprospiraceae; genus Neolewinella. Next base: position 513 of record CALEDI010000200.1, on the reverse strand, counting down.
CAACCATACTGGGCCAGCCTCCGGCAGGAGAGATATTGTAGTAGTAGCCACCCCGCCGCAGCTTTCCGTCGCGGACAAACTGGCCGGCGAAGTTGGTTTTATACGGCTCTTTGTTTTTGCTAAAACGGACATCGCGGTAAATCCGGAACAACGATTTTTTGCCGTTCTCGGTAGCGAGTACGTCGGTTTCTGCCAAGCGATCCATCAAGGCTTGGGCAAACTCGGCTACGTTTTCGCGGCCAGCTTCGTACTTGGCCTTATTGTCTTTGAACCACTCTCGGTCGTTGTTTTTGGCCAATTGCTTTAGGAAACTGAGGGTGGATTTTTTGATCTGTGCCATGTGGTACCTGTGTTTAAATTGTGCGGGTGGGTTGAGTGCCTCCGGCCTACGGAATATACATAAGTTTACGAAGGTTCGTTGAGTGCCAAAACCCCCTCCCTAAATCCCTCCCCACGGGGGAGGGACTTGTGAAAACGCAATGCGTTTTTGAGGCAAAGTTGGTCGTAACTACC
>CALEDI010000199.1 GCA_937949535.1 uncultured Lewinella sp. | reverse complement strand
TTACGTTCTTGGCCGTCTTATTTTGCCCCAGTTTCCACCAAAAATTATTTCCGTAGCTTAGGCTATGCAAAGAATTTTTGGAGAAAACTGGAACAAAATCGCCAGGCCAAGAACTGTAACTTTATTTATTTCCCATCCCTTACAAAACGGCCATCTCGTCTATCATCCCTGCCGGGGGCCTACTTTTTAAATAAAAAGCGAACCCAAAACTCCCCCTGCACCTGCGGCCGCGCCTCCTACTCTTCCAGATGCAACACCAACAAAGGCGTTTTAGGATGCAGGACCATCTGCTTGGTTTCGCTGCTGTGAAAAAGATTGGCCCAGAAACCCCTTTGGCGCGTCACCATCACGGCAAGCTCGATGGGTTTGGCTTGGAGGTAGTTTACGATGCCTTCCTGGACGGAGTCTGCGGTGACTTCCTGAATCTCGAAGGCAAACTCTGGTTCGGGCCTATTGAATAAGGGCGCGAAGAGGCTTTCTCTTTTACCGTCTTGCTGCCCTTCTTCATCGTTGATGTGTACGAAGTGGACCCGCGCATTGAACAGCGCGTTGAAATCTCGAAATTCCAGCACCGCCCTTCGGCTCAGGGAAATGCTGTTGCTGGCGTAAAGGATGTTGTTGTAGTCCTTAAACTCGGCTTGGCTCGGGGTAAGGAGAACGGGACAATCCGCGTTTTGCGACACCGCAGAAGAAACACTACCAAATACTTCTTCCAACAAACCCGTATCTCCGGTCGCGCCCATGATGATGAGGTCGTAGTTTTCGCTGTGCTGGATGATCTTGTCTGCCGCAAAACCGAGCAATAGTTCAGACTTGCGGGCAACGCCCTCCGGAGCCGGAATGTCTTTCAGGAATGCTTCGAAGGCTTCGTCTCGTTGCTCCATCAGCTCACTCATCGAGGGAACAACTAAGGTGTCGCCAGTAGTTGCCTGCGGGCTAAATACGTGAATAACTTTGACCTCAAGCGCCTGGGTGAAGGCCGCAAAATTTTCTGCGTAACGAAGCGCTGCGGCCGAGCCGGTGCTGAAATCTACGGGTACAAGTATTTTCTTAATCATAGGAAGACATCTAGATGTTAAACGAAGATAGAACATGGCAACGGCTTTAAATGGTTGATTTTCTTCTTGTCTTCCATCCATTTTCCGCTTCGGGCGTTACAAACAATGCTGCTTACCGTCAGAAGATCATTATGCCACTAGCTTTCCTGCCCATACTTTGCCCAATGCGCGCCAATAAGGCCGGTGAATTGCTCTCCGTAAAAGGGCAGGAAAACTGGACGATCCGGCGCTTCCCTACCGGCGCAGCGCTTCGCGCTGCATGGCCGGAGCGTAGCCGGGAAGATGGCTTTTGGGTCGGCCCCGAAGCACTGGCCTTCCTAACCGACCACCCCCAGGGCCTCGATACCGAAGCCATCTTGCTGGAAGACAGCCGGTGCTTCCGCCGAATCTTACTGACTACCCAAAGCTTTTCCTTCAGCGCCGCAGGCCAAGTGAAAAACGAGTTGAAGGGGGAGACCTCTGGTTGGGATTTTCGCCGCAGGCTACTCGCTCCGTTTTCGTTCCGCCTGCTCTCCATTGGCCAGTTTCTTACCTCGGGCAGTTTTTCTTCCGATGGCCTCAGCCAGCTTTCAGCAACGGAAGCCAAAGAGCTACTGCCCGCCGTAGCAGAAACCCTGATGTGCCTCCGGCCGAGCTATGCGGCCTTTGTCATCAAAGACCTCTACCCCGTATTGCACCCTGCGGTTAGGGAGTTGCAAAACAGCGGGCATTACCTGTTGCCGGCAGACCCGGTCATGGGAGTAAACATCCCTGAATCGTGGAATACTTTTGAGGACTACCTCGCTGCCCTGACCAGCAAATACCGCGTTCGTTACCGCAGAGCCAGAACAAAAATGGAAGGCATTACTTCTCGGCCATTAACGACCGATGAGGTGGTTCGTTACCAAGACCAACTGCACGAACTCTACCGTTCGGTCAGTGCGGGAGCAGATTTTAACGCCGCTAGCCTCAAACCCAACTATTTCCCTTGGCTCGCCTCCGCGAACGCATGCAAACCGAGTCTACGTCAGGTGTTGGTTGCCGATGGGTACGAGGCCGAATACCTACCGGAAAGCCCCACTTCCTGTTTCACGGGCTACTTCAATGCGGCGAATGAATTGGTCGGCTTTACCTCCTGCGTGCCCAACGGGGAGGTGCTGCAAGCGCACTTCCTTGGCCTCCTTGAGGCCTATAAGCACAGCCATCATTTGTACCATAATATGCTGTTCGACCTCTTGGAGCAGGCAATAACGGGCGGCTTCCGCCACTTAGATTATGGCCGGACGGCACTGGAAATCAAGAGTTCCGTAGGGGCGACTGCGACGGACTACGCCGTTTTGGTAAAGGCGCGCTACGGCTGGCTCAACCGCTTGATTCCGTTGTTTACTCCGGCGGTTTACTCCGCCCCGAAATGGGTGGCGCGCAACCCCTTCCGGAAAGGGTAATTGGTGCCGGAAAAGACAATTGTATTACAATCTTCAAGGCTTCAAAAACCAACCTTTTGCGGGGTGGTGTGGTTCCTTATTATGAACCCGCGAATGGCTAGTACAGTGTAATCTAAATTTCATCGCCTTTTCTGCGGCGTCTTTTATCGGCTGGCTGCGTTGGTAAAATCCTCATTTAGCTACGGCTAAACTCCGGTTTTACCGCCTTGCCAGCCAATAAAATCCGCCAGCACAAAAGTCGACAAATTTAAATTACACTGTACTAGCCATGCGGCAAGAAAATAGGTTAATTGTCTTTTTTGTAGCAATAATAGCCTATCTTATGCCGTAGTTAGCCTACCTATATTTTTTGATTGAAACCTAAAGAGCAATGAGTACCAGAAGAAACGTTAAGTACCACTATTTGAGAACCAAGAAAGCCTTGGGCGACACGATGCAGCGCATACTGGACATCAACCGGAAGCGACGATTCTTTGGCGAAGACGCTTCCAAAAAGGAAGAGCTGAACGAAGAACTCAAGATCCTCAACGCAGTCGCTGAAAACCAGGCTATGCGCCTCCGAACTTTCGAGGTGAGGATGAGGAAACAAGAAGATGCGGCATAGAGAAGAAAATGCTAGCAAGCAACAAGCAAGGCGCTTACCGATACTGCGGTAAGCGCCTTGTTGCGTTTATGGGCGCGGCCGCAGGTGCTAGGAACGGTTTTTGATACGGTTGGGGCTGTGCTTATCGGATAACGTGCAATCTGTTGTCCAAATCCCTGCATCCCGCGTCCGGTGTGAATAACAAATTGCAGGTTTCGTAACTTTAGGCAAAAACAGATATGTCACTTGATAAGGAGAAGGTGCTCACCGATTTGATTTTGGAGTCCATGCGTGAAGAAGTCGCCGAGTTTGTCAGAACCCAAGATGCAATTACCTCTGCTACGGAGTACGAAGACGAGGTTCTTGCCCTTTCGCACAAGTTCGCCGTAGGCTTGATCCAGCACAGCGGTGTCAAGTTACCAAAAGACCGCAACGCTAAAAAAAAGTCGTGACCAGTTTTGGCCGGCTTGAATTGTCCAAAAAACACCCGCTCTGTAGCGGGACGGACCGTTTTGCGATAAGCGAAAAGGTACGTGGCCTATGCTGCTTGACCGGACAAGCCGTCCCTTACGAACAGGGTAGCGAACTGCTGCTAAAGCTTGGTAATATTAGCATGTCGGCCATGCAGATTCAGCGTCAATGCAAGTATTATGGCAGCTTACTTGACCCTTTGATCCAAGCCGATTGCGAGGCCGTTATCCCCAAATTAAAGGAGACTAAATCAGCGGAGCCGGTTTATGTCATGGTCGATGGTGCGATGCTCTGCCTTGAAGAAGGCAAGTGGAAAGAACTAAAACTGGGCCGCATCTTCAGTGGCGATAACGTCGTGCAGTTAAGCGATCGTAGGCGTCAGGCCCGCCAATCCATTTATGTAGGCCACTTGGGAAGTGTTGATGAATTCTTCCCAAAATTGGAACGTCACCTTGTGGACTATTCTCACAAGGTCATCATTGGTGACGGGGCAAGATGGATATGGAATTGGGCCGAAGACAACTACCCCGGAGCAATCCAGATACTGGATTTCTTTCACGCTAAGGAGAAACTTGTTCTTTTTGCGCGCAACCAGTGGAAAGAGGAAAAGCGACGACGGGAATGGGTAGAAAATCAATTGGAAAAACTTCGCCATAACGGAGTCTACGACGTGATACAAGCCGTCCAGTCTTGTCGGCCAAGTAACGAGGAGGCCAAGTCAACGAAAGCAAAGTTGATTAACTATTACGAAGAGCACAGCGAACGGATGCAGTACAAAACCTACCGAGACAGAGGACTCCTCATCGGTTCGGGGCCCATTGAAGCGGCTCACCGAAGTGTGATCCAACAGCGCATGAAGCTATCGGGACAGAAATGGTCTACCGATGGAGCTCAATCCATGGTGAACTTGCGATGTTACTACGCAAGTCAGGCTTGGGACATGGTCGAAAAAATTATCAAAGCCGCCTAAACCTGCAATTTGTTATTCACAC
>CALEDI010000198.1 GCA_937949535.1 uncultured Lewinella sp. | reverse complement strand
GACTTGTGAAAACGCAATGCGTTTTTGAGGCAAAGTTGGTCGTAACTACCCAAGTTCGTCTCTAAATGATAAAAATAGCAGTTGCCAACGATTTAGCGAAGGCGGCAGCCGCAGCGGTTTTGCTCCCCTCCCCGATGGGGTAGGGGTTGGGGGTGGGGGTTTGTGGCCATGTCAACTTATGTATATTCCGTAGGCCTCCGGTGCGATGGTTTACGATCATTACTTCTCCCTTCTCTCCCCCAGCAAGACCAACTGGCACCGCCCGTCCTTATACTTTGGCTTCAGTTTGAAGTGGTCAAACAGGTATTCCCAGGTGTCGCCGTGGCAAACGATAACGCACTCGCCCGGAGCAAACTCAGAGGCGGGCTGTTCAATGGCGGAGAGGAAAGGCCGGAGGCGTTGGATGCGTTTCAGCTCCACGGCTTCGCCGCGCTCGCGGGCCAGCTCGACGTAGAAACGGAAGTTGGGCTGGTAGTCTTTGATGACAACGGAGTAGGGCGGCTGTACTTCCTTTCTGCCCATGAACTCTTTCAACGAGCCTTTAGATTCGTGCATCACCAAGTAACGGCTGCGGTTCAGCACGTGGTGGGTTGTCAGGATCATCGGGGCGAGGAAGAGGCCCGTTAGCAGGGCGATGCTGACGAGGTGGCCTTTTTGCCCACCGATCTTGTTGGAGAGAAGTTTGGCGAGGTGGAAAACGCCAGCCCCGATCAACATGCCGAGCAGCGGAAGGGAAGGCGCGTGGTACCAAACGAGCTTCGTGGCTGCGTTGGAGACGACCAGTAGAAACAACACCGTCGTGATGGAAAGCAGGAGCGTGAGCCGCCGGTATTCAGACTGGAATAGGAAGAGTAGGGCCGGGATTAACAGCGGCAGCAGGTGCCGCCAGCCGTGGTCGGTTATTAGCAGGTTGAGGTAGTAATAGAAGGGGTGTTTGTGGCCTTCGTTCGTCTCGTCGAAGCGGCCACCGAGTTCGTTATCGAAGACCATTTGGAGGTAGCCGGGGTCTATTTGTTCGCGGAGGAAATAATAGCAAAGCACCAAACCAATCGCTCCTGCGGGCACGAGCCAAGTACTGGGCTTAAGCAGTTTCTTCCGCCCTTCTGGGTCGAGCAGCAGCCAGGCGCCGATGCCGGGAAGGAAGAAGCCTCCGGCAACGCCCTTCGTCATTCCGGCAAGGAAGATGGACAGGCCGGCCAGCCAGATCCAACGCTTTTGCCCATCGGCTACCCAGCGGTAGAAAAAGACGACTTGGGCGGTGAGGAAGAGAATCAGCATCGCATCAAAATCTCCTGATCGGGCGCCGTGGTTGCTGATGTAGAGCCAGTTGCCAAGTACGGCAACAGCCGCCAGGCTACCGACCAGCGGGTTGCCCCAATCGCGTTTGCCCCACCAAGTCAGCAACCAGAACAAGGCCAGCGTTGCTAGGGCGGAAGGCATCCGGACGGCGAGCTCGCCGGGGCCGATGACCTTCATCCAGATGGCTTGGCACCAGACCAGGAGCGGCGGCTTCGTTCCCCAGTGGTCTGGCCCGCCGTAATACGGCGGCGTGAGTAGGGAGGGAGCTTCCCCGCGCGACATCTCTAGGGCGCTAACGCCCCGGCGGGCTTCGTCGTAAAACTCCAGTTGCACATCGCCCAAATGGGCAAAGACGGCCAAGAGGGTCCAAGCGAAGAGGATGGCAATAATGGTTCTTTGCAGCGTCATCGGGAGGCGAAGGTAGGGTGAAGTGGGGGTTGCGTGTTTGTTGTGTGGGGTTTCCAGGGTTGCATAACCAAATGCGCCACACGAGCTAATTACGCGCAGTTTCTTCGACAAAATCTACGACTTCAATGCCTTCCATGGTGGTTTCAAACCAGGTTAGTGGGGCGGGGTTTTTGTCTCCGGTGCTGGTGTCGCACTTAAAAAAGAGGTAGAAAAGCTGCCAGTAGGGGCCAACTTTTTCACGGATCATCCGGATGCGTTCTTCGCTTTCCGCTGGTTTGTGGTAGAGGTGAGCCAGCCGCCATGCGTAGTAGGCATCGTCGTGTACTTCCACAACATTGAGCAGGAGGGGATCGGATAGGTGACGCGCTAGAAAGTTGCGGGCATAGACGGCGTGGTGCTTGGTCCAGTCTCTGGGGGAGCCCTTGTCTTCGATGTGTTTGAAGGTGTCGTGTACCCAACAGATGATGCGGAGATGTGCGCGGGTTTCGGGGTCTATTGGTAGGCGGTCGATGTTGGCATTCACTTCTACTATGTGGGCCATGATGGAGCCTTCCGGATGGCCAAAACGAGGAACACCCCATTGTAAGCCACGACAAAACTCTGCGTCTTCCAGGAAGGAAGCCTCCAGGTCGGTTTCGGGTTTTAGATAATCTTTTAGTTCAGCGATGGTCAAAGCCGGAGATGAATGAAGGGTGCGCGTACAGTAGGAAACAACGTCTTGGCTGGGGGGGAAGTTGTAAGAGGGCCGCTCGGTTGGCAAACATTGCTTCATTTTGTAGTGGCGTACCTTGCAGAAAAAATAGCCTCCCGATGCAAATTCAGACCAAAGCCCTCCTCTTCGACCTAGACGGAACCTTAGTTGATAACATGATGGTCCATCACCGCGCTTGGCAACGGAAGCTAAAAGAGCTGGGGCTAGATTACAGTCTCGACCGCGTCAAAGAAGAGATTCACGGCGTGAACCTCGAAATCCTTGAACGGCTATTTGGCGACCGCTTTACGCTAGAAGAACGCAAGCAAATTGCTTGGGACAAAGAAGCCGCCTACCGCGACATCTTCGCTGCCGATTTTGAAGCCAACATCGTGCCCGGCGCGCTGGCGTTTATCCGGCAAGCCCACGCGGCGGGCATCCCCATGGCCATCGGAACGGCAGGGCCGAAGGAGAACGCCGAGTTCGTAGTTGAAAACCTCGGCATCGGGGAGTTGATGGGCCACCTTGTCCACTCCGGTATGGTGCGCAAAGGAAAGCCCGACCCCGAAGTCTTCCGGCAAGGAGCCGACGCGCTGGGTGTAGACCTGAAAGACTGCACCATCTTTGAAGACTCCGTAACGGGGGCCAAAGCCGCCAATAACGCTAATTGCCCCGTGGTAGTGCTGACGACTACGCACCACGAGCCAGAGTTTTTGGGCCTAGAGGTAGCCAACTTTCGCCCTGATTTTGTTGGGCTCCGAGTGGAGCGAACGGAGGAGGGGTTTGTGTTGGTTGGGTAGTTTTCGGTAAGGAGCAGCGTTTTACTCGGCCAGGAAGGCCTCGACCGTCCTCAAAACCTCCCCTTGCACCTGCGGCCGCGCCCACCTACTCAATGCCATGTTCCTCGAATAGGTACTGGAACGCCCGTTCTAATACGAGGTCGTTGCCCGCTAGAATACTTTCCTCGGAATTGCGGACTTCTATGTTAGGTATATGCCCGACGCCGTCCAAGCTGGTGCCATCAGGGAGTAGAAATTTCATGATTGAGTATTGGTATTGCCAGCCGTTGGGGAGGAAGCGGCGCATACTTGTATCGGAAAAGTCTCCGGAGGAAGTTGTACCAATTTGGGTGACGTGCGGAAGCGCTTTTAGGTAAATTAGCATGATTTCTGCGGCACTAACGGAGAGCCCGTCGGTTAGTACAACAACGGGTTGGGTATACTGAACGGGACCATCTTTACGAAGGAAGTATTCGGTTTTACCCGCGAAGTCTTCATGGTTTGGGCCATTGCGTTCCTGAACGGTGAAGGCGAGTTCTTCGCGGTCGGAGAAGCGAGCGGCGAAATTGGCGGCATCAGTGTCGTTGCCGCCGCCATTGTTGCGCAGGTCAATGATGATGGCATCATGCTGGCCGATACCTTCAAGTAGGCGGTCTGCAAAATTTTCGTTTTCAAAATCAACGCCGCCGAGGTAGATGTAGCCGATGTTTCGTCCGCGCAAGCTGCCGTAATAATATTCCTCTTGGTTCGAGGAGTCGATTACTTCGAGGTGATCGGCTAAGACCAGTGGTAGGCTAAATTCGGCATTGAGGCGCGCGCGGTCTTCACGATTTCCGGAGAAGAAAGCCTCTCCTGGCCAGTAAACGAAGGTGTGCGCATCGTCGAGGTATTCCACCATTTGGCGCTGGATTTCCCAGAGGTCTTCATCCGTAGTTTGGGGCGTTACTTGGGGGCGGTAGACGGTGTATATGCTGTCCCAATCCCAGCCGCGTACGTTGAAGAGGCTGTAGTGTTGGTCGAAGTCGTTCCAGAAAATCTCGAAATTGTTTTCGGGGTCGTTGGCCTCGGCTTCGCCGAGGACGAGGGTTTCGCAGCCGGTGAAGATGATGGCGGCGGTTGAGAGAAGGAGGAATAATTTTTTCATTTGGGTTGGTTTTTTAGAGGGGAAGCCTTCTGGGGCAAGCCCCTCCCGTACGGCTTTATGCTATGATTTGGAGGCGCGGCCGCAGGTGCAAGGTGAGTTAGCGATAGGTTAGGTTGATTGAGAAACTGTTGTTTAGAGAGCGGAAGGGATCGATGCGTTGGGTAGCATAGTACGCGAGGCTGTAGCGGGCTTCGGCCGCGAAGCGATCAGAGAGTTGGTATTCCCAGCCTAAGCCAGCACGGAGGCCGGTAAAGGCACCGATTGTGAGCCAGTCTCCTCGGGTAACGATCTTTGGGATGTTGCGTGCATTGTCGGAGATGAACTTGTCCCAGCCAGTATAGGGGGGGCGAGAAAGCAAGCCAAATACGGGAATGGAAGCGGATGCCTTGAAGCTGTGGCGTTCTCCCGTGCGCCAAGCTCCTGCGCCAGCGACCTCGAAAGCGTGTAGCGCAAAAAAGGTGACGGCCTCCGCACCATCAAACAGGGTGAGGTCTACGTAAGTACGGTATTTGCCGCCGAGGTGCAACTGGCGTTTGCTGGTGTTGTTGTTTAGGGCTTTGAGGTAGCCTAGGGCAATATCGATTTGGTAGCGGTCGGGGTCAAGCTCATAGTTGGTGGGGTTCTTTAGGGTATTGAGACTTGCGCCCAACTCTGTACTCCACTGGTGGCCAGCGGCAGTATTGCGGGTGTAGGCCAAGCCAAAACGCGGCCCCGTAGAGCGGTAGTTGAGTGGGGAGAAGTTCTGGTCTTTGAAGTAGCCTTGGTTTAGCCCAATAGTCAGGGTCAGGTTATTACGAGAGTTTTCAGTTCGGGTAATCTGTGCTGTTAGGAATGTTGAGGTGGTTAAGACAAGCAGGAGAACCAAATAAGGTGTGCGGAGCATCAGGAGGTTTTTTGAAGAGGATTAGACAACAGTGATTTGTTACGGTTGCAAACCTCAGGGCCAGACGCGCCAGAAGCAAAAAATAGGGGCTTGTGTATGTCCTGAAACCTCAGAACCCTTGTAATCAGGACGCTTTTTCGCTTTTTCGGTAGCTTCCGGGTGTTAGACCCGTTGTTTTTTTGAAGGCTTCGTAGAAAGCGCTGCGAGATTTAAAACCGGCTTCTCGGCCTATCGCTTCTAGCGAGTAAGGCGCGAATGCTTCATCAGAAAGCATCTCCTTGGTGGCGGCGATTCGGTAACCGTTCACGTAATCGATGAGGCCTACGCCTAGACCGTCCTGTATCACCTGGGTAACGTAGCCTTCGCTAATGCCGAGCCGTTCGGCGATTAGTTGGCGGCCGAAATCTGGGTTACGGTACAGCTGGGTTTCGTCCATTAGGCGTTTGAGTTGGACGGTGTAGGTGTTCTCGTTGACAATGGCTGGTGCGGTGCGTTCAGACGGTTTGGGGGCGAACCTTCCTGCAAGCAGATCCTGAATCTCGGCCCGTTCTTCGAGAATGCGGAGTTGGTAAACGCCAGCGTAGGCGATCCACCAGAAGAGAACGGAAAGCGCAACCCAGGTGGGAGCGTAGGAGTCTTCGTTTTTGGTGAAAAAATGTATTAGGTCTGAGAAAAACCAAACGACAACTATCCCTAACATCGCTACGCCGAAGCGCACCAGCCAGCGTCGTCGTTCGGGAGGAGATTGGCTGTCCTTCCATGCAATTTGAAAGGCCCATACGATGAGAAAAGCATTCCACCACAGAGCGAGAGTGTCTAACATCTTATCGTAAAGGACGTAGACAACATTGTTTTCTTGAAAGGGCAGTTGGTAAAAATTGAATATGAAGCTGAAGTCTACTACTAAGTCAATGACCAAGATAAAAAAGAAAGGAGCGTAGAGCCACGGCAACCACGTGGCCTTTAGAAAAGGATGTTTGAGCACACGGAGGAAGTACTGAAAGAGGAACACCGAAACTAGAAACTCCCACATCAGGCTCCAGATGTAGTCTGACCAGAAACCATCGAATTTTTGCCAGCCGAGAAAGGTTATTCCTGATAATGTCAGGATGAAGCCCGCTAGGTAATTGTTGGTCTTGCTCCGAAAGAACGGCGCACACAGGATGGCCAGCCCAATGGAAATACCTTGGATCACGCTAGCGAGGATGAAGAAGTCTGATATGCTCAGAGACATAGGGCGAAGGTAGGATGGAATGAGTGGCGTACTCTAAATACGACGAAATTTGACTGGGGTTGCGTCTGGAGTACCAAGTTACTACAGCGATTCACTACTCCTGTTTGCCTCGGGTAAGCAAGCATAGCGAATATACCAATGCTTTAACCCAGCCTGCACCTGCGGCCGCGCCCTCCAAAATCCGTACCTTGGCAACCATGCAAGCCGTCTGGAAAAACAACCTCAATGCTTTCGCTGCTCACCTGAAACTGAACCGGGGCTACAGCGACCACACCCTGTCTGCGTACCGCTCCGATGTAGAGAAACTGCCCGCTTACCTGAAGCTTCGAGAATGGGAGCTTACGCCCTCCGCCATCGAGCGTTTCCATCTGGATGCCTTCATCCAGTACCTCGCCGAACTCGGCCTCGCAACCCGCTCTCAAGCACGGCTGATCTCTGCGCTGAAAACCTTCTTCGGCTTTTTACTGGACGAAAACCTGATTGCCCAAGACCCAACCGAGCTGGTGAAAGCGCCCAAGATGGGCCGCAAAATACCCGAAGTACTCACCTACCACGAGGTCCGCGAACTCCTAGGCCAGATCGACCTGAGCCTAGACCACGGCCTGCGCGACCGCGCCCTGCTGGAAACCCTCTACGCCTGCGGCCTGCGCGTAAGCGAAGCCACCAGCCTGAAGCTCACCAACCTTTACTTCAACGAGGGCTTCATCCGCGTAACGGGCAAGGGAGACAAAGAACGGATCGTCCCCATCGGCGGCGAAGCCATCCGGCACCTAGAGATTTACCTGGAATACGTCCGGCCCGTAATGCCCATCAAGCCGGAGGCCGAAAACATCGTTTTCCTAAATCGCCGAGGCGGCTCGCTGAGCCGCATCAGCGTGTTTACGGCCGTGAAAAAATACGCGGCGGCGGCGGGCATCGAGAAAAATGTTAGCCCCCACACCTTCCGCCATTCTTTCGCCACGCACCTGATTGAGGGAGGAGCCGACCTGCGCGCTGTGCAGGAAATGCTCGGCCACGAATCCATCCTGACGACAGAGATCTATACCCACCTCGATACAGACTTCCTGCGAGAGACGATCATGAGTTTTCATCCGGCGAATAAGTAAATGGTTACTTAATTGTAACGCCTTTAAGTGCGGATGCATGAAGGGATGAGACAAAAAAACACTACTTCCGCAACCTGACTTTTTAATTACCGTAGCTGCTTAAGCTTTTTCAAAAAGCATTGTTCACAATGCTCTTATTCGCTAATAAGTCTATTGAGCATCATTGCAAAAATTTCAGGATTTGCGTCCATTTCAATGAATGGGCTTTTACCTGTTGCCTTTTGTAAGTCAACCCCATTACTGAATAGATTAACCTCCAAGATAGAAGTTAACCTCAAAGACTTGTTTCCGCTTGCTCCCATAAGAATCAATCTCTTATTGGTGAGAAAAAGCCTCCCTTCTTGTATTGTCTTAAAGGTGTCTACTGTCACCGATTTTGCGGCTATACTACCTAGTCTAAAATCAAAGCCCTTTATTATTTTTATTCGCCCACTAACGCCACCGTAGTTTGTCGCAATTTTTTGCTTCCTTGTTTCTTTCCAAGCTCCCCGACCTAGAAAATGAAGTGTTTCATTTTTGTTTAGATTGATAGGTGAGTCAAGGGTAGGAAGTTCTCCATTCTCTATGTTCCAATAAAGCCTATATCTGTCGTAGTCTTGTTTAGAGTAGCCTTTAACGACAGGTTGCTCAATACCTAAAGCATCGACGATACTATTGATCTTAGAAACCTCTTCATCGGAGACTCTTTGATCTGACAAGGCCTCACTAAAATAGTCATTGAAGAACGCATTAGATTCTTTATTGAGAATCTGAATAGCAGTAGTGTCTTTGATGAGTAAGGATGCTCGTGATTTTGCAAGTGCAGCCTTTTCTATGTCGCTTATCTTTCCATCTGCAACCACATCCTTAACTGCGGCGCTGTATAGCCTGTTGCTCTCGCTTTCAATCATGCCATTAACGTCTCCATCTTTTAATGAAAGAAGTCTTTTTAAGTGAGAGAGGGCTTTTGTTTCTTCGTCAGAAATCACTTTATCGCTAAGGCAGTAGACTAAATAGTCCCTAAAGATTTCCATTCGGACATCAAGGAAATCAGAATATGAATCAACACCGTACTTATCGGTGATCTTACGAATATCCTCTTTGTCCAATTTGAAAATATCGTCTTCGTGGCTAGACAGCAACGCGCTTATCTCCGACATCGCATTTTCTTTAGGCTTCTTTGACAGAATCCTTCCAAATAATGACTGTCGCTTCTCTTCTATTTTTTTGAAAATTTTCATCTGCTCACGTTTCGCGCATAATTTGAACGAAAGTAAAAAGTCTACCTTGGCGGGGTGAAAGTAGAACACTTAGACGACTTGGCTTTGCTGGCCCATCATGTAAACCACATTGGTCTTTCGGGCCTGATAGACAAGCACTTACC
>CALEDI010000197.1 GCA_937949535.1 uncultured Lewinella sp. | reverse complement strand
GGAGGGGGTACGAGCGGAGCGAGCATCCACACCTCCAACACCTGCCTCGCCTATCACACCTCCAACGTCCCCCCTCCCCCGTGGGGAGGGGTCGGGGGAGGGGGTTTGCTGGCTCCAAGTCCAAAACTCCGCCCAAGCCCTAGCCCAAGCCGCCGCCACCTACCACAACAACCCCAGCCAAGACCTAACCCTAGTCGGCATCACCGGAACCAACGGCAAAACCACCGTTGCAACGCTACTGCACGATCTGTACACCAGCTTGGGCTACAAAACCGGACTGCTGTCTACCGTAGAAGTTCGTATCGGGGCGGAAGTGCGCACGGCTACGCACACAACGCCAGACGCGCTCTCCATCAATGCCTTGCTGGCCGAGATGCGGGATGCCGGTTGCGACTATGTCTTCATGGAGGTCTCTAGCCACGCAGTAGCCCAACATCGCACCTGCGGCCTCGCCTTCAATGGTGGCGTATTCACGAACCTCAGCCACGACCACCTAGACTACCACGAAACCTTCGCCGCCTACCGCGACGCCAAGAAAGGCTTCTTCGATCAGTTGCCAAAAACCGCCTTCGCCCTCGTCAATGCCGACGACAAGAACGGCGCGTTCATGCTGCAAAACACCAAGGCCCGCAAGCTGCATTACAGCCTCCGGAAGCTGGTGAGCTACCGCACAAAAGTGTTGAACAACTCCGCCCAAGGCCTGCAACTGGAACTGGACGGAACGGAGATATTTACCCGTTTCATTGGCCGCTTCAACGCCTACAACCTCACCGCCGCCTTCGGCGTCGCAACCGAACTGGGCCAAGAACGCGACGAAATCCTAGTCGCCCTGAGCAGCCTAACCGCCGCCTCCGGCCGCCTAGACTACGTCACCGACCCCGCCGGGCTGGTAACCGCCGTAGTAGACTACGCCCATACCCCCGACGCGCTCGAAAACGTACTCACCACCCTGCGCGACCTGCTCGCCACCGAAGCCAACCTCCTCTGCGTAGTTGGGGCTGGCGGCGACCGCGACAAGACCAAGCGCCCCATCATGGCCCGCCTCGCTGCCAAACTGGCCGACCAAGCCATCCTGACCAGCGACAACCCCCGCTCGGAAGACCCCGAAGCCATCCTCAACGATATGGAGGCTGGGCTAGACGCTCCCGAGCTACAAGCCAAGACACTACGAATTACGGACCGTCGGAGTGCCATCCGTACCGCCGTACAGTTTGCCAAGCCGCAAGACATCGTCCTCGTTGCGGGCAAAGGCCACGAAACCTACCAGGAGATCAAAGGAGAACGCTTTCCTTTTGATGATAAGCTGGAATTAGCGAACGCCCTAAACGCCCGTACTTATGCTAGTTAGTTTGTTTGAATGGCTGGAATCCGTGTTGGGTAATTTCCCCGGCAACAACCTGTTCGACTTTTTGAGCGTGCGGGCTGGGGTGGCGATCATCCTGAGCCTCATCATCAGTATCATCTTTGGCCGTCGGATCATCGGGCGCTTACAGCGCCTCCAGATGGGCGAGTCGGTCCGAGACCTTGGTCTTGATGGGCAGGCGCAGAAAGCAGGTACACCAACGATGGGCGGCGTCATCATCCTGCTGGCCATCCTCGTTCCTTGCCTCCTGATGGGGAACCTGACCAACATCTACTTGATAACGATGCTGGTGGCTACAGTCTGGATGGGGGCCATCGGCTTCACGGACGACTACCTGAAGATCAAGCACAAGAACAAAGACGGGCTGGCGGGCAAATTCAAGATCGCCGGCCAAGTCGGGCTTGGGGTACTGATTGCGCTGGTGATGCTCTTCAGCGAGCAGGTTACCGTCCGGATGGACGTGAACGAAGCCGAAGCCTTGGAACTCACCGAAGCCGACAGGGTAGGGGAGGTAAGCTCAACGGTACTGGCCAACGGTAAGATCATCAATCGGGCCAACTACCGGACTACCCTGACGAACGTACCCTTCATCAAGAACAGCCAGATGGCGTACGAGAACCTCTTCAACATCGGCGCGTCCTTGGTGTGGATCATCTTCGTGCCGTTCATCGTCTTCGTCGTAACGGCGATTTCTAACGCTGCCAACCTGACGGATGGGCTGGATGGGTTGGCAACGGGCGTTTCGGCCATCATCGCGGCGGTGCTTGGGGTGTTCGCCTACGTTAGCTCCAACGCCATTGCGGCCAACTACCTCGGGGTGTTGTACTTGCCGGGAACGGAAGAGTTGGTTGTTTTCAGTGCCTGCCTCTTCGGGGCTTGCCTCGGTTTCCTGTGGTACAACGGCTTTCCGGCTACGGTCTTCATGGGGGATACTGGCTCGTTGGCGCTGGGCGGGATGATTGCAGCACTCGCCATCCTGTTGCGCAAAGAACTACTACTGCCGCTGCTCTGCGGAATTTTTGTGGTCGAGAACCTCTCGGTCGTCCTACAGGTGAGCTACTTCAAGTACACCAGAAAAAAATACGGGGAAGGCCGACGGATCTTCCTCATGTCTCCACTTCATCACCATTACCAAAAGAAAGGTATGCCCGAAACCAAAATCGTGATCCGGTTCTGGATTGTAGGGCTGCTGCTGGCGGTAGCAACCATACTCACCCTTAAGCTTCGCTAATATCAGCCCCCTAGCCCCCAAAGGGGGAAATAAGTTCCCCCTTTGGGGGCTAGGGGGCTTCAATACCATATTATGACCAAGACCATCGCCATCCTAGGAGCCGGAGAATCCGGCGTAAGCGCAGCCCGCCTTGCGCAGCGGGAGGGCTATGTTGTCTTCGTATCCGACGGAGGGCCGGGCAACCCGAAATACTTGGCCGAACTCGAAGCCGCAGGCATCGATTTTGAGACCAACCAGCACACCGGAGAGCGCATCTTCGCCGCCGACGAGGTCGTGAAAAGCCCCGGCATCCCCGATACGGTACCGATGATCGTGGAGCTGCGCAACGCAGGTATCCCGGTTATCAGCGAGATCGAATTTGCTTACCGTTTCGCGCCGAAGGGCTGCGAGATCATCGGCATCACGGGCAGCAACGGTAAGACGACGACCACGATGCTGACCCAGCACCTGCTCGACTTCGCCGACGTGAAATCACTAGCCGGCGGCAACCTCGGCGACAGCTTCGCCCGC
>CALEDI010000196.1 GCA_937949535.1 uncultured Lewinella sp. | reverse complement strand
AGCCCACTAGTCAGGTTTAGCCCCCACGTTATACCTTTACCTCCATGCTCTCCATCTGCATCCCTACTTACCGCTACGACGTTCGCCCACTGGTGACCGAACTGCTCCGGCAGGCAGCGTTGTTGGAGGGCAAGCCCGTTGAAATACTGGTCTACGACGACGCCAGCCCAGCCGATGGAGATTGGGGCCGAGAAGCCCTGCGCCAAACGGCTGGTATCCGCTACGTAGAGCTACCGACCAACCTCGGCCGCGCCGCCATCCGCAATAAAATGGCCCGAGAGGCCAACCACCAGTACCTCGTGATGATGGACGCCGACGGCTGGCCAAACCCCAACTTCATCCGCCGCTACGCCCACGAAGCCGAAGAAGCCGAGCGCAACCTCGGCCAGTCTAACCTGATGATCATCGTTACGGGAGGCCGAGCATATGCCGAAAGCCCGCCCGAAGACCACGCCTACCACCTCCACTGGTGGTACGGAACCCGCCGAGAAAGCAGAACGGTTGAACAACGGGAAGATCAGGTGTGGCTTGGCTTTCAGTCCAACAATTTCATGGTTACCCGCGCACTCCTACAGGAATGCCCTTTCCCGGAAGACGTAGCGGGCTACGGCCACGAAGACACCGCTTGGGGGCAGCAGTTTGCGCGCAAGGAAGTGGTGCTGTACCACAAAGACAACCCCGTTGTCCACCTTGGTTTGGAGACCAACGATGTTTTCCTCCGGAAGCAAAAGCAGGCTATTGGAAACCTCCGCCTTTTAAAAAACCAGTCTTTGCACCTGCGTACGCGCCTGATTGACTTAGCCGAAATGTTGCCCTTCCTGCCCAGGATAGTCCAGGTGTTTCCGGAGCACAGCCTGATGAACTACCTCACCAAACGCGAACGCCCCAACCTATATGCGCTGGATTTGCTGAAACTGATTTGGTGGCGGGAGTCTGGGCGATGATTCCTGTAATAATTCCCTAAATTGCTGCGGTACCTCCTTACCAAGCATCAAAATGACCAAATCCGCCCTCCTACTCTTCATCAAAAATCCCATCCTCGGAAAAACCAAAACCCGGCTGGCCGGAGATGTCGGTAATGAGATGGCCCTGAAGATGTACCACAAACTAACCGACTGGACGCGCGAACAAGCCTTGGGCCTCACCGCCACCAGCCGCTACCTCTATTACTCCAACGAAGTTACCACCGGCGACGCTTGGGCGGAGGAAGACTTCCACAAGCGCCTCCAACACCCCGGAGACCTCGGCGAACGGATGCTGGAGGGCTTCCGCGCCGCCTTCGAGCAAGGCTATGAAAAGGTTGTCATCATCGGCTCCGACTGCCCCGGCATCGATACCGACTACCTCAACGAAGCCTTCGCTGCCCTAAACGAAAACGATGTAGTTGTAGGCCCCGCGCTAGACGGCGGCTACACCCTGCTCGGTATGCGAAAGTTTACGCCTTCCCTCTTCCAAGACATCGCCTGGAGTACAGCGGAAGTATTGCCCACCACCCTCGCCCGCGCTACCGCTGCGGGCCAAACCGCCCACCAGCTCAAACCCCTCTCCGATGTGGACTACCTCGCAGACTGGTTGGGCTACGGCTGGGCATTGCCAGAATGATTTGAAGACTGGGCGTAGGAGAAGTAGTACCATCAATGCCCCATCAGGATTGCAGCACTCTTTGCCAGAATAAAAAACTATGGGGCCGCTGTCGTGTTACCCACCAAAAACCAGAAAACCATGTTCAACATCCTGTATACCCCAGAGGACATAGACGCAGCCATCAAGGCCAGCCACGAAAAGCCCGTTATCTTTTTTAAGCACAGCGCCAGTTGCCCCTTTAGTGCTACCGCCCAAATAGAGGTAGCACACGCCAAGCATGATCTGGATATTTACGGAACGGTAGTGCAGTACACCCCCGAAATCAAGGAGGCCATCGCCGAACGCTTAGGCGTAGCGCACGCCAGCCCCCAAGCCATCGTTGTGTATAAAGGCAAAGCCGAAAGCCACTATTATCGCTCCGAAATCAAAGAAATGACGTTGAAAAAAGCCGTGAAAGAACTGATCGCCTAAGGAACGCCCCGCTAAGACTATAATTACTACAAGACTAACGCACTATCCAGCCATCCGAACTAATCCTCCGCCCCAACGGCGCGCTTTACCACCTCGATCTCCTGCCCGGGCAAGTAGCCGAAACCATCATCACCGTCGGTGACCCCGAGCGAGTACGCGCGGTATCTCGTCGGTTTGATCGCGTCGAACTTAAGGTCGAAGCCCGCGAATTCGTGACCCACACCGGAGAACTGGACGGTAAACGCCTAACGGTCATCTCTACCGGTATCGGGACGGACAACATCGACATCGTCTTCAACGAACTCGATGCCCTATTCAACATTGATCTGGAGCGGCGAGAAGTAAAGCCCAAGCTCACCTCGCTAGATTTTATCCGCCTCGGAACGAGCGGAGCTTTTCAGCCCGACCTCCAGCTAGACAGCCTGCTGCTCTCCGAAGCTGCGTTGGCCAACGACGGCCTATTACCTTTCTACCTCTCCGGAGGCACGCCAGACGAAGCGGCAATCAGCTTGTTTGAGCACCTAGAAGATGGGAAGATGCAGCTACCCGTCCCCGTCTTGATTGTACGGCCCGAACTCCCGCCAGCCTTTGCGGCCAGCGACCTTGCGCGGGGTGTGACGATGACGGCTTCGGGGTTTTACGCGCCGCAGGGGCGGTCGTTGCGCCTGCCGTCTGGTCTGTCTGCCGAGCTTCTGAACCATATGCGCAGTTGGCGACACAACGACCTCCGGATCACCAACATTGAAATGGAAACCTCCGGTATTTATGGCTTAGCGACTGCGCTTGGCCACCGATCTGCTTCAATTTCCGCCCTGCTAGCCAACCGAGCGAAAGGAACTTTCAGCTCCCAACCCGCGAAAACCGTAGAACGGTTGATTGATAAAGGGCTGGCGTTGATCCTGCAAGGGTGATGCCTTGGTGGGATAATCCTAATCCCTGCAATACCTCCCTGTGAGCAACGTTTAATGGAGGTAACCTATCCATATTATATGCGTTTCTTCCCCCGTGTTCTTGGAACTATTGTTTTTTGCTGTTTTTCCCTCCTCCTTGCCGCGCAGACCAACTATGCGGAAGCCATCGCCCAGTTCGTTAACGACCACAACGCCCGCGTATCTATGCGGAATTGGGCGAAAACAGAGACCGCTCCAGTAACGCTCCGCATCAATGACCGTAATGAGTTGGAAGCTTTTATTAACAACGGGAAAAAACTTCGCATCACCCTTCAGCGTGATGGCGATACGGACATGGACCAGCTCTTTCCATACGAAATTGCCTCTGCTCTCCTCATCATGACCAACGAGACGGTCGTCATCATCGACCCTACTGAAAAGATTCACTTTGCTTTTTCGCTCAACCATGAGCCAAAACTGCCAGAAATTGCCGCAGAACCCATGCTGTTGTTTGAGGGCTTCGGGCTTTCGCGCAACTGGGCGCGGGAGTCGGGGTTGTAAAAGCAACACTTAAGGGGTTCCATAAACCTTAGTATTTAATAGACTGTACGCCACCGTAAGGCTTATCTTTGCGCGACTTTCTAAGCAATAGTCGTATGGCGGAAAACATCCACCCTATTTTTGAGCGTACCGTTCAGCGTACCGAACGGGAAAACGTTAATGGTCACCACGCTGGCGTTGTGTGGCTCACCGGCCTGAGCGGCAGCGGCAAGAGTACCATCGCGGCAGCGGTGGAGCGTGAACTGTTCTCCGCTGGCCACTTTGTGGTGTTGCTCGATGGCGACAACGTGCGTACCGGCCTCTGCGGAGACCTCGGCTTTAGCTTGGAAGACCGCAAGGAAAACATCCGCCGGATCGCAGAAACGGCGAAGCTGTTTGTGGCGGCGGGGGCGCAGGTGCTGTGTTCGTTTGTGAGTCCTACCCGCGAAATCCGTTCCATGGCGCAAGACATCGTTGGCGCCGATGACTTCTACGAGGTCTTCGTCAATACCCCGCTCGAAGTCTGCGAAGCACGCGACGTTAAGGGCCTCTACGCCAAGGCTCGTGCCGGAGAAATCAAAGGCTTCACCGGCATCGACAGCCCCTACGAAGCGCCCACAGCTCCCTTCCTCGACCTGAAAACCGAAAACCAAACGGTGGAAGCGTCGGCCGCAGAAGTTGTCGCAGCAATCAAGGGCAACCTCAGTCTATAAATCAATCAATCTCTATACAACCCCAACATGTCAGCCAACTATCAACTCAATCACCTCCGCGAACTGGAGTCAGAATCTATCTTTGTCCTCCGCGAGGTGGCCGCCCAGTTTGAAAACCCGGTCCTTTTGTTCAGTGGCGGTAAAGACTCCATATTGATGGTGCACCTAGCCATGAAGGCCTTCCACCCCGCGAAGATCCCCTTCACGCTACTACACGTTGACACCGGCCACAACTTCCAAGAAGCGCTCGATTACCGCGACGCGCTGGTGAAGCGCCTTGGTGTAAAACTGGTGGTTGGTTCCGTACAGGAGGCGATTGACTCTGGCATGGTCCGGGAGGAAACCGGCTTCAACGCTACCCGCAACTACCTACAAACGGCCGTACTCCTAAAATCCCTCGAAGACGGTAAGTACGACGCCGCCCTCGGCGGCGGCCGCCGAGACGAAGAGAAGGCCCGCGCCAAAGAACGCTTCTTCAGCCACCGCGACGAATTCGGCCAATGGGACCCCAAAAACCAACGCCCAGAGCTCTGGAACCTCTTCAACGGCCGCAAGCAGTACGGCGAGCACTTCCGAATCTTCCCCATCTCCAACTGGACGGAACTGGACGTTTGGCAGTACCTCGCCATGGAAAAGGTAGACCTGCCGAGCCTCTACTTCGCCCACAACCGTGAAGTCATCCACCGCGAAGGAATGTTGCTGGCTACCGAAGGTGGCCTCATCCCCGTCCGCCCCGAAGAAAAAGTAGAAACCCTCAAGGTCCGTTGCCGCACCATCGGAGACATCACCACTACCGGCGTATGGCGCTCCGAAGCCTCCACCCTCGAAGACATCATCGCCGAGGTATCCATGGCCCGCCAAACCGAGCGCGGTGGCCGCGCTGATGACAAACGCTCCGAAACCGCTATGGAAGATCGGAAAAAGCAGGGGTATTTCTAGGCTTCCCCCATCTTCTCCACCCCTTCCTCCTGTACAGACAGGGCATGCCCTGTCTCAACAAAGAAACGAGGCAAGGCCCATGCCCTGCCTCAACAAAGAAATGAGACAAGGCCCATGCATGCCCTGCCTCAACAAAAAAATAAAAATGACCACAGAAAATACAGAACTACTCCGCTTCACTACCGCTGGCTCCGTAGACGACGGCAAATCAACCCTAATCGGCCGTTTACTCTACGATTCAAAATCCATCTTTGAAGACCAGTATGAGCAAATCGCCAAGACGAGCTCTAAGCGCGGGGAAGAAGGCGTAAACCTCGCCCTGCTCACCGACGGGCTGAAGGCCGAGCGCGAACAAGGCATCACCATCGACGTAGCCTACCGCTATTTCGCTACGCCAAAGCGCAAGTTCATCATCGCCGATACCCCAGGCCACATCCAGTATACCCGCAATATGGTAACCGGA
>CALEDI010000195.1 GCA_937949535.1 uncultured Lewinella sp. | reverse complement strand
AGGATAAATAATAAGGTAAGGAACACGAGGGTCAGGGATGGATAAGACTAGTGAGTCGAGAATATGCTTCATCCGCCCATAATACGCCAAGTGTTCGTACGGTGAAAACATATTAGATTTAATTAGTGTGCGTTAGCCCTGCCCCTCAACCCTCCCCCTGCACCCGCGTCCGCGCCTGAAAAGTATCCAACACCGTAACCAGCGTCAGGTAGCCAACGCTGAGCAAGCACCCCCAACGCCCGAGGGCAGAAGCCTCGGGGTATACCCATACGTTGAGGAGGGCAGTAGCGATGAAGACCACCACCATCGTGATGGTCAGCAGCCACCAGCGGCCGCCCCGGCTGGGGTACGGCGTGTAAATCGGGACAAAATGCAGGACCGCCAAAAAGGCCGTAACGCCCAGCAACACCGGCCACGAAAGCCAGGGCGTAACGAAGATGAAGACGTACACCACCATGTTCCACATCACGGGAAAGCCGATGAAATGCTTGCCGTCTTCGCTCACCATCCCATCCAGGCCATAATAGATAGCGGCAGACATTAGCATCATAAAGCTGCCTGCATAGAGGGCCCAAGTCGGCGCATCTACCGCGACGAAGAAGAGGTAGGCGGGCAAAATGGCGTAGGTAAAAAAGTCGATCACATAGTCGATCGTCTTGCCGTCTACGTTCGGCAACACCTCCTTCACCCGCGCCATGCGCGCGAAGGTTCCGTCGATGCCGTCGATGACGAGCGTAGCCAACATCCAAGCCATGGCCGAAGGGTAGTCGCCATCAATGGCAGCGAGTAGGCCCATGAAGCCGGCCAGCAAGCCGGAAGCAGTGAAGAGGTGGACCAGCCAAGCGAATAGTTTCATAGACGGTTGTATTTGATAAAACGGGTTTCTGCGTTTGGTTATACGCACCTACAAAGCTAATCAAGTGTAGACAAACCCGATTTTTGTTACCTTACCCGTCTTCTACGTACACTGACTTCTATATTAATGCAACTACAGAACTTCGATTGGACCATCATCGCCATCTTTTTCATCGTCTCGCTCGGTATTGGGCTTTACGCCAGCCGGGGCAGCGGAGACTCTACGAAGGCGTTCTTTTTGTCTGGCCGAAACATGCCCTGGTGGCTGCTTGGTGTATCTATGGTAGCCACAACCTTTTCGGCCGACACGCCCAACCTGGTGACCGACATTGTGCGTAAAAACGGTGTGTCGGGCAACTGGGCCTGGTGGTGTTTCCTACTAACGGGGATGCTTACGGTGTTCGTCTACGCCCGAATGTGGCGGCGATCTGGCGTACTGACCGATCTGGAGTTTTACGAATTGCGGTACAGCGGCCGGCCAGCCCGCTTTTTGCGGCAGTTTCGGGCCATCTACCTGGGTGTTTTCTTCAACGTCATGATTATGGCGACGGTCTGCTTGGCCAGTATCAAAATTGCAGGTATCCTGTTGGGTTTAGCCCCCATCCCTACCCTACTCATCGTATCTGTAGTGACGGTGTTGTACTCCGCCATCGGTGGTTTCAAGGGGGTAGTGATTACCGATTTTGTGCAATTCACCTTCGCGATGATTGGTGCGGTTTGGGCCTCGGTGTACATCCTTAACATGCCCGAAATTGGTGGGCTGGATCAGTTGTTTGCCCATGCCAATGTATCGGACAAGCTCAGCCTAATTCCTAAATTCGACGACCCCGAGGTGTACATTCCCCTTTTCGTTGTGCCGCTAGCGGTACAGTGGTGGAGCGTCTGGTACCCGGGGTCCGAGCCTGGCGGCGGCGGCTACGTTGCGCAACGAATGTTGGCGGCCAAGAACGAGAACCACGCCGTAGGCGCCACCTTGCTTTACAATGCTTTTCATTATGCTCTGCGCCCGTGGCCCTGGATCATCATCGCCCTTGCGTCCTTGATCATCTTCCCCGACATTGCCAGCATCGCGAAGGCTTTCCCAGATATTGACCCCAACGTATTGAACGACGACCTCGCCTACCCGGCCATGCTGAGTTACCTGCCTACCGGGCTGCTCGGCCTCGTGATCGCGTCCCTGATTGCTGCCGTAATGTCTACGCTGTCTACCCACCTCAACTGGGGCAGTAGCTATGTGGTCAATGATTGGTACCAGCGTTTCATCCAGCCCGACGCAACGGAAAAAGAGTTGGTTCGCATTGGCCGAATAACCACCGTATTGCTGATGGTTCTCGCGGCGGTCTTCGCCCTAGCGCTGTCTAATGCACTCCAGGCCTTCAATATCTTGCTGCAGATTGGTGCGGGTACTGGCCTCATTTTCATCCTCCGTTGGTTCTGGTGGCGCATCAATGCCTACACCGAGATTGCGGGGATGTTCATTTCTTTCTTCGTGGCCCTGTTCCTTGAATTCGCTTGGGTGCCCCTCGGGTTGCCGGAGATGGCCAGCCACGTTCAGTTGCTAGTAGGTATTGCCCTAACTACCGTTGGGTGGCTAACCGTCACCTTCATGACGTCTCCCACAGACCAAGCAACATTGGAAAACTTCTACGCCAAGATCCACCCCAGCGGCCCGGGTTGGGCACCAGTAGCGGCCAATATGCCAGCCGACGTTACGGTACATACCGACTCAAACTTGGCCCTCCGTATCGGGGCGGTCTTCATCGGGGCCGTCGCTATTTACGCCGTATTGTTCGCTACCGGTTTCTACCTCTACGGCAACCTGATGGCAACGCTCGTTTCGGCAGCTTTTGCGGTGTCCGGCATCGGGTTCTTGTGGGTGAATAGGCGGAAGCTTTAGGGGGTTGGAGGTGTAATCTGTAATGAATTGTCTCCGCGCGCACCCCCCCTCCCCACCGCCGTAGGCAGCAGCGCAGCTAAACCCCTCCCCACGGGGGAGGGGCTTATAAAAACGCTGCGCGTTTTGATGATATTCGGCGGACTAATTTATAGGCAGATTCAAACCGCTATACATTGACGCTGATT
>CALEDI010000194.1 GCA_937949535.1 uncultured Lewinella sp. | reverse complement strand
TAGGTTGTGTAATCTGCCTATAAATTAGTCCGCCGACTATTATCAAAACGCGCAGCGTTTTTATAAGCCCCTCCCCCGTGGGGAGGGGTTTGGGGAGGGGGTTTGCGCGCGGAGACAATCCATTACAGATTACACACCCTGGGGCTAAACCCTCACTACCTACCTACCTACCTTGCCCAACACGGTCAGGTCTCCTCTTTGGTATTTGGTCTCTCCTGTCACCGTCTCGTATTCGATCATGTAGATGTAGACGCCGGAGTTGACTTGCTTGCCGTCGGTGCGCCCATCCCAGAGCGGTACTAACGGAGGGATTGAAGCGCCGGCCCCACGCTCCTGCTCGAAGGCAACACCGCCCCACCGATCAAAAATGCGGACGGCTTTTATGTTGGTCACGCTCGCTTTAGGGAAAATGGTAAACCCATCGTTGATGCCGTCTCCGTTGGGGCTGAAGGCCGAAGGAACATAGATGTCTACGTCTTGAACTACGCCAATACGGACGCTGTCTTTTCTGGTACAAGTCGTCACGGTATCAATGGCCTCTATGATGTAGGTCGTCGTGATGAAGGGCGTCGCTAAGGGGGATTTTACAACCGAGTCGGACAAGGACGCCCCCGGAGACCAAGAGAAGAGCACATCGGTACTATTGACTTCCGTTCGTAGTTCGATGGAGTCTCCGAGGGGGAGGAAGTCGTTGTTTATCGTTGAAAGGCGCAGAACCCTAACGGGAGCGACGGAAAAATCAATCAGGGTATCGCACCCATCGGGGCTAACGACTTCGACGGTGTAATCTCCCGGCGCAACGAGGTTGAAAAGGTTGATGCCTTCGGAGAAGTACCCTTCGGGGCCGGAGGCCATTATGATGTCTTCGGGGTTCTCCGTCAGAACGGCCAATGATAGGGATTCACCTTGCTCACAACGCTCATCTTGCACCTGCGTCCGCGCCCTAGGATACTGCCGCAGATAAAACGACACTTCGGTATCCATGAAGCAAACATCGTCAAAGCCAGTGCGCAACATTGCCGTGATTTGCCCGCTTGTGTCAAAAAGATGGGTGGGGCTTTCCGTCATGATCGGGCCGCTCCCATCTCCGGGGAATAGCTGAAAACTGCTGGCTTGTTGCAGGTTGCCTATGTACTCAAACAGGACGTTGGTTGGGCCACACTGCGAGTCGTCGAAGGTAAGCTGAACGGCAATGTCTGGTGAAGGGCGGACGTAGGCCGGCGCGTAGGCCGTATCGGCGCATCCTTCGAGAGAAGTGTAGATGAGTTCGAGGCTGTAGAGCCCGTCTTCTGCAAATTGGTGGGCGGTTTCGCAGCCGTCTCCTCCTTGCCCGTCGCCGTATTCCCAGCGGCAAGTAGCCCCTCCTGTTCCGGTACTGACGAAGGCTTGCTCTTGGTTGGCGCACAGGGTGTCTACGGCCCCGATGGCCGCAACGGGCTGGGGCAATACCTGTAGCTGCTGGCTTCCTTCTACCCGGCAGCCTTCGTTGCTGGTGGCGGCGTAACGAACCAGCAGGGCATCCGTAGTTGGTAGGTAGGCGTGCGTGCCAATGTTCTGGTTGGTACTGTCTCCGTCGCCGAAGTAAACCATGGTGTTTGCGGCATCAGAAGTAAGGGTGTACGGAAACTCGGCGTAGGGGCAGGTGAAGGTTCCCGCGTCGAAATCTATTTCAGGGTCGGGGAGTACGTTGCCCTGCCAAGTGCTGCTGTCAAATCCACAACCGAAGGCATAGATGGTGAAGGAGAAAGGCCCCGGCTCACTGAACGTTACCCCGATGGAATCTGCCGCAAACCGCCGCCCATCGGAGAAGAGGTATTCTACCCGGGCGTTGGGGGTGGAGATGTTGTTCACGATGAATGGCTCCCCGACGCAGACCGTCGTGTCGGTAAAAGAGGGTAGTGCCCTGACGGTCGTTGGCTCTACGATTATGGGCACCGAAGCCGTGTCTCGTAGGCAAGAATTTTCAGTGATTAACGCGTAAACAATCGTGCGTGCGTTCTCTCCGGTAACGGGCCTCGTGATGGGCGGTTGGAAGGTGCTGTAGCGTTGCCCATCGGAGGTGAACCACTCAAAAAAGTCTAGTGTTCCGGTGGCGAGGTTGGTCAGGATGAGTTCGCTCCCGCTACAATTTTCGGGGTAAACCACGCCGATTCTTGGGTTGGGATTGGCGCGCACAACGACTTCGATGCTGTTTTGGGCGCGGCCGCAGGTGCCAAGTGTGTTGAGGGCAATGTTGTAAACGGTGTCTTCGGTAGGAGACGGGAAGGATATCTCCGTTGGCCCGTCGGCTACGAAGGTTGTATCTCCGTATTCCCATTCGTAGCCGAGTGCTTCTTGGCCTGCCGAAGTTGGGGGAGTAAAGTTAAGCACTAGGCCTTCTCCGGGGCATACGGTGTCTTGGGCCGCTACAATGGTGGCTGGTTGGGGCGGCGCCAACACCCTAACCATCAGGGATGCTTCCTCAGACCGGCAAAGCACTGCATTGGTGATCGGGTTGCGGCGCTCTCCTGCTACCGAAACAACGTAGTCTCCGGCGTCGGGAAACTGGTGGCAGATAGAGTCTCCGGAGGTGTTGAGCCCATCGGTGGCTTGCCAGCGGTAGGTGTCTGCCGGAGTTCCTCCGGTTAGGAAAACAATACAGCTGCCGTCGTTGCAACCAAGGGAGTCTCCGGAGAGGGTAGTGGTGGGGCGAGGGAATATCTCGACGCTGAAGGGGGCGCTGTTGCAACCTGCCGGTAGGCTGGCTACGGTGTAGAGGAAGTTATAGGTGCCTACGGTTGCGCCCGTCAGGTCAATGAAGGGTTCCGCGATGGGGAGGTCTCCGGCCCAAGTTCCTGCTTCGGCCGCCATCACGTTGGGCAAACTCAGTTGGGTTGCGGTATCGCAGACGAAGGCTGCTGGTTCGGCAACCGTGACGCCGTCGCCGGAGGCGACGGTGATGTCTACTTCGTCGCTGCTTTCGCAAAAACCGGTGCCTAGGGTGAGGGTGTAGGTGTAGGTATTAGGCGTTAGCGCGCTTAGGTCGATTGTTCCATCTTCGGAGGCCGAAGGCCCAGACCAACGCCCGCCAGCGGGGTCTCCGAGGAAGTAGGTGTTGCTGGCTCCGCAAACGATGGTATCCTGGCCTGCTTCCGGTATGATGATTCCGGTTATGGTTATGAGTAGGGTGTCTGTTGTTGAGCACCGGTTTGGCGTTCGGGGGTCAGAGAGGGTTATCAATACGGTATCCACCTCTCCAACGGCGAGGTTGGCAGGGCGGTAAGTGCCGGTTGTCCCATCCACGATGCCTCGGCCGGAGAAGGTTGTTTCTGCAAAAACGGGGCTGAACGAAACTCCGGAGGTTTGGGCCAAGAGGTCGAGCGTTTGGTCGGTATTACACAACGAGATGGGGGTTAGCCCGTCAATACGTGGTTCGGCAACTACTTCCGCATTCCAGCTGCCTACCTCGTCGCAACCGGAAGTGGTTACCATGCTGCTGCGGCTGTAAGCGATGGGGTAGGTGCCGGGGGTAAGCCCGGCGGGGGAGAAAGTTCGGGCGGTATTGTCTACGCCATCTCCGCTAAGCAGGCCGTCGTTGGGGCTTGGTGTAAGGCTTACGGGGGCTCCCGTTACGCAGATGAGGAAGTCTGGGGGCAACTGGAGTTCGGAGGCTTGGAGGCTTAGGCTGAAGTTTAGGCTCCGTTGGCAATCTCCGCTCCCTAGGGTGTAGGTGAAATTGTAGTTGCCCGGGGCTACAGATTGGTCAAAGAATGCATCTTCGCCCATCAGGACCAAGCCGGTTGTTGGGGTCCATGTTCCGCCCAGGTCGGAGACTTGGAGTTCGACCAAGCTCGTATCTGGGCAAAGCGCATCTCCATCACTGGGCGATTGGAGGGAGGGCTGAATAGCTGCGTCTACAAAAATGGTATCGTTGGCCTCAAACATGCTGCACTCTGTTGACTTTTCTGCTCGGATGATATAGGGTGCTGCCCTAGCATTCATCTGGAAGGGGAAATTACTGACCTCCATACCGTCGATGAAGTACGTAGCGTTGGGGTCTACCCCGGGGCTAGGGGTGTAAGAAAGCTCTGGGCACGCATCTGGTTGCTGGGTGAACAGGAGTGCCTCACCAATAACAGCATTGACCATGAAGGAGGCTACTGATTCTATCTCGCAGTTGGTGTTGCTGGCCGTGAGGGTGAAAACATATTCTCGTGCTTGTAGGAAGCAGACCTCGGCAACGAGGCTGTCTGGGTTGGTGATGGTTACAAAACTTGCTGGAGCATCTACGGTCCATTCCAGCAGGTCTGCCCCAGCGGTGCCGGTGCCGTCTAGCGCAATACAGGTTTGGCCATCAATACAGACCCGGTAGGGAGAGGCTGTTCCTTGGACGACGTCTCCACGGGGCACGGCTACGGCGGAAGGTGCCGCTACCACCTGAACGGTAACTTGGGCGGTATCCTGACCACAGGGGTTTTCGGCCATCAAGGTGACGACGTAGTTTCCGGTGTCTTGGTAGGTGTAGCAGTTGTTGTCTGTGGGGGGGCGTCCTTCTCCGAAATCCCAGGTGGAGGTGAGTTGTTCGGTTGGGCAACTGCTGTCGGTGAAGCAAATTTCCGTTCCTGTGCAAGCAATTGTAGGTGGGGCTGATATGCTTGCCCGCGCGGGGTTGCGGAGGAACAAATCTACACTACTGTTTGGTGCGCTTCCGTTGGCCAAAAAAGACCTAAGCCTTACCCTGAAACCTTCGTTTTCCCAAACACAATTGCCGAAAATATTAGACACATCGTAGGTGTGTGTTTGGTCGTTCAACGAGTCGTTTGCTGGTAGCATTAGGCTGGGGGAGCCATCCAGCCAATCAAGTTCGTAGTGGTCAATTACTTCGTCGTAGGTAGAGTCTATGACAAAGGTTACGCAGATTTCAAGCGACGGGGAATCCATACATATTTCAGGAGCTGCTTGGTTGCACAACTGAATGGTGGGTGCGGTCTGTGCATCGGCGTTAAAGTACAGAAGGGCTAAAAACAATAAAATTATAAACCTAGGTGTTTGCATCATTCCAATACGTATTTGGGCGAAAAATAGTGTATTTAAATAGATAAATCGCTCGTATATTTGCATCTCTACACGGCCTGTCCCCCAGCCGTTATCTACAAACCGACTTTAAGCTTTGATCCCAATGACTATTTTCAGGCTCCGCAAGATGCGGAGGTATTGAGCACTATATTGTGTCTCTACCTTCTCCTCTATTCTACACCTCTCGCTTTACCCCATCGTAATCTCCTCCACGGCATGAACCGTACTTTCTACTGTCCTACCAGCAGGTGGCACTTGCTGCAACTTGCTACCCTAATTCTTTTTTTGACCGCCGCTCAAACGCTGAATGCTCAGAACGGAACACTCACGTTCATAGATGATGCGCCTGATGACGTGGCTGTTGGTTGTTTTGCCGACCTGCCCGCTCCGGTGCTCCTTCGCGCTAGGGTAACGATTAGCCTAGGTGTGTTTGATACCGTTGAAGTAGAGGCCATCGATGAACTAAGCACCCCTGATGCGTCCTGTATTGGCGGAAATGTACTCCGGATTTGGGAGCTAGCAGGCGAACAGAACACCATCCGAGAAGAACAGCTGATTAGCTTCGGCCCACCGCCAGCAGGTGATGCCCCTACCTTCAATACCGCAGTGCTCCCTATCCTCCGAGATACCGTTGACTGTAGGCTGGTGAACGAAACCGGAGACCCTGATAGTTATGACCGTTGGTTGGGCGACCGGAGGGTTGCCGTATCGGCAGCGGTTATGATGGGCTGTGCGCCGGTTGTTTCTCTGCAAGACGATGCTCCTAATGGTCTCCTAGACTTTGCTTGCAACGACAGCTTGAGGGTAACGTTTACGGCCACAGACCTTTGCGGAAACATGGCTTCCTTGGCCTTTCATTACGTGACCGTAGACACGGCGGCCCCCGTAATCATTGGTGTTGTTAACGACTCCTTCCGTATCAGTTGTTCCGATCAGTTGCCGGCCATTGCGGAAACGACGGTTACGGACTGTGACACTTCGGCTACGCTTACGTTTACGGAAACAACTACCCAAGTACTAGACGGAACTTGCCGAGAATACAACTATGACATCCGCCGGTCTTGGGCCGCAACTGATCGTTGTGGGCAGAGCAGCATCGTCCGTCAGCTCATTGAGGTGCGGGATACGGAGGTTCCTGACTTTGTTCGTCCGGGAACGGCACAGTTGCGTTGTACCCAAGACCCCGAAGACCTCAGCCTGACGGGGGAGCCAACGGGCCTAACCGACAATTGCACGCCTACTGAAAACCTAGAAGTAACCTTCACGGACGAGCGGATCGCTATCGGTTCCTGTTCCAACCGGTTCAACATCAACCGAACTTGGCGGGTGACAGACGTTTGCGGCAACAGCCGAGTCCGGGTTCAACAGATCAGGGTCCGGGATGAGTTGGCGCCAAGCTTCGACGCGCCAGCATCGCAGGTTTCTGCCAGTTGTGCGGACTACGAAAACACGGCCACTACAGGTATGCCTTTCAATTTATTTGACAGCTGCGACCCAACCGTAAACCTGTCTTACGAAGACGATATCACTCCTGGCAACTGCCCGGGTAATTTCGTGGTCTCCCGCGAATGGCGCATCTTCGATGACTGCGGAAACGACCGTTTTTTCACACAGATCATTACCGTAACCGACACCAGTGCGCCGGTAACGATTACGCCCCCTCAAGACCTGGTCACGAGCTGTAATAGTGATAGGCCACAGGAGTTTCGTTTCAATACGTGGATACAAGATTTGGGCGGTGCGCAGTTCAACGACAACTGTACTGGCGCAGACAACCTGAACATCACCGTAGTTGAGTCTGGTACGAACAACTTTCCGCTATTGCCGGACATCAGTTGTGCGGAAGCAGACGGAACCATCCGGAGAATATCTGTAGACATCATCGTGTCCGACAATTGCGGCAACAGCACAACGACCACGATGGAATACCGGCAGCTCGACGAGCAGCCGATCAACATCTTTGATTGCCCCGCGAACCAGGTCATCCCTGCTGACCTTGGTGTTTGTTCCGCCGAGGTTGTTCTGCCTCCTCCAACGATTCAGGACCAGTGTTCTAGCGGAACACCCTTCCAACTCAACCTGCGGGATACGGTAGAAATCACTAGCGCGGCAACTAACGAAATAGAGTTGGGCTCCGTACCTGTGGACCCACTAGAATTTAACTTGGTCATCCCGACCGAACTGCCCGTCAATGGTTTTACTACGGGGCGCTTCACGATTACCCTTGAAAATGTAGACGCCGAAGGAGACGATGAATTCTTTTTCATTTATGCAGAAGACGGAACCTTATTAGGTACTACCGAACAAGGCACCACCCAATGTGAAACGGTTGTGACCTTAGACAGCATCACCCCCGTACAATTCACCCGCTTTGCGAACGATGGTGTAGTGACCTTCCGTTTGGAGCCCAACATCCCGCCTGACCAACCTGGCACTTTCGCGATCAACAACCTATGTGATGGTGGGAGCAGAGCGTACATCCACTTGCAACAGGCCGTATTTCGGCTAACCGAAATTGCCTATGAAATAGATATTGACGGTGCTGGGTTTAACGCAGTAGATCCCGTTGGTACGATCAATACTAGGCTTGATGCTGGGCTCCACCAAGTCACTTACCGGGCAACCGACTGTGGGGGTAGCGTAGACGAATGCAGCTTCACGATCACCATCGAAGACCAAGAACCACCCGTGCTTACCTGCCTCGGTAACATCATGGTTGACCTCGACCCCGACAGTTGCAGGTTTACCCTGGATGTACCCTTGCCCCTAAGCGTGGAAGACAACTGTGAGCCCTATACCATCACGACGGAGACGCTCCCGGCCAATGGAAGCCTACAGCTTTTTCCCTTCAACTTCGATCCCAACCTCAACAGCTTTCAGGCGGGTGAAGTATTTGTAGACCTGACCGACATCCCCGTTGGCCTAACGGATAGTGTTGACATCGACGTGCGTTTCGTGGGCAACTTCGGCAATCCTCGTGCTCGCTTAGAGGTGGTATTGCCCAACGGTGTCGTTATTGGGTCTTCTGCTCGGGGGGATGCCAGTTGTTCAGAAGAAGGCACCTTGCACCTGCGCACCGCCGCCCAAAACATCCGGAGCCAGATGGCCCCTGATGGAAGTGTACGCCTTACCCTCCGCCCCGCCCTAGTCACGGTCCCTCCGGGGCAAGAAGGCGACGGTGTAACGCCCTGTGATGAAGACGATATCATGGTTGAAGGCGGCAACGACGGCATCTCCGGCGCGGCGGTAACGGTGACCTACCGAACGTTCTTCCCTAGCTATTTCACTACCGGAGCTACCGTTACGCAAACCCTTACCACATCGGCTTCCAACCCCGTTCCTCGCCTGACTTTTAACCAAGGAGTCACCGACTTTTCTTACTTGGTAAGCGACATGAGCGGCAACTCCGATACTTGTACGTTTACCGTAACGATCCGAGACGTGACGCCGCCAACTGCCGTCTGTACACCGACTACGATTTTTGTTGACCCTTCAGGGTTGCTTCCGATCACGGTAGACCCCAGCGTAGTAGGCGGAAACAGTTCGGACAACTGCACCGTCGACTCGATCGCCCTTAGCCCCAATGTGTTTTCTTGCGATCAGTACGGACAAGCCATTGACGTTACCTTGTCCCTCATAGATGCTTCAGACAATGAAAGCTCCTGTTCTACAATAGTGAGCATCGCTCCTTTAGCACCGGAGCCAACCGCGAGCACGTCGATTTGTGGCGGAGATACACTACGCCTTTTTGCTAACCCTCCGACCATAGCCGGCCCCGGCCAGACGATTTACACCTTCCAATGGTTTTCCCCTGACGGTAGCCTAATAAGCACGCAGGAAAACCCGGTAATTCCCGGAGTAGACGAGAGCCAAGAAGGCGCTTATCGGGTAGTAATTCGAGGACTTACGGGCTGCGAAGCCGAGGCCATCGTGAACATTGACATCGGGAGGATTCCCTTTGCTCCTACCATAGAAGCTCCTCAGCGGGTTTGTATCGGTGATGCTGCGGCTCTGACTTCGGTGTCCAGCTATGCTGGCCAGGTGCGTTACGAATGGTTCCGGGGCCAGCCTGGTGCTGGCGTTTTTGTGGGGGAGAGTATGGTCGCTTCTTTTTTAGCACCATTTGCCGACGGTGCGCAAACGGGGGATTTCTACACGGTTGTGTACGTGAACGGCTGTGAGTCACCTCCTTCCAACGTAGTGACGGTGGGGACAACAACACCGCCAACGGTGAGCCTCCCGAATGGGAACCAAGAAGCTTGTGAGTTCAGTACATTCGTACTCTCGGCGGAGGGCTTGGCTTCCCTGGACTATGTCTGGACGGGCCCCAACGACGCGGTTTTCAACGGCCAAACAGTCACGATAGAAAACGTACTTCCCGGAGACGCAGGCGTCTACACCGTACGCTCGGTGCGTTCGGAGGGCTGCTTTAGCGAACCAGCATCGGTAACGCTTACTGTACTGCCAGCTGATGCGGGTACGGGACTTTTCCCTGTTGCTGCGGTTTGCCCATCAGACACGCTGGTGCTGGAGGCCGCAGACGTAGGCGGCACGAACTACATCTTCTCTGGGCCCAATGGCTTGGTTTTTGAAAGACCCGACCCCATTTTACGAGTTGCCCCGGTCAGTTCTCTGGTAGTAGGAGACTGGGTGGTGCGCATTCAGCGCGGCGGCTGCCCTTCTGCTCCGAGTGATCCTATCTTTGTTGGGTTGGGCACCAGCCCTGTTCCAACGGCTTTCACTATTCCCGATCCGGTTTGTGCGGGCAACGACCTCATCCTGCAAGGAGGTAGCAATATTGCCGGAAGCAGCTACAGTTGGTCTGGCCCTGGTGGGTTTGCTGCTGACGGCATTGCGGTAACGATCCCGAACGTGAGCGCTACCGACAACGGCGATTACATCCTAACCGCTACCTCTTCTTCGGGGTGTTCGGCGAACGACACGGTTGGTGTTGACGTTTTGCCGGGCATCGCGATCAACTCCATCGATGTGTCTTCAGACAGTTGCTTGAGCGGGGGCGAATTGGTTCGTTTGTTTGCTTCCATTACGCCGGCGCAGCCGGCGGGGGGAGACTACACCTTCCGTTGGTCTGGGCCTGAGGGCACGAGTAGCAACGATACCTTGGTGATCCCCAACGTAAGCCTTGCTTCCAACGGCACTTACAGCTTGTCGGTAGAGAACACTGCGGGCTGTGTGTCTAGCCGGTTCAGCATGAACGTCGAGTTTGATTTTGCTCCCGCAAGACCGACCTCGCCCTTCACCGAGTCGGGGCTAACGTCTATTTGTGAGGGTACGGACTTGGAACTGATGACCAACGACTTCGGGCCTGGGGTGACTTACCTCTGGCGGCTTGGAGACGGGACGGTCATCCCGACCAGCAGCAACAGCCTCATGCTACCAGACATTGGGGCGGAGCTTACGGGCGCTTATACCGTTCGGGTAGTACGTGGCAACTGTACGTCTTTACCCTCCGAGGGGCAAATGATAACAATTACGCCCTTTCCCGCCATCACGGTTATGGTCGATACGCCTGCTTGTGAGGGCCAGCCGATCAACTTTCAAGCTACGGACTTATCGGGCGCAACCTACGCTTGGCGTGGGCCCAACAACTTTAGTTCCAGCTTGCCCAACCCGACAATTGTTAACGCAGACGCTTCCGTTCATTCGGGTACTTACAGCGTAGTGGCTACCCAAAACGGTTGCCCTTCAGACACGATGTTCGTGGAGGTCTCCGTGCAGCCAACGCCGAGGGTTCCCGTGGTTCAGTCCGTTGACCCCGTTTGTATCAGTGACCCTAACGCTGTGCTTCGCCTTTCCGTTAACCCTAATACTGCTACCGAAGGAGCCAGCTATACTTGGTTCATTCAGGATGGGCAAGTACAGGTAGGAGACGCTACCGATTCCCTTAACTTAGACATCAGCGACTTCGGGCTTTTCGAGGGCGGTGGTTTGTTTGGCTTCAGCGTTCGCTCTAGCCTAAACGGGTGTTTTAGTGAGCGTTCGGCCCCAGTTACGCTCCGGCTGGATGCGGCGGATGATTTCCAGCCAAATGCCGGCCGTGATACCTTAATATGTGAGGGTATCTTCCTGCTGGATGCCGCTCCGGGAGGAGCGGGTACTGGCCGTTGGTCTTTGGTAGAAGGAACGGGAGACATCACGATCATCAACCCTACTTCCCGAACAACCGCAGTGCAGGGCCTGACGCAGTTTGGTGGGCCTTATCAATTCGCTTGGACGCTTTCTAACGGCAGCTGCCTCAACTACGCCGCAGATACCATCTCCCTGACCGTAACCGACGGTGAAGAGGCCGAAGCAGGCGAAGACATTCTAGCCTGTATCCGTGGTGA
This sequence comes from uncultured Lewinella sp., assembly GCA_937949535.1. Taxonomy (GTDB): domain Bacteria; phylum Bacteroidota; class Bacteroidia; order Chitinophagales; family Saprospiraceae; genus Neolewinella. The sequence goes on along the minus strand of CALEDI010000194.1, from coordinate 17,041 downwards.
AGTACGCCTCAACGCAACCCCCGCAACGATGCAGGGAAGCGGTGGTAGCTGGAGCCAAGCGCTCGCACAAGACATTCTCGGGGTCGAAATCGTTTCCCCAACCGACCCGAACACCATCATCCGTGGGTTACAGGCCGATAACCTTTACTCTTTCACTTGGACGGTGACGAGCAACTGTGGCGTCAAGGAAGACGTCGTGGTGGTCAACGTCAGTGACCCAACGCCTTTTGCTGGCCCAGATGAAGTTGTTTGCAACGACGACCGGCAGGCCATCCTCTCCGCTGACGAAGCGACTATTGGCTCCGAAGGCCGATGGCTTACCCCCGCAACCGGCCTGAACATCGTAGACCCCGAAAGCCCCACAACGATGGTCTCGGGCCTCCTGCCGGGCATCAATGTTTTCGTTTGGGAAGTAGACGAAGGCTTCTGCGGAGACCGCTCCCGAGACACCGTCGAGATCACCTACTCCGAACCTCCTGAACCTCGGGACGACGAGTACAGCGTCGGTTTCCAGGGCAGTGTAACTTTTGACCCGACCGAAAACGACGAACTCCCCAACGGAACCTCCGTCTCCTTCGGAGAGCTGCCGATGGGGACTACCCTAACCGTAAACGACGACGGGACTTTCACCTTCAAGGCACCCGCCAACTTCGCGGGCGATCTGTCGGTAGTGTATACCGTAAACAGCACGGGCTGTTCGTCTGCCACCGCCACCGTTGTCTTCGACATTGGGGATGATGCGGGCTGCGAAGTGCCGAACATTTTTACGCCCAACGCAGACGGCATGAACGACCAATTCATTGTTCCCTGCCTCTTGAATACCGACCAGTTTCCGAACAGCCAAGTAACCATCTACAACCAGTGGGGAGACGAAGTCTACCGTAGCGGAACGCCTTACTTGAGCGACTGGGACGGCACCTTCCAAGGTAACCCCCTCCCTGTAGCCACCTATTTCTACACCATCGACTTTGGTGGCGCCCGCGAAGGTGCTACCGGATCTGTCAGAATTGAAAGATAAGCACCATGATGACTAAAACTAATCAACTACTTACCGCTCTGCTTCTCTTCTCTGTCGTTTTGTGCGGCCAGCAAGATGCGCAGTACACCCAGTTTATGTACAACAAACTGGGCTTCAACCCGGCGGTTGCCGGTACGCCAGAATCGACACAGTTTCAGGTGGCGGCCAGGCAACAATGGCTGGGGCTAAACGAAGCGCCCAGTAGCCAAGTAGCTACCTTCAATACGCCGATCACGGCGGCTGGTACGGGCGTTGGCGCGCGCCTGAGCCGGGTCACGATCGGGCTAGAACAGCAGTACAACATTGAGGGTAGCTACGCCTATCGTTTCGCCATCGGGCGGGGAACCCGGCTGGGCATCGGCCTTTCTGCGTCGGCGCGCTATTTCAACGTTGAGTACCAGAACGCACGGCCAACGCAGGGCGGCGGTGTTGATATCGCCATCCCCGGCGCGGTAGAGTCTAAGATCATCCCCAACTTCGGGGCGGGGCTTTATGTAGATGGCCCCAACTATTACGTAGGCCTCAGTTTGCCCCGCTTGTTGGAAAGCAACATCGACTTGGGGGATGAAGAAACGATCATTTCCCGCGAAGCGCGGCATTACTACTTCATGGGCGGCATCAAGCTTGCGCTCTCGGATAAGCTGGCCATTGAGCCGCAGATGTTGGCCAAGTTCGTTAGCGGCGCGCCTTTTGATGCAGACTTCAACGTTACGGCTCACGTAGGTGAAAACCTGTTTGCTGGCCTTTCTTACCGCTTGGGCGGCAACGGAGGAGGGGAAAGCGCGAGCCTCATTGCGGGGCTTTACCTCTCCGAAAAACTGTCGATGTGCCTCGCTTATGACCTTGGTTTGAGCGACCTGAAATCTTCGCAAAACGGAAGTATTGAGCTGGTGGTTGGGTACTCCGTAGGCGGGCGTAGTGCGGCGGGTACGGTGGTTGACCCTAGGAATCTTTAGAAGGGCGACGGCGCGCAGGTGCAATGAAGGGTTTGCGTATTGAACCGATAGATAGTTTGTAACTTAGCCGTACAATCACAACCGATGCCTTGGGATTCCGGCCCTTTTATCATTGAAGCATATCACGGTACCAACGCCGCGAATCTGCCTGCCATTGAGGCGGAAGGGATTAACATGAGCGAGGGAGACGGTCATTATTTGGGAGATGGCATTTACTTTTTTGTCGCTGGTTCATCTGCGAATGACCCTGTTGCTGATTCGCGTAACTGGGCGATCGCCGAATACCATGCTGGACCAAAGACTACACCACGCGAGTTAGCCATTCTAAAATACGACCTTAAAACTACCTCGGAAAGCTTTCTTGATCTAACGACGAGAGATGGCATGGAGACGTACAACTACCTTAGGCGACGTTATTTAGACAAGATTCGCCAAGCTGGCTATCAAGTTTCGGACGGCCCCAAGTATCGTGATGGTCAGTTGCTTAATGATGCACTTGACAACTTAATCATTTTGGCTCATGTTGTAAAAGCAGATTTTTTCTTTAAATTTACGGAAGAACGAATGTCTGGTGTTGACTTTAGGGTTCCCAACACTACCATTCTTGTAGTAAGACCCGAAGAGGAAATGGCCGAACTTAGCAAGCCGCAAATTTATCATAGAGAATACTTTTGACCATGAAGCTATCAGACGTAAAAGAGCGCATCGACGCCTATTTTGAGTCCGTATCTCCTAGTGAGGTAGTTCGCAGACTTGAGGTGCTTGGTTTTGAGTTCTCTCCCTATTTTGCTGATAATGAACAGGTACATGTTGAGCATAAAGCTGATGACAATCTGCCTGATTTCTTTGACTTAACGGGCAAGCAAGAAGTCTTAATCAATGCCAGTCTTTTTGAGAGTACTGGCTCTTTTACAGTAGAGTTTGCTGGCGAAGAAGTTCAGTCTAATACTCCATCTTACGCAATGGCCGCCTAATGAACATCAGACTCCTGGAAACCAAGGTTGGTAGAGTACATTTCGAATTATCACATAGCGAAGAGGTGCAGGAAAAGGATGGTTTGGATTTCAACCTCAATTACAAAGCAGTTTACACTCAAAAACAAGCCCAAGTCTTTGCTATTACATTCAGCTTGAAGCTTTCTGATCCTGCTGAATTCGTTCTGGAGCTGGAGTATACCGCATGGTTTGCGACATCTGAACCTATTGACACAGTCTTCAAAAATTCAGACTGGACAGCAGTTAATGCACCAGCAATTGCATTTCCTTATCTCAGAGCTTACGTGACCAACTTTACGGTTATGAATGGGATGGAACCGCAGATATTACCTACCATCAATTTCGTGGAGATGGTCAAGCGTGAAAAGAAAAAATAAGGACTCATCTCGCGGGTTGTCTCACTGCGTTAAGGGCGGTAATTAACCACATTACCAACCACCTGAAGGTGAGCGATGTATTAGAAACTAGGGCGCGGCCGCAGGTGCAAGGGCCGAATAGACCCCTCCTTTGCACCTGCGGCCGCGCCCTAAACTGTTTGGTAAGGACCTACTTTAATACTCCCCTAACGTACGGAAGGCAACTTAGAACATAGATTATACGTAACTTACACAGTGATAAAGATGACGGAACCTTCTTCGCGCCGTCTTAAGCATACCCAGAAGTTACTACATGCCACGTACAACCTACTCCAAACTGCTGATTTTCTTCCTTTGTCTTTGCTGTTCTGGCCTCGGAGCGCAAACGATGGTTAGTGCGCAAGGGCTGAACGGCCCACAGGAGAAAGACCCCGTTTTACGAGCCGATGGGCAGGTACTCTTTTTTACCCGACCCGACTTTGAGCACAATAAAGGAACCGACAATGCGGCCGACATTTGGATAACGAACCGCTACCCCGATGGAAGCTGGGGCCGAGCCCTTAACCCCGGTTCCCCGATCAATTCCTTCGCGCATGACCGTGCGTTGGCACTCAGCCCGGACGGTAGCCACCTCGCCGTACTGCGTACCGGCGCGGCCAACTTTATTGACCTCCTCGAAACCAGCGGCCGCAATTGGAGAGTGCTCGCTACCTGGACCCTCCCCGAAGACGTCTACCCCCGCTACGACCTCACATTTGACCCCAACGGGCAGCAACTCATCTACAGCGCTTACGACCAAGGGAACCTCAATCTATTCCGCCGCGAAGCCCTACCCAACGGCCTTTGGGCAAGCCCCGAACCCTTGAGCGAACTCAACGGCCCCGGAAACGAAACCGGCCCCTGCATTGCGCCCGATGGGCGCACGCTGTACTTCCAACGCGACGGGAACCGGTGGTTTAAGCAATCCTTGCCCGGAGAGCGGCCGCAGGCCGCTGCCATCCCCCAAACGGTAAGCCAGTTCTCTCCCGTGCTCAACGGCCGAGAGGTGGTTGGGGCCGTAACAACAGGCTCTTCCGGCCAACACCTGCAAGTGCTGTCCGTCTCCGCTGCAGACTTGCCAGTCTCCGGAGCCGTAGTACGGAGCCAGCTTCCGGCTCCGCCGCCACTCGGCGAAGACGTAGCTCGCGTAGCCCTCAATACTGGGCAAGTCATCAGTGTCCGGCCAGATGTACTTCAGCGTTATGGCGTCTTCCTCCGCACCGGAGAAGAGCTTGTAGGCCCTACCGCCGCCAACAACAACCGTACGGCAAAAGGCTTGGCGGCAACGCAGTCTTTCAATGCGCCAACTTTTGACCGCAACAGCATCGAAGCTGGCATTGACCGCAGACAACGGGAACTGGACCGGCTAGACCGCGAACGCCGCGCGTACGATCTCGTTGCCCCTAAAACAGAAGACCCCGAGCTGGCGGCGTTACGAGACCAGTACCGCTCCGTCAGTGGAGATACCTTGCCGCCTGCAACTTCGGCTAAAGGGTCTCCAGCCAATACCCGCTACGCCGCTGAACTGAGCGAACTGGAAAAGATGAAAGCCAAGTTTCGCCGCCAGCAAAACGAAAAGCTGGACCAGCGCAGCCGAGGCAGCTATAAATGGTCGGGAAGCGAAGCCAGTAAACCCACTACCGCACCGCCTGCGGCAGCTCCTAACTCCAGAACGAACAACCGCCAAGTACCTATAGGTGTGGCTCAAACACGGGAACGCGCTTACCAAGATAGCCTCCGCCTAGCCGCCGAAATCCGTGCGGGGTTGGAACGAGACAATACTCCGCGCATCTACGAGCGTGCTGCTTGGGAGAACCAAGTTCGGGAAGGCCTGCCCCAATCAGAGCCTCTTTCGCCAGCCGAGGTAGCTCGGCTAGACGCAGACTACCAGCGCAAGCTCTCCGAACTGGAAGCACTGCGGGCAGAACTAAAACGGCTAGACGGAACCGCCCCCGCCCAGCAACAGGCTGCCAACCCAACTCCTGCCCCAGCAACCTATGCGCCGCCGACCAACGCCGCCCCGCAGCAGCAACCGCAATGGTCTACAAAAGGCAACCCTGCTCCCCAGACTTACGGTCAACCCGCAGCCTCTGCCCCTCAGCAAATGCAAAGTAGGGCCTACCCACCCCAAACAACACAGGCTGCTCCGCAGATCACGACCAACAGACCAGCCGCTGGCGTGGGGGGCGCACCTATGCCTGCTGGCATCAGTTTTATCGCCAATACGGCCTACCCCGATAGCCGAGGATATACGGGCCTAGACCAATTGTTTGGCCTCCTTCAACAATCGCGTTCAGTGCTTGAAATTAGGGTCCATACACCCGTTGGCCTTGATCCGCGCGCAGCTCAGGTCTTGAGCGAAGAACGGTCTACTACGATTATCAACTTCCTAACCAACAAAGGCGTCCCTGCCGCTAATTACCAAGTAATTGGCTTTGGCAACAACCTGACCGGCCAACAAGGCGAACGAGTGGAGGTGATTGTGAAGTAAGGCTTCTCCGTTTAGAGTTCGACAATCTTCCCCGCAGGAGAGATCTGGAACCGCCTTGCGGTGCTTGAGCTGGCTTTGTAGTCGTATTCGCCGTCGGCGTTGGCCTGGCCACTTACTTGATAGATCATCATGCTTTCATTGAGGATGGCCTGAGTTTGGGTTACCTCTTCGCCGTCGTAGCTGACGCCAGCAATTACTTTTCGGTCAATCAATTCTTGGGTGCCAGGGGTGAAAGTAACTAGGGTGTAATGGTACTGCAACAGGTCCGCCCGCCAGTATACGATACCGTCGTATTTCTTGTTTTTCGGTAGGCGTAGGCACGCGACAAACTCGGTTAGTTCATCTGCCATTCCGGGTTCGATGGGGAGTAGAAACTCGGCGATCAATGCTGTAGGTAGCGGCGGTGTTTCTCGGCTGATGGTTCGTACGGTGTCTTCGCTAAAGGTGAGCGGCAGCTCAAGATCGGGGAATTGCTCTAGGAAGTATTTGAAGGTTGGGGTAGACATTGTATCGTTCATTTAGGAGAGAACGCTTTATTGGGGAAAAGGATATGCCTTAGTGTTGTGGTGTTCTTGATCTACTATATTTGCGAACCGTCATTGAACGCCGGTATACGCCTCGTTGAGAATTTTCTCTTTTACTGCTTACTCCTCTTTCCCCGTGTCACACCCCAACATCATCATCATCGGCGCCGGAGCCGCCGGCTTAGTCGCCGCCATCGAACTCGAAAAAGCGGGCTTTAGCCCTTTATTGCTGGAAGCAACCGATAGGGTAGGCGGTAGGCTGAAAACAGACGAAGTAGATGGTTTTCTCCTCGACCAAGGTTTCCAAGTTCTACTAACGGAATACCCCGAGGTAAACCGTTATCTAGACCTAGAGGCCCTCAAGTTGAAGACTTTCCGCTCTGGCGGCCACGTTCATACCCGACAGATGCACTTCCGCTTCGCAGACCCCATGCGGGAGCCCGCCCAGATCGTTCGTTCGGCCCTCTCTGCGGTCGGGACGCTGAGCGACAAAATTAAACTAGCCCGGTTGGGCTTCAAGCTGCGCACTAAGTCTATTGAAGACTGTTTTGCTGGCTACGCCGAAGTACGAACAATTGACTACCTCTGGAGCTTGGGGTTCAGCGAACAGATTGTGGAGCGTTTTTTTCGTCCTTTTTTCGGGGGCATTTTTCTGGAGCGGGAGCTGCACACTCCGGCGGCAATGTTCCGCTTCATCTTCAAGATGTTTGGCGCGGGCAGCGCGGCCTTGCCCGCAGGCGGCATAGAGGCCATCCCGAAGCAACTCGCTAGCCAACTAAAGACTACGGAGATACGCTGCAACACGCCCGTCCGTAATGTATCAGGTACCACGGTTACCCTTGCTGACGGACAGGAGGTCGACGCCCCCGGCGGCATCATCATCGCTTGCCCGCCTGAGCAAATCCTACCCCAACTCGCCGGGACGCCAACGGAATGGAAAGGGACAACGAACCTCTACTTCTACAGCAACCGCCGCCTGAAAGAAAACCGACTTATCAACCTCGTTTCCGACCCCACCAGCCTCATCAATACCTTCTGTGTGCTCGACGAAGTAGCGCCGAGCTATAAGGTGAACCAGCAGGGTGGCTCCCTCATCTCCGTCACCCTACGCGACATGATGATACGAGAGAGCGTCATCGGCCAAGCCGAGCAAGACCTCCTCCGCCACAGCCGCTTACCCAACGACAGCCTGAAGTTCTTGGCTCGCTACGACGTAACACAGTCGCTGCCCAAACTAAGCCCCGTAGCCTACCGCCACGACCCCACGCACTGCCGAGTAGCAGACCGAATCTTCCTAGCCGGAGACCACCAGCTGAACGGCTCCCTAGACGCAGCCCTGCGCAGCGGAAGACTCGCAGCCGAAGGCCTCTTGAGCGTTTGATTAGACCGAGCAACCTTAGCGGAGTAGTTTTAAATAAGTATTTAGTAATTGTTGATTATTTAAATTATTGACGTAAATTGTTGATTATTGTGCAACCTATGCCAAACCATCAACAATTCAACCAGTGCTTGCTACCTTGTCCCCGGCCCAGAGGCCAATGAACATTTTTCCTATGCACTCCAATTGGCTCAATACTGATTTCGGAACGTTCAAAATCTCGGCAACCGATCGGGGGCTAACGGAGGTACGCCTCACGGATACCAGCCCGCCAAAGAATCTTCCTTACCCAACCAACCCGCACATCAAAGCTGCTGCGGAGCAGTTGCTAGCCTACTTCGCCGGAGCACTGCGGGAGTTTGAGCTTGAGTTCGACTGGGGAGATGCAACCGATTTCCACAAAGCCGTCTGGCATGAACTCACCCAAATCGGGTACGGACGAACCTGCAGCTACCAGTACATCGCCGATAAAGTTGGCGCGCCAAAAGGCATGCAAGCCGTTGGCCAGGCCAACCGCCGAAACCCCATCGCCATCATCGTACCTTGCCACCGAGTGATCGCCAAAACGGGCGATCTGCAAGGTTACTTCTATGGCCTAGATTTCAAACGCCGGTTGCTCGCCCTCGAAAACCCACTTAGCTTTGGGGAGCAGGGGACGTTGTTTTAGGAACTGCATCCCTAAAGAAAACCCTAAACAACCGTTAAACGACAATTCGGCCCAGCCAAAACCCCTATCTTGCCACCATAATAGCCCCCTGAACATCAAAAGTAATCTCTTTCAATTCTTGGTTTTGTTGTTGCCATTGCTGGCAATGACTTCCTGCTTGCCCGATGGCCCCGATGCTGCACACCGCTACGAAGTGTCTGGCATCGACGTGAGCCACTACCAGGGCGCTATTGACTGGGACGAACTGGCTAATGATGGCCACGACTTCGCCTTCATCAAAGCCACCGAAGGGAAGGAGCTAAAAGACAAGGCATTCTTCGTCAACTGGACGCTAGCAGGCAAAACCGGAATGCGTAGAGGGGCTTACCACTTCTTCCGCCCCGAAGTAAAGGCCGAGCAACAGGCCCGCAACTTCTTCAATACCGTCCAGCTTGCTCCCGGAGACCTCCCTCCCGTCATCGACGTCGAAGACCGGGGCAAACTATCTACCAAACAACTCGTATTGCGCGTCACACGCCTCGCCGAAATGATGGAAATCCGTTACGGCGTGAAACCCATCCTCTATACCGGCCAAAACTTCTACAACCGCTTCCTCGCGGGGCAGTTCGACGACTATCCCCTCTGGCTCGCTCGCTACGACGCAGACGAGCCCGTCACGGTTTGCGGCCGAACCTACGCCTTTTGGCAATACACCGACCGGGGCCAACTGCCCGGTATTCGGGGCAACGTAGACCGCAACATCTTCACGGGGACGCACCTAGACCTTGCCTTGCTTTGTCTTCCGCCCTCTCCGGGCGCTGACACGGAAGAATTAGCCAATGACACGGCAGACGTTGTTGTTGGAGGCGATGACCTGGCTTCCTTCGGAAGGTGAAAAGCTGTTTTAGGGATGGGAGAACAACACACTAAAACCAAGACCTAAGTATATCACGGAGGCCCGCCTTCTTTTTCTCCGTTTGTAGCTCCGCCTTCACCTCCGGTAACCTATTCACGACTTTCCGGTTCGGGATGCGAATTGGGGTAGGAGGCATTGTTGCTACCTGCGGCGCGGCGGGGGGCGTATCCCGATCGCGCGGGTCGTACGGGCGGTACACATCGACGTTGTAAAAGATGACTTCCTCGGTGTGTGCGAGGCTGTCAAACTCTCCCAAGTTGCTCCAAATGGCGAGTTGGTCTACGGGGATTTGGAAATTGCCCGCCACCTGCCGCAGCGTCGTGTCTTGGCTATTGGGAGTGCCTCGGTACTGGCTATAGTACCGTTCTGAACTAAGTTCGCCCTTGTGTAGGCGTGGGCTTGCCCAGGGGAGGTCTGCGTTGGTTTCGGGCGCGGCCGCAGGATGCAGGGCGAGGTATTCGAGCATGGCTGGCATCACCCGCTTGGGAAGCCGCAAACGGTGGCCTCCCGGTAGCCCCGGCAGGTACCCCTTGAGGTACTGGGCGTTGAGCTCAATCACTACATCGGGCCGCAGGCCCGTAACCTGAACAACGCGGTGGAGGCTTAGCCTCCGGTAAACCGTGACCGCTTCGGTGATCTGAAGGTCAAGGTCCATCGGTGCGGCGGGTACATCGTGTAGGTGGTGGAAGGCCACCACGTAGGCCGCAGCGATGATGTTGGGCAGGTAGTTGCGCGTCTCCTTAGGCAAAAAACGACGAATTTGCCAGTAGCTTTTGTCTCGCCCACCAGCGCGGCGCAGGGCTTTATTGACGTTGCCCGGGCCGCAGTTGTAGGCCGCCAGCGCCAGCGCCCAATCTTCGTAGCGGTCGTACTGGATCTGGAGGTACTCCAAACCCGCCGCGCAACCCAGTTCTGGGTCCAGCCGCTCATCGAGGTAGTCTTCTACCGTAAGGCCGTGCTCTCGGGCCGTCCCTGGCATGAGTTGCCACAGTCCTCCCGCTCCGGCGTGGCTGGTGGCGTAGGGCCGCAGTGCGCTCTCCTGAATGGTTACGTATTTGAGGCCAAGGGGCATCCCCTTCGCCGCAAGCTCTTCCTCGAAAATGGGAAAAAAGCGCGCAGAGCGCGCCAAAACCCGCGCCGTAGCGTGGCTCCAGTTCCCCACGTAGTTCTCAATACGCCGTTTCACCGCTTTGTCAAAACGGTGCTCCATGATGGACTGGTCAAACAGCGCCAACCGAACCTTCACCAACGAGTCTGCAACCTCCATGATGTGCGCCGCACGCGCCTCCACAGGCGTTTCTGCCCTAACCGAAAGGACGGGAAGCAACAACAAACAAAGGAGGGAGATAATTTTTCTGGAAAGCTTCAAAGCCGGCAAGGGGAATAGTTTGCTGACGAAGGTAGGGGATGGGAGGTTAATGACCGTTACATCACCTTAGCAATGCTCTTCTTCAGGGTCGGCAATACCTCTTCCGTAAACCATTCGTTTTTCTTCAACCAGATGTTGTTGCGGGGCGAGGGGTGCGGTAAGGGCAAGTAAGTTGGCAGATAAGACTGGTAGTGCTTAACGGTCTCGGTCAGCGTCCGTTGTTTCTGGTTTCCTAGGTAGTAGGCCTGTGCGTAACTCCCAATCAGGAGGGTCAGCTGAAGGTTTTCTAGGCCAGCCAGCAGTGGCTTGTGCCACAGCGGAGCACACTCCGGCCGAGGGGGCAAGTCTCCCGACTTCCCTTTGCCGGGGTAGCAGAAACCCATCGGGATGATGGCAAAGTTCTTAGCGTCGTAAAACGTGTCTTTATCAACCCCAAGCCATTCACGCAATCGGTCTCCGCTTTTATCGTCCCACGGGATGCCTGTTCTGTGAACAATGCTGCCCGGTGCCTGGCCAATTATGGCAACCTTACTCTCTTTGTGCGCCGCCATGACTGGGTTTACCCCATCAAGGAGGTGCGGAGCGCAGACGGTGCAGCCTTTGATTTCTTGGAGTAGTTGATCCATGCCAAGCCCTTGTTACAGGTGTGTTTTATGATGAGGCCTAACGCAATGGCACCGTGTCTACACGCTCGTCCTCAATCTCAGTACGGTTGGCCATAAACAGGTACACCATCGTAGAGAGGTAGTTGTAGACGAGAATCCCTACACAAAAAGAAACTGAGACAAAGCCCTCCGAAGGAATCTGAATAGCACCACCGAAATGGAGGAGTAAAGCGATTGAAGCGGGTAAGCCTGCAAGGAAAAAAGAGGTAAGTACGGTACTCTTGAAAGTCTTCATGGTCGTAGGTTTAAGTAGTTGCTAAAATACTAATTGCAAACCAAGTTGTTGCTTTTTTCCCCACGAACTGGGGTTGGAAACCTATAAATCCCTTTCCCTTCAGCCCTTCATTCCCTTAACCCTTAACCCCCTTACTACTCCACCACCACCTCCTCCGCCATCTGCCGCTCAACAATCTCAGAATAATACCCACCGTTGGCGAGCAACTCCTCGTGTGTACCCATCTCGGCGATGCCGCCGTCTTCGAGTACGATGATTTTATCGAACTTGAGGTGGCCGTAGATGCGGTGGGTGATGATGATGGCCGTTTTGTCTTGAAGGGCTTCGTTGAAGTAACCAAGGATCTGCTGTTCGGTGTTGGTATCGACAGCGCTGAGGCAGTCGTCGAGCAGGATGATATCTGGTTTTTTGATGAGGGCGCGGGCAATACTGACGCGCTGCTTTTGCCCGCCGGAAAGCGTGACGCCGCGCTCGCCAACCATCGTGTCAAAACCAAGGGTGAGGCCTTCAATGTCTTCGCGTACGGCGGCGTGGCCGGCGAAGGCTTCTACCTCTTCGCGGGTTGGGTTGGTGCTAGCGCCGAAGGCGATGTTGTTGTGGATGTTGTCGGAGAAGAGGAAGATGTCTTGCGGAACGTAACCGATCTTCTGCCGGAGATTGGCCAATCCCTGTTTCCGAATATCTTTGCCATCCACCAAAATCCGGCCATCGGTGACGTCGTACATCCGCAGCAGGAGGTCGGCAACGGTTGTTTTGCCGGAGCCGGTACGGCCGATGATGGCCAGCTTTTCACCTGCCTTGAGGTGGAAGTTCACGTTGTTGATCGCCTTGATGCCCGTGTCGGGGTAGACGAAGGAGACGTTCTCGAAAGCGATGTCGCCCTTGATCTCGTGGCGGTCGTCGGGTAGGGGGTCCGTGATGCTGGTCTTCGTTTCCAGAAATTCGTTGATGCGTTTTTGGCTGGCGGCGGCTTGCTGCACGATGCTCGCAATCCACCCGATGGCCGTCACCGGCCAAGTAAGCATATTGACGTAGATGACAAACTCGGCGATGTTGCCCGCCGAAATGCTGCCGTTCACGACCTGTAAACCACCGACGTAGACGGTCAGAATCGTTGAGGCACCTACCATGAAAACCATGAGGGGAAAAAACCAAGCGTCGATCTTCGCCAGGCCCATACTCATGTCTTTATACTGGTCACTTTCTTTGGCGAAGTAGTTTACCTGCTGCTTTTCGCGGACGTAAGATTTCACTACCCGAATACCGCTGAACACTTCCTGCGCCGTACTCGTCAGTTTCGAGAGTTGTTGCTGGATGAAGGTAGATCGGGTATGGATCAGGTTGCTAACGTAGTAAATACTGATGGCCAGCAACGGCAAAGGGATGAGCGTATAAAGCGTAAGGGTAGGGGAGACGGCGATCATGGAAAAAACCACGAACAGGATCGTGGAAACCAAGTTGGCGAGGTACATCACGGCGGGGCCGATGTACATCCGTACTTTATTCACGTCTTCCGTGATGCGGTTCATCAAGTCGCCGGTGTTGTTGCGCTTATAAAAATCGAGGCTCAGTTCTTGGTAGTGGTCGTAGATCACTTCGCGGAGGTCGTACTCGATCAGGCGGCTCATCACGATGATGGTTTGCCGCGTTAGGTACAGGAAAATTCCCATTAAAATAGCGAGCAATAACACGATGGCACCGAAGACCATCAGGCTGTAGCTCAGTACGCCAAAGTAGTCGTTGCCCAGTTCAAAACCGTCGTACATCCGGTAGGTGTTCACCTGTTCAATCACGAGGTCCAAGGCTTCCCGGACCACCTGCGGTTGCAGTACCCGAAAATAGTTGGAGGCGCAAATAAATATGATACCCAGCAGCATCCGCCAGCGGTATTTCCAGAAAAAGCGGTTGAGAAATTTGAGTTCGTGCAAGAGTGAATTTGTCTTTGAATGGGTAGGTTTTCGGGTCTTTGGGTTGTAAACTTACTGGGCTAACGTTTTAAGGGTTTGGTAGTTTCGTGCGTAGCTGCTTTTTAGGGCGCGGCCGCAGGTGCAAGGGGCGCGAAGAGCGATGAACAAGGCAAATAATCCGGTTTTTAAAACGGTTGCTTGCATCCTGCGGCCGCGCAAAAAAATGGCCTGCCCCAAAAGAGACAGGCCGGTATGATGATAAAGCAATGGTTTGTTACCAGCGAGAAGTATCAAGTATTAGGCGCACTTCCGATTTAACGAGGGTTGCCGCCGCCTTGGTCTGGTCCAGCATTTTGTCGATGTCTTTTCCGGCATGGACTTTCTCGAAGTAAGGCATGGGGCTGCTGTTGGTGAGGTAGCTTTCTAGGCTTTCGTAGAGGTCTACGGTTACGTCATGAAACGGCTCGTTGGCGCCCCAAGGCAGTACTTTGGCTCCAACGACCCAAGCAAGCATTTTGCCGTCTTTGATCCGGGCGGCGTGTACGGGGTCCCAGATGTCTTTTTCGGTCTTCATGTGGGCGCTGCGGCTGCCGGTTTCCGGGAAGTCAAAGTGATTGTGGACGGCGACTTTCACTTTGTCCCAATCTGCCGCAGGCAAGACGTGAGGTGCCGTGTACACTTCCTGCTTCACAAAAGAACGAAACGTGCCCGTTTTCTTATAAATGGCCATTTCATCGTCCGTCAGGATATCAGCGGGGTTGGCGTTATAGAAATCGCCGCTGAGGAGTGCGGCGAGGTTTTTTTCGCCCCTCACGCTGGTCCGGGTAACGTAGTTGTAAGCACCGGCACCGTTGCCAGGCATCAGTATACCGGTTAGTTCCCAGTTGACGTATTTGCCGGCCTTGATGTTGGCCTGGTGAACTTTCTTCCAGACCTTTTCCATGGCTAGGTAGTCGGCGCGGCCGCCGGGAGGGACCGTGAAGTAGTCGTGAACGTGGTAGGTGGTAGTCTTGTCTGCTTCCTGTGCTTGGACAGCTAGGGAGCCGAAAGTGAAAAAGGCTACAAAAAGGGTGAGTTTCAATAAGAATTTCATGTTGAATAATTTGGTGCGGTGGTATGGAGGATGACTTATAGCCACTCGCAGGTGATGAAAAACTGATCGGTGTAAAACTGGTAGTGTCTGCACCGATTTGTTGATGCAAAGTTGGGGGGAGGAGTGAAGGCGTTTGTCCACATTTTGATGTGGAGGGTCTTACCGACATAAGAAGGCCTCCACATGAAGATGTAGTCTCCGCGTTCCGTTCCTGCCCCTTACTTTGTGTGTATGGAAAACATCAACCTCTGCCTCATCGAAGATGAACCCGTTATTCGCGAAAGCTTACAGGGTTATTTTAGTGCAAACCCGGCCATTTCTGTCAATTTAGTCGCTACCAGCGTAGAAGATTTTCTGGAGCAAGTCACCAGTTCTATTGATTTAGACGTTAACTTAGTGCTTTTAGACATCGGTTTGCCGGGGATGTCTGGCCTGCAAGGCATCCGTCACATCCGCCAGAAATTCCCTGAGGCAGACATCGTGATGCTGACCACCTTCGAGGAGGAGGAGAAGATTTTCAAGGCACTGTGTGCTGGTGCTTGCTCTTACATTTCGAAGCGGACCTCGTTGGTGAAAATTCAGGAAGCCCTCTTCGTGGTCCACCGGGGCGGCTCGTACATGTCGCCGTCTATTGCCCGCAAAATCGCTGGCCACTTCATGCCCAAGGCAGCGAAGGAAGGCGATACCCTCACCCCTCGCCAGCACCAGATCGTTGACGCCCTCGTCGACGGACTGAGCTACAAAATGATCGCCGACAAGCTTGAAATCTCCATTGACACCGTCCGCGACCACATCAAGCGGATTTACCGTGCCCTGGAGGTGAACTCTAAGGCGGAGGTGATTCGGAAGTCTTTGTCGGGGGAGATATAAAGTGGCAGCCCAATCTATTTTACGCCCATCTCTAAACGCTACAAATTACAGATCAATGAGTCTTTACAATGCAACCCACACCGGCCTGGCGCAGCTAAATCAAGCGCAATTGTCATCTCTGGCACTAAACGGCCAACAACCACTAGGCTTTTTTAAAAGTGCCGACCTGCGCACTATGCTAGATCGTTCTATTCTGAGCGCCGGAATTCGGATATATCTGGCGGGTAAAGAGGCCCGAGAAAAAGGCCGCACAAGCTTAGTTGCTTGTGGCACCAAAGCTGACGGTTTTGATGCGAACGAAATGAACGGATTGGTCGCTAATCCATTGACAAAAGACCCCATCTTTATGCGTGTCAAAAACCCTGGAGTCTCTCTACAGGCAGATAAATTGAGCAGAATTGAGGTTAAAAAAGAAGTTACTACGGATACCTTTCTTACTGCCTTTTTTAGTGAAGCTATGGTCAATAACTTGCTCTCTGCCCCAGAGGCTCAAGGCATCAGCCTGTTTATCGCTCCTTTAAATCCCATAAAGTCAGAGGTCCCCGAATTGTTTCCCTTTCCTACTAAATAC
Organism: uncultured Lewinella sp.; assembly: GCA_937949535.1. Lineage (GTDB taxonomy): Bacteria > Bacteroidota > Bacteroidia > Chitinophagales > Saprospiraceae > Neolewinella. The sequence goes on along the minus strand of CALEDI010000194.1, from coordinate 1,012 downwards.
GAAGCCAATACCTTCCTAGCCGTAGCACGCAGCGAAGCGAAAGCAAATGCTCCCTTTGATCCTAACACTGAACTTAGGGTCGTCTTAAGCAATTTGCCTTGCCCAGGGCATTGTTTGGCTATTAACGCCAATAGAATGTTGAGCCGGGGTGCAGTGGCCCGCAGTGCGGTAAGCTTTGATCGGGACCCATACATCAACCCTTGGGAGAACGAAAGTAGTAGTTCGTAAGTATGCCGATAAAACCAAAACAGATCACCTTCACATCAGTATGAGAACCTCCCTTCTCCTTCTTCTCGTTTTTCTCTTCAGTACCTCTTCAACTTGTGTTGGCCAATCGTCCGACTTTTTTTTCCACAAGCTTACGGAGGAAGATGGTATACCACTTTCAGAAGCATACTTCTTTTTCCGCGATTCTCGGGATTATGTTTGGATTGGTTCCGAGGATGGGTTGCTCCGGTTTGATGGTCATAATATACTTTCTTACCGGCACCAATCAGCAATAGCTACGTCTCTGCCAGACAATAGGGTCACTAGCAAGTGTTACGAAGATGAGACGGGAGATTTGTGGTTCACCACGCAAACGGGGCTTGTAGTTTACCATCGTGAGGAAGAAGTGTTTGTAGCGTATACCACCCCACAGCATCAAGAACCTTACCAAGCTTTTTATCAAGACGAAGATCAGCGTATTTGGCTGCGGGTGGGAAGGCAAACTAATGGAAGCCTATGGGTTTTTGATAGCAAGACCAAAGCATTCACTCAGTCTTTACCGCTAACCGGAACTACTTGCAAAGTTGTGGATGATGCTGATAAAGAACCATCTTATATCGTTCAAACGGCATTGCCCAAGCAGCCCGGTTTAAATATTGTTCACTAGAGGATATGTTAGTTAGTTTTTCAAATTCACGCGCACACGATCTAAGGCACGCGCATACGTAGTTTGCCTTCTGGTCACTCTGAAGTTGTGCAATCCAGCAGCAATTTCGATAGCTTGATCAAATTTCTTGAGGTAGAA
>CALEDI010000193.1 GCA_937949535.1 uncultured Lewinella sp. | reverse complement strand
TTTGCATCCATCAGAGATGTAGTTTAGTTACCTCTCGAAGTTCTTGGTTTTTTCGCTGAAACGCAAGACCTTACGCCAGCAGGAGCAAACATACCTACTCTCCAACAAGCCTCGCCTCCGGCTCGGCGGAGAGGGGCTTTTAAGGGAAACGCTTCGCATTTTCAGGGTAAAAACCCGTAGCGGACTAACATAGGCAGATTAGACAGCCTAGGGGGTGGGAACCAATCTTCTCTGCGGGGGAGCCCGGTGCCTCTACCCTCCCCTGCACCTGCGGCCGCGCCACTATAAACAAACATTAGTGATCCTCGAACTATGGGTCGTTTTGGGGGCGTTCCCTCTTATTTATACAACGGGGTTATGGTACAAAAAAAGCGATCAGCGCACAGCCTTCAGAGCAGTTTTGTCTGAATGCTGAATGCTGATCGCTAAAAGTTTTACCAAAAACTGCAAAACATGGTCATTCATTCCAATAGTTCGGGATGACTCATGTGATCTCTACTTCTGATACTGCCTCCTAGTTTTTCACCCCGGGGCTGCGCTCCAGAAACTCATCGTACAGCAAGGAGTGGCGGCTGTTCATCGGGATTTCCCAGCCCTGAATGAATACTTGCTCGATCTGGGTTTTGGTCTCAAACGGGTCGCCGTCGCAGATGAAGAGGTTCGCCACCTTGCCAACTTCCAATGAGCCCAACTCGCTTTCCAAGCCCATCATGCGCGCAGGCACGATAGTGATGGCTTCCAACGCAGCCTCGCGGCCCATGCCGTAAGCCGCCGCAAAAGCAGCATGAAACGGAAGGTCACGAACGTTCTCGGTCTGGTTGGTACGAATCGCGACAGTTACGCCAGCTTTCTTCATCGCGCCCGCGTTGGCGTAAGCGCGGTCGTAACGGTCCGAGCCCCTCGTCGGGATGCTGATGACCGGGCCAGTCACTACCGGCACACCAGACTCCGCGATCTGGTCGGCAACGCGCCAGCCTTCCGCAACACCCGTCAGGATCGCCTTGATTTCGTTGTCTTTGATCCATTTCAGGGCGGAAAGAATGTCGCTTTCACGGTTGACTTCCACCAGCACTGGCTGTTCGCCTTTGATGGTTGGCACCATAGCCTCCAATGTAGGGTTATACGCTTGGCGGATGCTGGCGTCTTTGCTTTTGGCGTCCATGATTTTGGTGAAGAGTGTTGCTTCCTCCCAAAGGTCATTGAGCTGCTTGAGTTTTTTCTGCTCGTCTTTTTTGCGGTCTTCTGTACTTCTGCGGTCCCGACGACCGCGCGCACCTGAAGAAGGGAAGTTGAGGCGGATAGCCCGGAAGCCAGCGTACATTTCATCCGGCGAGTAGCCAACGAGGTTAATCAGGGATGCAGTGCCGGAGATAAGCCCTCCACTTGGTTGCGCAATCACCGTAGTAACGCCGCTCACCCGCGTAACGGGTATGGCTACCGAGCTGGGGTTCACGGCCGTAAGGGCCTCCATGTGCGGCTTCACCTCTCCGATTTCGTTGTTGTCGTTGGTCAACGAAACGGAGTTCACTTCTACCAGGCCGAGGGTTGTGCCCATGTCGATGAAGCCAGGGTAGATGGTCTTGCCCGAGCAGTCGATCACCTTAGCGGAGGCTGGGGCGGTAACCGCCCCCCCAATACCGGTGATCTTACCGTCTTCGATCAATAGGTCGCCCTTTACGGCCCCCTTAGTGATGGTTTCGATGTTGGCGTTCTTCAGTAGAAACGCCCCTTTGGTTGCCTTACCCACCACCTGGGCAGAAAGCTGGCCCACCGTGAATAGGCAGACGAGGCAGCAAAGGATTATATATTTATTGAATCGCATTGATTCTGTGTTTTAGCTCGTCGGCAGAGACGTCTCCGACTTAGTCGAGGGCAGGCTCTTACGCTGAGCGGTTTTTAAAATTTGGAGCTAAGAATGGCTTAGTGCTTGAACAATTGTTCGGCCGTACCCTCCATACAGCGGTGGTCGTGGTCATAGTCAAGCATCATGGCGTCTTCGTTTTCTGGGTCTACGGAGAGGCGCATGTCGTTGTTGTCTTCGTTGATGTCGAAACGGACTATACCGTCAACGATCGTCATCTGCGGGATGGCGTAAACGGAAAGCGGGTGGGCGTTGAAGATGGCAATGTCGCCGTCTTTTCCTTTTTCAAGTGAGCCTACGCGGTCCTCGATGCCCAGCTGGATGGCGGGGTTGAGGGTGATGAGGCGGAGGGCTTCGTTGTCGGTCAGTTGGCCGTAGCGTTGGGTTTTTCCTGCTTGGTGGTAGAGGTGGCGGATGTAGTCTCCGGAGTCGGAATTGATGGAGGTTACTACGCCGTTGCGGGTCAGGATGGCGGCGTTGTAGGCCGTGGAGTAGTATACCTCGAACTTGTACGCCCACCAATCTGCGAAGACGGAAGCCATCGCCCCGAACTCAGCGAGTTCGGGCGCGACTTTGAAGCCTTCATTGACGTGTTGGTATACGAGGCGTTTGACGCCGAAGTCTTTGCAGACGTTCATGAGCATCAGGATTTCATCGGCCCGGTAAGAGTGGCAGTGGATGATGATGTCTCCCCGGAGGATGTCGGCGAGTGCTTCCATCCGGCGGTCGTACATAGGTTCTACGGCCTGTGGGTTGGAGGCTTTCGTTTTGGCGTAATCATCCTGAGCGGCCATGTAGTCTCTGGCTTCGGAGAATGCGCGGCGGAAGACCTGCTCGATACCCATACGTGTGCGGGCATGAAGTCGGTTGCCTTCTCCGTGGACACGCATTGGGTTTTCGCCGAGGGCGAACTTGATGGTACGCGGCGCGCCCTCCATCTTGAGTTCGTCGGGGTCGTAAGTTCCGTAGCGGAGCTTGATGGTTTCGCATTGGCCGCCAATGGCGTTGGCCGATCCGTGCATGGCGTGGGTGGCGGTTACGCCACCGGCCAAGGCGCGGTAGATGCCTACATCTAGCGGGTCAATCACATCGCCGGTTTCTACCTCGGCGGTAACGATGTTAGTGCCTTCATTAACGGCATCGAGGGCGATGTGGGAGTGGGCGTCAATGATACCAGGCATCACAAACTTGCCGGTAGCGTCTACCACCTTAGCGCCCTTGGGCGTGCTTAGTGACTTGCCGATGCCGGTGATTTTGCCGTCGGTAACGACAACGTCTGCGTTCTCCATTATCCCATCGGTAATCGTGATAACGGTGGCGTTTTTAATATGGATGCTGCCTTTTTCTGTTTGAGCTGGCAAGCTTGCCGCCACTATAAAAAGTAGAAGGAAAAGTATATTATATTTTTTCATGCTGGTATTTTCCAAAGCGTGAATGAATGTTGAATTATGTTGGGAAGCCCCCCAGCCCCCAAAGGGGGAGCAAGGCAAGGGAGACGGGGATGCTTGTTACGCTCGTACTTCCCGTTACTCCGGTGTTCGGCTGCCTTCTACCTCAAAGGAGCCAAAGTTGCCAACCTTAACGGAGCCTTCGATGTCGTCGCCAGCGATGGTGAGGTCAAAATCTAGGCTGATCGTTTGGGGGCCAGCCTCAAATTTTGAGCCAAAGGTCAGGTTGTTGCCGTCGAGGGCTACGTCAGATAGTGAGCGTGATTCTCCGTCGTCAGAAGTGAAGGTACCTTCGTAGCTCCCAGCTTCGCCAGTGATGGTCAAGGTTCCTTCCGTCGTTTGGCCGGGCACCTTGATGGTGACGGCCCACTCGCCAGCAGCCTTAACGACTGCGCTAGGGTCTGATGGGCCTTTCTTTTTCTTCTTCTTGACTTCGTACTCGTGGGGCTTACCGTCTACAATGACGTAGCGGACGTTGGCGCCTTCCTCGAAGTAGGGCTTATCCGTTACTACCAAGTTGGCGATCTTGCCTTCTTCTACTGTGCCGGCCATTTGGTCGATACCGAGCATTTTGGCGGGGGCAGTGGTGAGGGCGGCGAGGGCTTGGTCTGCCGTCAGCCCGGCCTTAATCATCCGCCCTAGGTGGGCGCGAACTTCAGTAGGCTTCACGTTCAGTGTAGAGAAGCCGAAGGGGATGCCGTTTTTGGCAAACATTGCTGCTTGTTCTTCGAGTTCCTTGCGGGAGGCGTCTCGGCGAGCGGCGGCCTTCGCCATCATCTTTTTCTTTTCAGGAGACATCTTTTTGTCGCCTTCTTTCTTTTCGGCTTTGCCGGAGTTGGGCTTGGCCTTCTCGCCTTTTCCTTTTCCTCTTCTACCTTGTCCTCTTTCACCCTTTCCGTCCTCTTTCTTTGCCTTCGGCAAATCCATGGTTAGCAAGACGGAAGCGCCGGTGCTTTTCAGTTTTTCCATTACCAGTTGGCCTCTGCTAACTTCGGCCAGCGCGAGGTTAAAACCAAGTTCTTTAGCCAGGCCCATTGCTCTATGTACTTCCTTGATGTCGTCCACTTCAAAGAAGACGGGCATCTTTTTATCGATTACAGGGAAGAAAGCCTCTAGCACTTCGTCGTATTCTGGTCGGTTCATGCCACGGGCGTTGGTAGAGTATTTGCTCATGTTGCCCTTCACCTGTTCGGCCTGGCGGTACAGTTCGCGGTACTTAGACATGATGGCCATGGTGGTGGCGGGGTATACTCGCCGTCCGCCTTGGAAGGTGGAGTACAAGGAGGTATTGGTTCGTAGCACCATCTCTTTCCCGTTGTCTCCGTCAAGCAATACGATGGCACCTTGCCCTGGCAGCATTCCGCCGTAAGGGACAACGTGGGCAGCGGTAAAGCCAAGTTTACGCATATCAGCGACCGATTTATCGTCGGCCTTCAGCATTTCCGTAACAGAGCGCTCCGGCTGGATGCCAGCTACGTCGTTGGGCGGGTTACCAGGGTCTTTCACCTGTGGGCGGCTGCCGCGCTCTGGTTGCTTGGGCTTCGGTACGCCGGTATGAGAGAGGCCCTCGATGAAGCCTGCATAAACGTAGAGCGAATCGCCTTCCAGCGTCTTGGCGTCTAGCGGAGCCTTCAAGTCCTTGCCAACAGCCTCAATGAGGCCATTACGGATGATAACGGCACCAAGGTCAATCACCTTACCAGGCTCCTGAACCACGTAGGCATTGTTGATGAAATAAGCCCTGGTTACGGGTGGGCGGTCGTCTTGCCCCCAGGAAAGTACCGGGAACAAGAGCAGGAATGGCAGAAGCCATCTTACGGAGTGCTTGCGCATGTTTGGGTGTTGGTTTATTGGTTACTCTAAATATGTGCGTACCAGAGTATGGCTTTAGGCAGCCGATTTTGGTAGCGCTTAAGGTACGATGTTGTACGGACTTTCGGAAGAAGTAAACGGTTCAGTTCATCATTTCTCCGTAAAAGACCGACTCCGTCATCTTTGCCCAAGGCCCAGCTTTTCGTTGAAAATCTTGAATCGATGCGTAGACCTTTTGGGCGAATGGGTCAGACTCGGCGTATTCCCTGATCACTTCATCCGCAGCGATGCGAGCCGCATCAATCAGCTCTTTGGGGAAAGTCGTAATTGTTAGGCCATCAATAGCGCGAAGTTTTTCCATGTACTCGCCGTTGCGGGCCTCTAGTTCGGAGAGGGTGTAGAGGTTGATGTAGTGTGTAGCGACTTCGAAGATTTTCTGAAGGTCTTCCGGTAGCTCCTCGTACTTCTCTTTATTGATAAAGAACTCGAAGTTCGTACCCGGCTCGTGCCAGCCCGGGGAGTAATAATACTTCGCGATTTCGTGGAAGCCCATGATGTAGTCGTGGTACGGCCCAACCCACTCCGTCGCGTCAATAATGCCGCGTTCGAGGCCAGTATACAGCTCTCCTCCGGGAAGCAACACGGGGGTTCCACCAAGGCGTTCAAGTACCCGGCCACCAAGGCCCGGCATACGCATTTTTAGCCCCTTGAAGTCCTCAACTGAATCAATGCGCCGGTTGAACCAGCCTCCCATCTGAACGCCGGTGTTTCCGCCTGCGAAAGGCACGAGGTTGTACTCCGCATACAGCTCCCGCCAGAGTTCCATCCCGCCGCCACTGAGGAGCCAAGCGTTCATTTGCTGGGCGTTCAGGCCGAAGGGGAACCCGGCAAAAAACTGCGCAGCAGGCGCTTTACCCGCCCAGTAATAAGCACAACCACTCCCAACTTCTGCCGCGCCTTGGCGAACAGCATCGAAGGCTTGTAGGGCCGGAACCAGCTCGCCACCGCCGTAGACGGTGATGTTTAGCCGCCCGCCAGACATCGTTCGGCACATATCTGCCAGCATCTGGCAGCCTTCGCCAAGTACAGGAAAGCCGGGGGGCCAGGTGGTCACCATCTTCCAGTCGAACCGCTGTCCACTTACGGTGGCAGCTTCGGTTTGGGCGTGGCCTTCGCCGCCGGTTAGGCGCAGGAAGAGTGGCAGGCCGATTGTTCCGGCGGCCAGAGATTTGAAGAAGGTGGAGCGGGTCATTGGCTTCTTTGTTTTTGATGGAACGCAATTTAAGGGTTTTCTGGCGCGGACGCAGGTGCAATGAAAGGTCCACTTAAAACAAGTATCCCGAACCCTGGCGTTGCCAAAGTTCGGGATAGCTTCTTCCGCTCAAGATAGAACAGGGCGGTTGCGCCTCAAATTCATGGGCAGCACCAATTAAGGGTTCTGGTCACCTGGGCCAATGTTCGGGTTAGCATCAATCTCCAACTGAGGGATTTTGAAAACCCAAGCATTGTTCACCGACGGGCGCTCTTGCGCATAGCCGTTTTGGTACAGTACTTGAGATGCTCCGGAACCGCCGTCAGCGGCGTGATCGATGGGGTCGTCCCAACGGATCTTGTCTTGGAAAAGGAAACCTTCGCCCCAAAGCTCAACACCACGCTGGAATTTGATGTGGTCCATAAATGCGGCCTCTGTATCGAACGCAGTTACGTCGTAAGCACTGTCGCGCTCTTCGCCCAGTGGGCGAAGGGCTTCTTGCGCACCGGAAAGGTCGCCCATCATCAGCTTCGCTTCTGCTTCAATCAAGTACATCTCGGAAGACCGCATGTAGATGATGTCATCAGGCTCGATGCCTCCCGGTACCTTCTGGCGCAGTTTTACGTGCATGTAAGGGTGAGCGTTGTGCCGTGAGGTCCAGCCCCAAGCAGTTTCCAGTGCTGCTCTTGCTGCGTTGAACTCTTCTTCCGTAGTGTAGAGCGGGTTCGTGTTGTTGGCCCAACCACCAACTCCGTTTGAGGCGGAGAGGTTCGTGTTAGGTGCATCAATCAGAAACACGTCTTTTCTGTAGTCTGTGTCTGGGATAGCATCAACTAGCCTACGGTCAGCGATCTTAGGGTTGTTTCTTACTTGGCTACCATTGAAGGTGTTAGATGCCAAGTAGAAGTAAGAACGGAAGAAAGTAGTCTCGGTCGTAATCACGTTGCTGCCCCATAGTACTTCATCGAGCAGTGTAGTATTGAATCCAGACTTCCAGTCGGCTTCTCCCATGATTGGGTAATCAGCGCGTGCATTGACGGCAGCCTGCGCAGCGGTAGCCCAGTCTCCGGTAGCGAGTGCAGTTCTGGCTTTCAGGCCCCATGCGACATCGATGTTGAGGTTTGCTTTGTCAAACGCACTACCCGATGGGCGCGCACTTGCCTCTTCAAAGTTCATGATCGCGGCGTCAAGGTCGGAGTTGATTTGGTCGTAAACGGCCTGAACGGTCGCTCGTGGTCCGCTTTCAAAGGGAGCCTCTGAAGCAAACAAGATCGGCACCCCAGGGTCCGAGCTCGGGTTACCGATCAGGTAGCCCTTTGCATAGTGCTGCACCAAGGAGAGGTAAGCGTAAGCACGGTAAGCGTAGGCTTGGCCAGCGATTTCGCGCAGCCCCGGCGTCATTGGAAGTGTACCTTCATTGATGACGTTGATGATGGAGTTCGCGTTCGTGATGATGTTGTAACGGTGGTACCAAAGGATCTCTACAGTCAGAGAAGTCTGGTCGGTATGGGAAACCCACTGCGCCTGATCTCTCCAGCCAAGGTTGTTGGCGTTAGCACTATGGATCAAGCCTCCGGCGAGGTTATCGCCTAGCGGAACCCAGTAGTGTTCGTTGGCTCTAGCAGTACTAGCAACTGCAGTACCACCGGGGAGTACTGTCTGAGACTGGGCGTACATCGTACGGTGCATACCGTTGATGACCAAGGCCATGTTTGCTTCTGTAGCAAGAGCATCCGCTGCGGCAATGGCATCGGTTGGCCGTGTTTCTAAGAAATCTTTTTCGCAAGAGGCCATCACCACCATTGCGAAGATTAGAAATGAATATTTGATATAAGACATTATTATCAATTTTAAAGATGGATAATAGATGGTAGGTCTTCCTGTCTCTACCACCACTCTATACAACGAGCAATAAAAGAGACGGGAAGTGCCTACTATCTGTTACACACGGTGTTTTTAGAAGTTTGCGTTCAGTCCTACAGAGATGATCCGCGATGGGTTGAAGTCGTTTCCTGCGGGTGTACCACCAAGGTTGTACTGCGGGTTGAGGCCTTCGCGTGCAGTCTTAAGCAATAGGTTTTCTCCGGTAAGAGATACGCGCAGGTCACCAAGGCCGATTCTATCCGTGAGGTCGTTGCCGAAGGTGTAGCCAATGTTTACGTTGCGCAAAGCCAAGAACGAAGCATCCGTCAGGAACCGAGTAGACTGCGTCAGTACGAGGTTGGGGCTACCGTTTTCTAGTCTTGGCACATCAGTGATGTCTCCAGGTGCGCGCCATGCGTTCAGGATGTCGGGGTGGTAAGAACGCCCGTAAGTACCAGCGTGCATCATGGCAGAGTAGCCGTTGTCTAGGATGTCTCCTCCTATACCGTAGTTCAACAATACGTTGAGGGAGATTCCTTTGTAGTTCAGACTAGTAGACACAGAGCCCAACACATCAGGAATAGAGCTTGCGCCAGTGTACGCGCGCTCGGTGTCCTGCCAGTCATTGGTAGTTTCCTGCGTTCCGTCTTCCAGTAATACTGGCACGCTGTTGCCGTCATCATCAAGTTCGTATTTGAAGAACAACTGGTCTCCCGTCATGGGGTCAACCTCCGCAGTATGGAGTAGGTAGAAATCAAATCTAGAGCGTCCTTCGTCCCAACGCTTAGAGCCATTGATGAATGGGTTAGGGAGGCTAGTGATCTCGTTTTTGAAGGTGGAGGCTGTAGTTGAAATCGACCACCTGAAGTTAGGAGTAGTAACCACATTAGCGGTCAGGCCCAACTCGATGCCAGAGTTGTACATATCACCGATGTTGGCGGGGAATGCGTTAGCACCGTTACTAAGCGCGATGGGCAGATCGTAGAGGAGGTCTGAAGAGTTTCTCCGGTAGTACTCGATGGAGCCGTCCAAGAAATTGTCAAACAAAGTGAATTCTAAGGCGACATCAAAGCTCTCAATGGTTTCCCACTGTAGGAGCTGGTTACCGATCGTGGAGAACAGGATGGCGGGGTTACCGGCGTTAGAGGAGAGCGCGTAACGCGGCTGAGAGAGGAAGAAGTCTCCGAGGTCATCGTTACCAACTTCACCGTAAGAAGCGCGGAGCTTCAAGCGGTCTACAAAGTCAACATTTTGCATGAAGGGCTCGTTGGTGATGCGCCAAGACGCGCCAACGGAATAGAAGTTACCCCATCTTGAATCGGTGCTGAATACAGACGAGCCATCTCTACGAGCAGATACGCTAAGGAAGTACTTAGAATCATAGTTGTAGTTCGCTCTGGCAAAGTACCCTTCAATTTTCTTGACGGTAGTGGAACCGCCAACACTTACCGGCGTAGCAAAGTTGTCGAATTCGAAGATGCCTTCTGCAGTTTGGTCAATGGCTAAGCCGTTGTTGCTGGTGAAGGTCCGGTCAAAGCTCTCGTGGCCCAGCGTCAATTCTAGGTTATGCGCAGCGCCGATGGTCTTTTTGTAGTTGAGCAACTGGTTGAAGTTCTCGACCTGCCTTCTGAAGCGTGTTTCGCTGTAGCGGCCAGTTGGCTGTGCGTCTCCGATGATGTTGTTCTCGTACTCTTTTTCCAAGCCTTCGTTGAGGTCTCGGCCGTAGTTGACGGTAAAGTTGAGCCCTTCCATAAGCTGGAAGTCAGCGTAGAAACGGAAACCGTAGCTGTTGTCTCGGTCGCGCTCGTCGTTCAGGAGTAATTCCTGAAGTGCGTGACGACCTTGGTTGATTGGCCGTGAGCCTACGTTGAATTCGGGAAAACCTTCTCCTGAGTCGAAAACAGGGTTGCCTGCTACGTCAGTGACCAAGTTACCTTGCTGGTCGTTCACGTATACAGGGTAGATGGAACCGATGTTTTTAGCAAACGAGAAAGGATTCACAATGCTACCCGAACCAGCAGAACTAGGGCCAGAAGAATTGGATAGTGTAACGTTTGCGCTACCACCAAGTGTGAGCCAGTTGTTGGCGTCAAAGTCAGCATTCACGCGGGAAGTCAAACGATCGTACGCTGAAGTCTTGATGTAGCCTCCTTCTTCCAGGTAAGAAGTCGAGAAGAACACCCGGTGGTTGTCGCTACCACTAGAAACATTCACGTTGTAGTTCGTTCTGGTGTTGCTCTCTTCCAGCACATCGTACCAGTTCAGGCCTTGGTAAACCAGGTTGGCGTTGGGGTTCAGACGGCCATCTGTACCTACGATTTGGTCGTTGGCCACATCGAATGGGTTGTAGCCTAAACTATTGAAGATATTGGCCGAAGCAAAAGCGGGGTCTCCGTCGGCAGCGCTTGAGTTTCTCAAGGCTTCCCACATCGTTTCGTAGTATTGGCCTGGCGTAACTTCGTCGTACAACGGTACACCTCTGGATACGACACCATGCTGAACGGATGCAGATACTTGCGTTCCTTTTTTGGAGCCGCGCTTCGTGGTGATAAGCACAACACCGTTTGCAGCCCGAGAGCCGTAAAGGGAAGTAGAAGAGGCGTCCTTAAGTACTGTTAAAGACTCAATGTCTTCTTGGTTAATGGTCGTTAGTGCTCCTTCAAACTGAACACCATCAACGATGAACAGCGGATCAGTACTACCATTAAGTGTACCTACACCCCGGATGACGATACCCGGAGAAGAGCCCGGCCCGCCCGAAGCAGAGGTGAACTGTACACCCGTTGCTTTGCCTTCAATGGCAGCAATCGGGGAGGTAACGTTTCTGAGGGCAAGGTCTTTCGCACCGATCACGTCTGCGGAACCAGAGAAGGCCTCCTTGGTCGTAACACCGTAAGCGGTAACGATGACTTCCTCCAAGAGTTCTGCGGAAGGCTCTAGTTGCACGTTGATTACGGACTGGTTGTTGACCTCAACCTTCTGGTCTGCAAAGCCAGTGTAGCTAAAGTTCAGGACGTTGCTTCCCTCAGGCACACTGATGTTGTAGGAACCATCCAGGTCAGTAACGGCGCCTGTTCCTGTTCCTTCAACTAGGATGCTTACACCGATCAGGCCTTCGCCTTCTCCGTCGGTCACCTTTCCGGTGACGGTTTTTTGCGCTATGGTTATCCCCATAACGAAAAACATTAGTCCTAAGACTAGTAAAAATCTTTTCATGGTAATGTGGTTTTAATTTGGTTAAGTTTTCAATTGGGTTTTCAAAAAACGTCTGTTGCCTATAAACCAACTCTCCGCGAAATGTTCGTTGAACATTTAAACGGGTAGCCTAAGGCGTGCTAATTGACAAAATAAACAACGGAAACTACTCCAATAGGCCCAAGTGATTGGTAGCCTTCTTGAAGCTCAGTTCGTAAACCGAGTAAATTTTTGTGTCTCAAGTAGCGTAGTGATGCGGTAACGAACGATGTATTTGATACGCTGCCTATTAAGCCATACAACCATCCATTTTTGTAAGCTAAACTGCAAATACAGCATTACGTCTCCTACGCTTCGGTGCTAACACTACGCGCATTGTATCCCATCTCCCGAGGGGAGTGGTGGCACTTCAATATTTTATTAACGCGAATCAACATGAGTCATCCAAGAGTTTGAACCGTATCTCTAGCGTTTTCTCCTATGTCTCCGATATAGCTGGCATAAAAAAGCGATCAGCGAACAGCATTCAGAGCTGTTCTGCCTGAATACTGTCCGCTGATCGCTAAAAATCTTGTCAACTACTGCAAAACATGGTCATCCTAATCAAAAATCAGGGATGACTCATGTTGATTCGCGCTACTAGACTTATTTGGTTCTCAAAAAAACTGCTACCTACTCCTTCACCACTTTTCCTTCCTTCATAACAAAGGCCATTTTTTCCAGAACGGTAATCTCCTCTAGCGGGTTCCCTTTCACGGCAACAATGTCTGCGGTGAAGCCGGGTTTGAGCTGACCAAGGGCTTTTTCTTGGCCTAGAATCATGGCGGCGGTGCTGGTGGCGGAGATGATGGCGTCCATTGGTTTTACTCCACATTCTACTAGGTAGCCAAACTCCTTGGCGTTGTCTCCGTGGGGGCTTACGCCGGAGTCTGTACCGAAGGCGATTTTGACGCCGCGTTTGTAGTTGCGGGTGAAGATTTCTTTTTGCTTCGAACCGATCTCGATGGCCTTGGGAACAATGATGGCGGGGAAGAAACCGGGTTCTTTGGCCTTACCGGCTACGTAACTACCGGCGCTTAGGGTTGGCACGAGGTAAGTGCCGTGCTTTATCATCAGGTCGGCGGTTTCATCGTCCATCAGGGTTCCGTGCTCGATGGTGGTGATGCCGGCGCGGATGGCGCGTTGCATTCCTCCAACTCCGTGGGCGTGGGCGGCGGTGTGGAAGCCATACTCCTTGGCGGCGGCTACGATGGCTTCTAGTTCTTGGTCTCGGAACTGGGCGCCTTGGCCGTCTTTGGCTACGGAGAGTACGCCGCCGGTGGCGGTGATTTTGATGCAGTCTGCTCCGTTTTTGTAGCGGGTCCGGACGGCCTTCCAGGCCTCGTCTGGGGAATTGATAACGCCAGCGTCTGGGCCTGCATCAAAAGAGAGTTTTTTGCTGCGGCCGTTGGAAGGGTCTGCGTGGCCGCCGGTGGTAGCGATGGCTTTTTCGGCAGTAAAGATTCTTGGGCCCTCAACGTAGCCAGTGTTGATGGCGTCTCGCAGCGAAATGTTTACGCCCGAGCCGCCAAGATCACGGACGGTAGTGAAGCCAGCCATCAGGGTCTTGCGCATGTAGGTAGTAGCGCGGAGGGCTACGTCGGCGGGGTTCATGGTGTAGCGCTCTGAGTAGGCCTTGGGGTTCAGTTCGGATTCGACGTGGACATGGAGGTCGATGAACCCGGGCATTACGGTACGGTCCTTCAAATCAACCACCTCTGCACCTGCGGCCGCGCCCACAAAGCCGTCTTGAATAGAAGTAATTTTCTTGTCGGTCACTACGATGGTCTTGTCGGTCATCACTCCGCCGGTGCCGTCAAGGATGCGGCCGCAGTGGAGGTAAGTCGTACTGGTTTGCGCCACCATAAAAGCGGGAAACAAACAGGAAAAGAGAACGAGGTAAATGTAGTTTTTCAGCTTCATGGCGAAAAGATAGTATTCAAACTTGAATGTAGCTACATTAAACTTCACCTAAGGTGGCTAAGTCAAGTTTAAACGTTATGTTTGGGCTAGAAGGCTTTTCTTCTGTCCACCAGTTACGCCCCATATGAAAAAGAAAACAATAGGCCTAATCCTGCTCGGTTTTGTCGCCTTCGCCCTAGTTGGAAGTGGTTTTGCCAAACTCTTTGCCGAGCCCGAACCCGGAACGTCTGAACGTGTAATGAGCATGATGCCTTACTTGGCCGTGATCGAATTCCTGATCGTTGCAGCCATTGCCATTCCGAAAACCCGCAAGCTGGGCATCATCCTCGCAGCTAGCTATTTCGGTGGTGTGATCGCCTTCCAATGGCTTATTGAAGGGCAGGCTTTTCCGGTTGTAGGTGTAGTACTGAACACCCTACTCTACGCTAGCGCGGCCTTGCTTTATCCCTCGCTTACGGATGGTACAGCGGGGGCTACAGACTGATCGTTTACGAGGGGTTGAAGCAGCATACGGATGCGCTCTGCCCCTCGCTACGCTGTGGGATGCCGCATTATCTCTACTAACCACAAAGTCTACCTGATGTACCTCGACGAATTACGCGAATACTGCCTAGCAAAGCCCGCCACCGAAGAAACCTTGCCCTTCGGCCCAGATACCTTGGTCTTCAAAGTTGCCAAGAAAATGTTTGCCCTGACCGGCCTAGACGAGACCGACCTCCGCGTCAACCTGAAGTGTGCCCCAGACTACGCCGTAGAGCTGCGCGAACGCCACGCAGAGATCAAACCCGGCTGGCACATGAATAAAAAACACTGGAATACGGTCTACATCGAAGACGGAGACCTACGAGATGATTTCATCCGCGAACTGATTGACCATAGCTATGACCTTGTTGTCAAGAGCTTAACTAAGAAGGTACGGGCGGAGTATGGGCTTGGATAGTAATGTAGTCGCTACTTCAAATACCGCAACACCCCCTTATCCATAGGCGTCCAGATGGCGGTTTTTACCCCAATGCGCCGCAGGCCCGTATTTACCCAAGAGTTACAGGTTTTGAACATGGAGTAGTTGCCGTTGGCTTCGTAGAAGCGGTCTTGATCGGTGTAGCCTTGGCCGACCAACTCGGTGATCTGGCCGGAGGCATCCGTTTGGAAGGTAGCAATGATGTAAGCCCATAGTTCACCGACTTGCTCGTTGGTGAGGTCAATATGAGACCATGTGGTGTTCACGGCCGCGTGTTCGGTAACGTGCATGGCGGTGGGGCTGGGGAGGAACATTGCTTTAACGGCCACTTTGGGGCTGAGTTCGGCCCACGTAGGCGTATCGAGGTAGAAGCCTTTGTCTCCCCATCCAATGGCTAAAAGCTGGGTTTTGGGGCTGTACGTGAACTGGCTGCGCAACTGCTCTGGGACCATTTCGACGGGGAAGACCAAGTCTAGGTGGACGCCGTTGGAGTGGGCATAAATTCGATTTGGACGATCTTCTTCGGTTTGGTCTGTATTAACGGGGATGTAGGACAGGATAAAAGACAAGGCCACATAAATACCGAGGAGCAGGAAAAGCCAAGCCAAGGCTTTGCCGAAGATTAGGAGGACACGCTTCATGCGGTTAAAGGTAAGGGATGGCGCAAGAACATCGATGCTATTTCCCCTTACGCTTGCGCGTACGGTCCCAGAGTTTTTTGCGGAAGGCCCGTTCTATTTCTGGTAACCGAATGACCTTGTTGGCGGGTATGATCTTGAGGAATTGGTCTTCGGCCTCGAGGCTAAGGGTTAGTATTTGCTGGCGGGTAGCCCGGCGCTGGAGCAGCTTAGCACGTGCTTCTTTTTCGGTCAGCTCCGTAGTATTGGAGCCGAGGCGGCCATGAAATGGATTGCTGTCTTTGCGTTCTTTGAGGCGTTTTTCGTAGTCCCAGTAAACGGGAAAAAAGGCCTCGGACTCGGCAGGTGTCAGTTCCAGTTCTTCGGCAATATAGGCTTGGCGTGCTGCCTTTATGCGCGCAAATCGTTTAGCATCTTGTTCGGGGCTTAGCTGTTCGGAGCGGTCGCCTCGGTTATGGGGCGCATGCCCGGGCTGTGCGAAAGTGGCCGAAGAGCAGAAAACGAAAAATATAAGGAGTAGCTTAGTCATTGTAATCTAAGTTAGCGACCTCGACGGCGTAAAGCTCGGTCTCGAAGTTGTCGAGGTTGTTGGCGATGTAGGCTTCGATGTCGGAGGCTTCGATGTCGGCCAGCAGGATTTCGCTGGCGGGGAGTGTTTCGTTGTTGGCTTGCGGGGTATCGGCTGTGGCCTTGGGCCAAAGTAGTACGGTAGCGAGCAGTAGCAGGGCGACGGATGCGGCGATGCTGAGCCACCTCCGGTTGATTCCGGCGGTTTTGGCGGGCCGCTGGCCCGATTGGATACTGCGTTCGGCCAGTTCCTCAAAATACCTGGGTTCTGGCGTTCGGAAACCATCTCCGCGTTTGCGCAGCTCGGCCAAGCGGCCGGAGATTTCATCGTGTTCGTTACTGGGCATATGCTTTGAGTTGAGATTCTATTTTTTTTACAGCTAGGTGGTAGCTAGCCTTTAGAGCCCCCTCGGAAGTGCCGGTAATTTCGGCAATTTCGCGGTAGGGCATGTCGTCGAAGTAGCGAAAGCTGAAAACGGCGCGTTGTTTTGGTGGCAAAGTAGCGAGCGCACGTTGGAGCTGGGCTTGGGCGGCATCGCCGTCGAAATAGGTATCGGCTTCTAGGTGGCGGCCGATGGTGCTGGGGTCTTCGGCGCTGAAGCGGGCTTTGCGGCGTTGGCTGCTGCGCAACCAGCTCAGGGCTTCGTTGGTAGCGATGCGGTAGAGCCAGGTGCTGAGCTTGCTGTCTCCACGAAATTTCCCCAAGTTGCGGTACGCCTTCACGAAGGTATTTTGCAGTACATCGTCGGTGTCTGCGCCCGAGTGCAACATCCGCAGCAGGTGGTGGTGCAGGGCGGGGCCGTAGCCGCTCACCAGTTTACGGAAAGCGGCATCCCGCTGGCGCGGATCGTTGAGTTCTCCGAGGAGGGTCGTTTCGTCGGTTGCTGGAGCCATTCATTGAGTTGGACGCTTAAATAAGGCTAAGGTTTATTCAGGCAGTATTTTTTTGGGCGCGGCCGTTACTTAATCTCCACCCGCTCAATACGAGTTCCAACAGTAACCTCATCGAGTACTTCTTGCCCTTCAACGACTTCGCCGAAGATGGTGTAGTTGCCGTCTAGGTGGGGGGTTGGGCGGTGGGTGATGAAAAACTGAACCCCTTCGGTGTCCTTTCCTGCGCTGGCCATCCCGACCAGCCCGGGCCGGTCCCAACGGATGCCGGGGGTCTCGGTGCGGAGGTTGAACGCTTCGCTGCCGAAGCCATCTCCTAGCGGCCCACCGCCCTGGGCGACGAAGTTGGGCACGACCCGATGAAATACCTTTCCGTTGTAGTACTCCTCTTTTGCCAGCTCTAGGAAGCTAGACACCGTTGCGGGTGCCAAATCGGGCAACAACTTCAACACGACTCGGCCTTGCGGAAGGCGAATCACGACCTCTTGGCCAGCGTTTGCACCGATGATGTTCCAATTGATCGCTTTTGCCGCAGCCTGCGTAACGAGGGGAACGGGCGCTTGCTCTCCGGCGAGCTCAGCTCTGGCGGCATCTACCGCCCGGTACGCTTCAATATCACGCGGAAGCTGGAAGCCCCGCAGGGCCGTATTCATCCAGTCTAGTTCGGTATAAAGCGGGCGGTAAAGGTCTGCTTTTTCGTTTAGCGCATTCGCGGCGGCGTAGGCGGGGCCTACTTCTTGCCCGTAAATCATTTGCCGGAAGTAGGTCGATAGTTCGTAACGAACCCGGCGGCTACTCTTCTTGAAGAACGCATTGAAGTTTGGCCGATTACTGATGGTATGGAGGGCTTCGGCGGCGGCGCTCCGCACCGCTGGCTGGTCAGCTTTCTGGTAAAGCTCGTAGATGTTCCGGTAGTTCCAGGGGTATTCCGCGAGGGCCGACAGGATGTCTGCTTGCTCGTAAGCATCCGTCGTTTTTGCGTACGCTTGTTGGAGGTCGTAGTTGAGGAAGCCACGGTAATCGGCAAAGTAGAGCGGCAGGTACCGTTGGGCGGCGGCGTAGAGGACGTACCGGGTATCGTTTTGGGTAGAATCTCGTGCGAGCTGGCGGTAGAAGGTCGCGTCGGTATCCATGCCGTTGTCCCGTAGGTATTCAGCAGCTGTTCGGCGTACGAGTGGGTGTTTGTCTTTCAGGCATTCAACGATTGCTTCCCTTACGCTTGTGTAATCAAAACCGACCAGTGCGCGGATGATTTCGGTGCGGACCCTCCAGTCTCGTTGCGCCCTCAGGGCGCGCAGCAGGGCAACCCGCCCCACCGGTTCGCCTTGCCGCCCGATGGTACGGGCTACTGCCATCAGTACGTCGGGGTTGGTGCTGGTTCGTAGTTGTTCCCGCAGGCTGTTGTTTGCAGCAGAGTCGGCCTTCACCTCAAACCGCTGCAGGTAGAAGGCGGCGGGCTGGCGGGCTTCCATCGGGGCCGTGTTGTCCAGAACGAGGTCTAGCATGAGGCGATCTCCCGCCTCAGACTGTAGTTTGCGTTGGGCGAAGTAAAACAGGCTCCAAGCTTGGCCAGCGACCAAGGCGGTGTCTTGGTTGGTGTAGGTAGAAATACTACTGATGTTTCCTTGCAGCTTTTCACCACCCGTTTTGCCTACCGCAGCCAGCAGCGTAGCGTTGTAGCTCCGGAACACGCCGTCGGCATCAAAAGCCGCCGTCAAGGTATCTGCCGCGTTGGGCAGGCCAGACTGCCCCAAGGCGTAAGCTGCTGCACCCCGAATCAGTTCGCTGCGGCTAGCAAGCAACCCCGATAGCTCACCTAGTGCCTCCGAGGATATTTCCGGGAAGCTCCCGAAGGCGCGGGCAGCCAAATAACGGTAATTGGGGTTTTCGTGGTTCAAGTACACCAGCAGGCTGTCTGTATTCCGTTCGTTTTGCAGCTCATAAATACGGCGGCTTACCGCGTCGTTGAGGTCTACCACAACCCCCTCCACCTCCTCTTCCTCCGAAGGCGGCACGCAGGCAAAGGCAATACCTGCCAGCATGATGAACAATAAAGCACGAAAAGTAAAACGCAGTGTAGCAAGACGCATAGCGGCCGGTTTGGTTTGAATCAGGGGGGCTAAGTTAGCTTAGGGATGCTAAACCCAGCCCAACCCTGTAAAAACACGCAAAGGTATTGGCATGCCTACCACCGGTTACCAGCCCAAATAAACCTAAACTCCTCCCTCAAACGTTACCTATACAGAACCAAACCGGTCAGTATGAAACGACTAGCCAAATACCGCCGCTTCTTCAACGAGTCTGCCTTTTGGGGCAAGCTGCGCCGCTTCGCCTCCGCTGCTGGGGTGAAGACGGTTTATTCCGCGCTATTACTTTACTACGCCTTCAAACGCAAGGAAACGCCCGCTTGGGCTAAGCGCTCCATCGTTGGCGTACTTGGGTACCTCATCAATCCGCTTGATGTGCTCCCAGACCTTACCCCCTTCTTGGGCTATACCGATGATATTGGTTTCCTTAGCCTTTGCTTGGTGCTCGTGGCGGCCTACATCAACGATGATGTGCGAGCGCAGGCCAGAGAGCAGCTCAGCAAATGGTTCCCATCTGTACGGGAAGAGGACTTGCTGGAGGTAGAAGAGAAGCTTTAAGGTCGTGTGGTTAGGTTTTTACGGCACATCCCTAAGCTTTTTTAAAACCCTACACCGCACCCGCGCGCTGGCGCCCTAATGCACTGCTCAGAACTGATCCGACTCAATGGGCAATTGGTAACCGCCAACCGACTATATTCCTTAACTTGCCCGCAGCATGAGTACAGTCTTAGAAACAGATGTCTTGCTACAAGATGTAGAGGCACATATCGAAAAGTACATCCAAGAGGAAGTCAACGCTGACTTTGTCTACCACAACTTCCAGCACACCTGCGCTGTGGTTGAGGCCGCAACCGAGTTGGCAGAACACTACGAAGTCAGTGATGATGATCGCTTAGCCATCATTCTGGCCGCTTGGTTTCACGACACGGGCTACGCCGAAGGATGGGAAAACCATGAAGACCGCAGCGTCAAGAACGCTACCGAATGGTTGGCCTTGAAGGGCGTAACAGATCAAAAACTGATCGACAGTATTTCCGGGTGCATCCGGGCCACCAAAATGCCCCAACAACCAAGGTCCTTCCTCGAAGAAATTGTAGCCGATGCCGACCTGAGCCACCTCGGAGACCTAAGTTATTGGGACCGCTGCGGCCGCGTACGGCAGGAGTTTGCCATCACCCGCAACATGATCATGTCTGACCAGGAATGGATCGATTTTGAGCTCGGCTTCATGCTCAACCACGAGTTCCATACCGAAGCAGCCAGAGAACTCTTCGGCGAGCGCAAAAGCAAGCACGTCAAGCAGTTGTACAAACGCAAAAAAGCACTCTTCCCAGACCAAACCCCCACCAACCTCGAAGAACTCGAAGACGCCAAAAAGCGGAAAAAGAAACTCAAAAAACTGAAAAAGGCCGTAGAAAAAGCCAAGGACAAAACCGGCCCGGGTTTCAAACCCGGCCGAGGCGTAGAAACCATGTACCGCGCCACCTACCGTACCCACGTCAACCTCAGCAGCATTGCCGACAATAAGGCCAACATCATGCTCTCCGTCAATGCCATCATCCTCAGTATTTCGGCCGCCAACCTGTTTCCCAGCCTCGATAAAAACCCGCACCTCGTCATCCCAACCGTCATCCTCGTTGCGGTTTGCCTAGGGTCCTTGTTCTACGCCATACAGGCTACTCGGCCAAAGGTGACCGAAGGAAAAAGCAGCATGGAAGACATCAAGGCGCGCCGCAGTAACCTGCTCTTTTTCGGTAACTTTTACAACATGCGGATCGATGATTTCCATTACGGAATGATGGAAATGATCCGAGACGAAGACTTCCTGTACTCCTCCATGACCCGCGATCTTTACTACCTCGGCGTCGTATTGGCCAAAAAATACGCCTTTCTTCGCATCTGCTACAACGTCTTCCTTTTCGGGCTCATCGTTGCCGTTTTTGCCTTCGTTGCCGCTACCGTTATTTACAACATGAACCATCCTCTACCTCGTTAGTAAGCCCTGAGACGATGCTTTTGGGGGAGGCGCAAACGCAGGTGCAAGGAAAGGTATTCAAAGCAATCGCTCTGCGCCAATTGATAAACTTCACCAAAGCCAAGACTCTGTTATGACCAACACCGAACTCATCACCTCTTTCTACCGTGCCTTCGCAGACAACGACATCGAGGGCATGGTTGCTTGCTACGCCCCCAACGTCGTCTTCGAAGACCCAGCTTTCGGCCGCCTAGAAGGCAACGACGCCCACGATATGTGGCGGATGTTGGTTGCCCGTGGAGGTGGAGCAAACGAAGTTTCCTTCGGAAACGTCCAATCTGAAGGCGAACACGCCTCAGCCGACTGGATGGCCCGCTACCAATACGGCCCCAAAAAACGGATGGTCATCAATGAAATCCACGCCGAATTTGTCATCAAAGACGGGAAGATCGTTCAGCATACCGACACCTTCAACCTCTGGCGTTGGTCTCGGCAAGCCCTCGGCCTCAACGGAACCCTCCTCGGCTGGTCGGCCTTCTTCAAAGCCCGGATGAACGAAACTACACGGGGGATGCTGACGGATTACCAAGCCGCTAAAAAAGCGGAATAAGCCCCGCCCGTATAAACAATACAGGGATACCGAAAAAGAAGCACTTATGCTTTTGCCCCCAGCTTTTCCTCAGAAAGCGCATTCTGAGCGGAAGCCTGCCGCACTGCGGCGGAGAGTTCGGGGAGCCAGTTGAGGTCGTTCTCCAAACCGTTTCCTACCACGATCATGTCTGCGCCTGCTCCCAGCGATTCGGCGGCGCGGGCGGCTGTTCGGATGCCGCCGCCTACCACAATCGGGAGGTTTACCTCGCGGTTTACAGCCTTGATGACCTTTCCGGAGACGGGGTTGAGCGCGCCACTACCAGCATCCATATAAATGAGCTTTAGGCCCAGTTGCTCGCCCGCCAGAGCGGTGGCGGCAGCAATGGAGGGCTTATCGGCCGGGATGGGCGTAGTATTGCTCATGTAGGAAACCGAAGTCGGGCGGCCACCATCAATGAGCATATAGCCGGTGGCGATGGTTTCTAGGTCCATCCGTTTGAGCTTGCCCGCAACCTGAACGTGACGACCAATTAACATGTCTGGGTTACGGCCCGAAATTAGCGCAAGCAAGAAAAGTGCGTCGGCCTGCTCGTCTAATTGAGTAACCGAACCAGGAAAGAGAATGACGGGGGTAGACTTAGCGCTAGCCTTCAGTAATTTAAGGTAGTATTCCGATTGTGGTGCGTTGACCAAACTGCCTCCCCATAAAAAAACATCGACTTCCCCATTATTGGCGTGTACCGCTAGCTGCTCCAGGTTTTCCCGGCGGGCTTTATCCGGGTCGATGAGCACGGCCAGTAGTTTCTTGCCGGCGGCCCGGGCGTTGGTCAGGATGGAGTATACCATAAGTGGCGGGTAAAATCTGCTATTGGCGCAAGGTACGGACAATATCGGGCTTTGAATCAGCCCTAAACAACAAAGACTTCATACCACAGAAGGTATGAAGTCTTTTGAAAAATGTGCCCAGAACAGGAGTCGAACCTGCACGTCCGTAATGGACACCAGCCCCTCAAGCTGGCGTGTCTACCAATTCCACCATCTGGGCAGGAATATGGAGAACAATTAATAATCGTCCTCCCGGAGCGAGCGCAAAAGTAACGCGCCCTTTTTAACTGAACAAGCATTTCAGGAAAAATAGTTGCACATTAAACTTTATCAAGGCTAAAGTATTCAATGTACCTACATCAATTGCTGAGCACTATGCAGTCGATTCTCCATAAAGCAGCTACCCGTGGCCTTGCCAATCATGGCTGGCTCAGGAGCTACCACACCTTCAGTTTTGGCCGCTACCACAACCCCGAGCGGATGGGCTTCGGTACCCTGCGGGTACTCAACGACGACTACGTAGCCCCCGGCCGAGGCTTCGGCAAACACCCCCACGAAAACATGGAGATCATCTCCATCCCCTTGTCCGGAGACCTCAAGCACCAAGACTCGATGGGCAACACGACCGTCATCCGACAGGGAGACGTACAGGCGATGAGCGCCGGAACTGGCGTTGCCCACAGCGAAATGAACGCCAACCCTGATGAACCCGTAGCGTTTCTCCAGATTTGGGTACTCCCCAAACACCAGAACATCGCCCCGAACTATAGCCAAATCACTCTGGACCCAAAGGATTCAGATAATGAATTTCAGCAGATTGTCTCTCCTAATCCAAACGATGCAGGTGTGACGATCAATCAGGATGCCTGGTTTCATATCGCCAGTCTCAACCCCCTCACAAAAATTGACTACGTGTTAAAGAACAAGAACAATGGCGTCTATGCTTTCGTTCTTGAAGGAGATGTACGAATGAACAATCAAGTCCTGAACAAGCGAGACGGGTTCGGTCTTTGGGGCATCGAGATCGATTTCATCTTCATCAAGGCACTCTCCAAAGCACGTATTCTAGTTATGGAAGTCCCAATGGGGTAAAGGAATAAGGAAGTTACGGTCTCTTTACGTGGCGAAAAATTCGCCTGTCGAGTCCGATGTCTACAAACCTTGCACCTGCGGCCCCGCCCCAAAAAACATACAGAAACGGAAGCTTACTTCCATCACTTACTTTACCACAAACAGCATGTCCAACATAATTTCTGCCCTAGAGTGGCGCTACGCCACCAAGCAATTCGACACCGAGCGCACCGTTTCGGACGCCGATATCGAAACCTTGAAAAACGCCATCAACCTGACGGCAACTTCCTTCGGCCTCCAGCCCTTCCGCGTCGTCGTTGTTACCGACCAAGCAACCAAGGAAAAGCTCCGTGCCGCCGCCTACGACCAGCAACAGTTGACTACGGCCAGCCACGTTTTCGTCTTCGCCGCCAAGCAAGACGTTAGCCCAGAATACGTTGATGGCTTCATGAAAATGACCGCCGAGCAACGTAGTATTCCTTTCGAGGCCATCAAAGGCTACGCCGACTACATCAAGGGCACGATGGCCAGCAAAGACGCAGCGTTCGTCAAAGCCTGGAGCAATAAGCAAGCCTACATCGCCCTCGGCAGCCTACTGGCCGCCGCCGCCGAGCTAAAGGTAGACGCCTGCCCAATGGAAGGCTTTGACTCCGCCCAGTTCGACGAAATACTCGACCTGACCGAAAAAGGACTCAGCACAGCCGTAATCGTCCCCGTAGGCTACCGCTCCGCCGAAGACCAGTCTCAGCACTACGCAAAGGTCCGGTTCCCGCTGGAGGAGATGTTCCTGTAGAGAAGTAAGGGGGTAAAGGATTAAGGGAGTAAAGGAGTAAGGGAGTAAAGGGAAAAGGGCGTAAACATGAGTCATTCTTTACGCCCTTCGCCCCTTACTCCTTTACGCCCTTACCCCCTTACTTCATGTACTCCCAGGCCGTCTGGTAAAGCCCGTTCTTCTCCACGTATTCGAGGAAGCCAGCGAAGAAGGCATCGTTGCCGATGGTGGCGCTGTCTCCGATCACGATGAGGTATTTCTTGGCGCGGGTGATGGCTACGTTCATTCGGCGGTAATCCGACAAAAAACCGATCTCTTGGCGTTCGTTGGAACGAACGAGGGAAAGGTAAACCACATCCCGTTCCCGCCCCTGAAACCCATCGACGGTATTGACTGCGAGCTTGAAGTCCTTGAGGCGTGGCTCGGCGTCAATCATGTCTTCGGCCCTGACCACCTGCTGGCGGTAGGGGCTGATGATGGCTACGGTAGGCAGTTCGTTTTCGGGCGGTGTAGAACTACGGAGATCTAGCAAGTGCTCTAGCAAAATGTTGAGCTCGCCGTCGTTGTAGCGGCTTTTGAAGCGCTTGTGTAGTTTTTCTTCGAAGCCAGTGCCTGCGGTATCAATGAACACTACCGACTCGGCGAGCGGTACGCCGGGGAGGCTGCGCTGCGCCACGAGATCGGCCGCTCGGAGTTTGCCCTGGTAGAAATGGTCGTTGCTGTAGCCCATGATGGGCTCGTTCATGCGGTACTGCACCTGCAGGAGGTTGCCCGTAGCGGGCACCAGCTTACCGGGCAAAGGACCTTTGAGTTCCGTCGCGCCGGGGTTTCCTTTGAGGAGGCACTTCTCCAGCAGGGTTTCGGAGAAGCCCTTCTTATCCGCTTCGCGGTTTTTAACCGTGGGCGGCAGTTGGAAGGGGTCTCCGGCCAATACGACGCGGTTGGCTTTCAGGATCGGAATCCAAGTGGCGGGTTCTAGCGCTTGGGCCGCCTCGTCGATGATGCACGTTTTAAACTCGTGCTTGCTGAGGATGCTGGCCGCTGACCCGATGAGGGTACAAACCACGACTTGGGTTGTATCCAAGACGTGGTCTAGGGTGCGGTCTTCAAGCTGGCGCGCCCAGTTGCTGAGGCGGCCCGCATCACGAAAGAGGAGGCCCTTGTCTCGGCCTTTTTTCTTGTGTGCTTTTTTGCGAAGTTCGGCGGCTTCTTTCCGGAGTTTCTTCACCTGGGCGGTGTCTGGGTGGTCGGCGATCTGGAGGTCGAGGGTATGGCGCAGTACGTCTTCTTCTACCCGGCTGATGTTTCCCGTCCGGACCACATCGAGGCCCATTTCCGCCAGCCGCATCGTCACCAGATCTGCGGCGGAGTTGGAGGGCGTACAGAACAGGACGCGGCTTTCGGTCTTCACCAGTTCGCCGACGGCCGCAACGAGCGTGGTGGTTTTGCCCGTGCCCGGAGGGCCGTGGATGAGGCTGAGGTGATCTGCGCCAAGGACGTTCTGCACCGCCGCGCGCTGGCTTTCGTTGAGGTGGCCCAAGTGGGCCACTTCTGATGCCGGCACCGGCCGCGTCTCCGCCGCCCGGACGCCCATGATCACGTCGCGCAGCTCCGCAACGCGGCCGCCTTCGGAAGTCTCCATGAGCTGCAAGGCGCGGTCCATTTCTACGTAGGTCCGTTCGTCGAACATCAGGTCTACACCAACGCCGCCAGACTTTAGCCAATCGGGCAAGTCTTCGCCGCCCAGCACGATCTTCATCCGGTTTTTCTTGATGTAGTGGATCACGCCGGCGCGTTGCGTGGCCCCCGCCGAATGCTTCGCATTCCCCCCCAAAGGGGGCTGCGGCTGGGAGGTGAAGAGGTTGATGGACGTTCCGGAACGGAACTGGTGGGCTTCTTCGCCCTCCCGCACTACCGTCACGGTAGGCCGACCGCCGATGCCGTAGCCCGTCTCGGTTACTTGTAGCGGGTACCAACTATAGCCCTTAACCACTCTTTTCACCAGCGGCATCGCCTGAATAACCTCAAGATGAAGCCGACGCTCTTCTTCCCGTTCAAGCTGAACGAGGTGGCGTTGATGGGTGAGGTAGGCTTTTTGTGCGTCGGTCAAAGTAGAGAAGTTCGTGTTTGGAAGGGTGGGAAGGTAACTATGTGAGCGCTTTGCTGTTCAGATATTATGAAATTTTTCTCCAAACTCGACAGGCGAACTTTTTTGTTGTAGAATTAGCGGCGATCTTATCAAGAGACAAGTGCTGGTTCTAATAACCAAACTATTTCTTTAAAGCAGTGACAAAAAAGGATTCGACTGGCGAGTTATTAG
>CALEDI010000192.1 GCA_937949535.1 uncultured Lewinella sp. | reverse complement strand
CGTGAGGTTTTTGGGGAGTTCTTTGAGCGGCCACCATTCTACGTTTTCGAATTTTTCCAGTTCCTTGCTTTCAGGAGA
Source organism: uncultured Lewinella sp. (assembly GCA_937949535.1). Taxonomy (GTDB): domain Bacteria; phylum Bacteroidota; class Bacteroidia; order Chitinophagales; family Saprospiraceae; genus Neolewinella. Next base: position 2,496 of record CALEDI010000192.1, on the reverse strand, counting down.
GCCTTTGTAGTGGTACGCCCGGAAGTAGAGCACGATGCGGTGTTCTTTGTTGGAGCGTTTGTGTAGTACATGGACCAGTTCGAGGTCGTTTTTTTCTAGCTTAATCCCCGCTTCTTCCCAGCTTTCCCGGATGAGGGTTCGGGCGGCGAACTCTTTCTGCTCGATGGTACCGCCGACGAGGGAGTAGTTGCCGCCATTTGGCTTGGTTTGCTTGAGCAACAAAAGCCGCCCGTGGTTTTGTAGAATGAGGCGGGCTTTGAGGGAGACAGCGAATTTGGCCATTTATGCAGGTAGTCTTCTGGGAGTGAAAGTATGGGCTGGTCGAAAAATGTTACTTTTGCAGTACCAAAAGTATAGTGGTTGGTCTGGGCTTCCGATTCAGGTTGTCAGACTAAAGCCCTAACGGATAATGGGACAAGCTTATTTGGTGCGGTAAAATAGCCCAAACTGAGCAATTTGCGGTGACGTTTTGTACTTTGGGGCAAGTCTTGCTCAATAGACCAACGAAAATCCGAAAACACTAAAGATCGTTTATGCGCCACGACAGCGTTTTATCTACCATCGGCCATACGCCGCTCATTAGCCTTGATCGTATTTGCGGAGACCGAATTCCGGCCAAAGTTTACGGCAAAGTAGAATCTTTCAACCCTGGCCAATCTGCCAAAGACCGGGCCGCGCTTTACATGATAGAGCAAGCGGAGAAGAAAGGCCTCATCAAGCCCGGCGCGACGCTCATTGAAGCGACCAGTGGCAACACGGGTTTCAGCATCGCGATGATAGCGGCGGTGAAGGGGTATAAATGTATCCTGACCCTGTCCGACAAAGCGGGGCCGGAGAAGCGTGCGTTGATGACGGCGCTGGGCGCCAAGATCGTCCTCTGCCCTAAAGACGCAGCTCCGGAGCATCCAGACTCTTACTACTCCCGCGCCGAGGAACTCGCCGCTACCATCCCCAACAGCTTCTACCTCCGCCAGAACTGGAACTTGGACAACAGCGGCGCACACTACGCCAGCACCGGCCCGGAAATCTTCAACGACACCGAAGGCAAAGTGACCCACTACGTCTGCTGCGCAGGTACCGGAGGCACGCTCTCCGGTACGGCTCGTTACCTAAAGGAGCAAAACCCTGACGTTACCATCGTTGGCGTAGATGCTTACGGCTCAGTGCTCAAGAAATACTGGCAAACCGGTATTTTTGACAAAAACGAAATCTTTAGCTGGAAGGTGGAAGGCCTCGGCAAAACGATCATCCCCGACAATGTTGCCTTTGACCTCATTGATGAGTTCATCAAAGTCGGAGACCGGGCCGCAGCCCTGCGCGTGCGCGAGCTCGCTACCCGAGAGGGGATGCTGCTGGGCTACAGCAGTGGTGCGGCACTGGAAGCCGTCTTCGCTATGCGCAAGCAACTCACCAAAGACGACGTCGTCGTTGTCTTGTTCCCCGACCACGGCAGCCGCTACCTCGGTAAAGTCTTCAACGACGACTGGATGAAGGAGCAGGGCTACCTGACCCCCACCGGAGAACCCGCCACCTACAGCGTAAAACACCTACAACGGATGTACCGCGTGTACAAACGTATGTACGGTCGAAAAATCAAGCAACGCCTCAAACTGACTTCAGAGTAAACACGTTCTTTACATCCCGGAAATAATTGAACTGCCAAGCCGGCTAAACCGAGCTTTATGAAGACGAGTACAAATAAATTTAAATCGAACGGGGAGGCCCCACCAATGTTTGAGAACAAGTTCCTCAACCGCCTCACCCAAACCCACATCGCTACGCCGATCATCATCTTTTTGGTCTACGCAGTATGCCTGCTCTGGTACACCTTAGTGAAGACGGACGTATCTCCCTTAGCCATCATAGGCCTGTTCTTGCTAGGCACCTTGGGCTTCACCTTCGCGGAATACGCCGTTCATCGTTGGGTCTACCACCCCCCACACGATGCGTCGGACAAGTACAAAGAGATGACGTACAATATGCACGGCTTCCACCACGACTACCCCAAAGACAAGAAGCGACTGGCGATGCCGCCCGTACTTGCAGTCATCATTTCTACCATTTTGCTCTTCCTCTTCGAGCTCATCTTGCAGCAGTACGCCTTCGCTTACTTAGCAGGCTTCGTTGTAGGTTACGCCATGTACCTCGTAGTTCACTACACCGTACACATGTACCCGCCGCCGAAGAATTTCCTGAAAGTGCTCTGGGTCAACCACGCCCTACATCACTACAGCGAAGACGACATCCTCTTTGGCGTCTCTCAGCCACTGTGGGACTATGTCTTCCGCACCATGCCCAAGAGCGCTAAGGATAAGAAACGGAGCGTGGAGATAGTGCGGTAGTCTTATGGCTGTACTAGTACAGTGTAATCTAAATTTCATCGCCTTTTCTGCGGCGTCTTTTATCGGCTGACTGCGTTGGTAAAATCCTCATTTAGCTACGGCTAAACTCCGGTTTTACCGCCTTGCCAGCCAATAAAATCCACCAGCACAAAAG
>CALEDI010000191.1 GCA_937949535.1 uncultured Lewinella sp. | reverse complement strand
TTCTGCGGCGTCTTTTATCGGCTGGCTGCGTTGGTAAAATCCTCATTTAGCTACGGCTAAACTCCGGTTTTACCGCCTTGCCAGCCAATAAAATCCACCAGCACAAAAGTCGACAAATTTAAATTACACTGTACTAGTGGGCCAGGCCTTAATTCGCACCCCTTCTCTTCAATAAGCGCACCTTGTATCCTGCGGCCGCGCCCTCACTCTTCTTCATCAACTAAGAACTCTTTGAGCGTTGCATCAATGACATGCTGGGGTACGGACGCGATTTTAGATTTATCGTAAATGGTCAATAAATAAACGTTTACATCATCGCTATTTACGTTCTCTTCTACAGATATGTTGACGTATGTAATCACTCTACCGCCGCCGCTTTTACCACGCCCCTTACTTTTTATTGCTATTCGAACTTTATAGGAGTGCTCGCCTAATCTGTCTCCCAAGTATGGATTCTCTTCCAACTCAGCGATCAGCGACTTGATGTCATCACCTAATGATCTGTGCTTCTTTGCAAGCTTTTTGGCATCCTTCTTGAAGGAGTCTGTTAGAATAATTTTAGAGGGCATCTAGAAAATCGTTGTTTGACTCAGACAACACAACCTCTCCAGATTCTATTTGCTTTGCTTCCCGTATTCCGTTACGCGCGGATTCCCCAATCTCATCTAAAAGGTTAAGTTCTTCAACATATTTAGACAGCTTATCCCAATCAGCAATTGATATTACAACTGAAGTTCTTATGCCTTCGCTGTCAGTAAGGTATTGGATACTGGTCATTTTGGCTTATTTGTACAGTCTTTAAACGTAATGTATTGTTTTTAAGTTTTATGTACCTTCATCACCCAAGCCTCCGCCACCCCTCCCAAACCACAAACAAATAAGCCCCCACTACCCCACTCCACCCCGGCAGCAGGGCAAGCAAAACAGTCGCCCCCAACACCACCGTCATGAAGTGCCCCAAGAAGACAAGCCGCGCTTTGTGCATCAGCAGGCCAGCCACGAGGGCCAAGCCGAAGCCAATGAGTAAAGGGGTATTGGGCACCCCAACCAAGAGCACCATCAACAGGGCAAAAGCGAGGTAAGCCAGCCGCCAGCCAGTATGAAAGTCTGGTGCACAATCAAAGCCCTTTGCTGGCCGCTTGGTGCCCGCAATAACGCGGCGGTTGTAGGTAATGAGCCAGTATAAGGGCTTAAGTACGGCAATGAAGTAACGATGACGAATCAAAGGTTTCAGGTGCGGCAAAGCGTTACCGATTACGGTCGTCATCGCGTCTAGGCCATAAAGAACCTTTCCGGTAGCGCGGTCTAGTAGTGGAATTTCGTGGCGGCCTCGGTCTCGGTCCAACTCGGGGTAATCCGTGGCCTTGAGGGTGCTGAAGCCACGGCGGTCGCTCCATTTTAAGTTCGTAAAAACACCGGTATAGCCTCTGCACATCGGGCAGGCATCGTCGTAGAGAAAGGTGTGGGTTGCCATATCGTTTGCGGTTGTTGACACAGCAAAGATAGGGGGAAATAATTAAACTTTCATTTTTTTCTGAAAGTTTAGTATTTAAAATCAACCCCTAGCAACCCATTAGATCCAATCTCACAAACCTCCCCTGCACCTGCGTCCGCGCCGCAACTTGCAACTTGCAACTTACCTACCGAATACTCCCCCGGCTCCGTCGTTGGTCAGACTTTGCGCCCTTTTCAAATCGGTAACGGAAGGAAAGTGCGGTTCGCCACCCCGTCCATTGGAAGTCCTCTGTTTCGGTGAACGTTGGGCGAAACCGCTCGCTATTGAAGAAGCGTCGACTGCGCACGTTCGCGCTCACGGTATACTTTCCTTTCCATTCTTTGCTGAGGCTAAAGTTGGCGTAGTAGGTGGCTTTGTTGATGCCCTGCGCATCCCTTCGGGCGGCGCTGTACCGGTAGCTGCCCTGAAAACGGACGTCGCCGGGCAGGTTCAGCGAAGCCCGCAAGCTCCCCGCCCAAGTGCCGCCCGAGGCGGCGAAGTCGCGCCCTTCCAGCATTCCGGTTTCCCGGAAACCGTAGTAGTTGAACTCGCCCGATAGCGTGAGGGCGTCAGAGGCTCGGTAGTTGGCCGTGAGTTCCAAACCAAGCAACTGTTCCTTGCCAAGGTTGGCGGGCATGACGATGATCGTACCCTGATCGAGGCCGAAGAGGTTCCCGTCTTCTTGCTCAATCACGTACTTGAAAAAATCGTTCACTTGGGTTGCGTAAATCGCTGGGTTCAGGGTCAGTTTGTCCTTCCGGTACAGCAGGTTCCATTCTACTCGGTCGATGTAGATGGGGTTGAGGTCGGGGTTGCCGATAAAAAGGGACGTAGGGTCACCGATGCCGCCAAAAGGGTTGAGTGAGCCGAAGGAGGGCCGACGAATCCGGCGGCCATAGCTCAACTGGCTACTCGTCGTTTCGCTGAGCGTATACCGCAGGCTGAGCGACGGGAATAGGTTGAGGTAATCCTTTTTTAGGTTTTCCGTGCTTTCGAGGATGTCTTCGGTTCTGACGGCGGTAAACTCGGCTCGCAAGCCGGTCTGGATGCTGATCTTTTCCGACCGGTAGGCGTACTGGGCGTACACCCCACCAATGCGCTCGAAGTAATCGAAGTCGTTGGTAAAGCCAGGAATGGGCTCGAAGCCCGTTTCGGTGGCAATTTCGGCGTTATAATCCGAGGTGATGATGCGGGTTTCTGCTTGGCCGCCAAGCTCGAAGGTGCTTGCGTCTCCGAGCGGGCTTTCGTAGTTGACTTGCACCAAATAGTCCGTGCTTCCTTCGTCCGAAACCGTGCGGTAACGGTACAGTTCCTCGGTGGTCGGGATGGTTTGGTTCAGGGCAATTTCGTCGTATTCTGGCTCTCGCCAGAAGTCGTTTTTGAAGTAGATGTTCAGTTTGCGTCCTTTGGTGGCGAAGTCTTTGCCGTAGCTGATGTCGATCTGGTTGTAGGTGCCTGGCTCTAGGTGATCGGTAGTTTGTAGCAGCCCATTTTCGGGCGCGGCCGCAGGTGCAGAGTTGGGGTCTGAATAAGCAAAGTCTATTACCGATTCGTCGTCGTTGCGCATGTGATAGATAGCGTAGCTGGCCGAGATTACTTCCGTCGGTGAAACGTTGTAGTCGATGCCGAAGAACCCGCTGCCAGCGAGGTCGTTGCGCAACTGGTCCGTTACGCGCCGTAGGTTAGAGGCCGTTCCGCCCAGCGTGCTGGTCCGGTTCAGTACGCCGTCTCCGTAGAAGTTGGAGTAGCGCGCACCGGCGTTGGCAAAAGCGTTGAATTTCTCGCCCCGGAAGTTCACGTTGAGGTCTACGGTATGGTTATCTGGGAAGCCCATCCCGACGCTGAAGTTGCCGCCGTAGCCCCGGTTGTTTTCCTTCTTCAAGATGATGTTCAGGATGCCCGCCGTACCGGACGCTTCGTACTTTGCCGAAGGGTTCGTTATCACTTCCACGCTAGCAATGCTCGCTGCCGAAATGCTAGACAAGGCCCCGTTGTCTGCCAAAGCCGAAGGCCGACCATTGATGAGGATGGTAACGCCCGCATCTCCGCGCAACGCGACCGTGCCGTCTGCCCCAACGGTTACCGAAGGTACTTGCTCCAGTATTTCGTTGGCCGAGCCGCCGCCCGCCAGCGCGTCTTTACCTACGTTGAAGACTTTCTTGTCTAGCTTGAGCACCATCTCGCTCTTGTCGGCCCGCACTTCTACCGCCGCTAGGTTGATGCCGCCTTCGGCAAGGGAAATAGCTCCGAGGTCGGTTTGTTTCCGTAGGGAGACGGGTACTTCTTTGGTCGCGAAGCCGATGAACTCGATCCGTAGTTGGTAGTCTCCTTTCGGCAACGAGAGGTCAAACTTACCGGTAGCGTCCGTTACCGTTCCGTCCAGCAGGATGGTATCTGTTGTGTAGGCAGAGACGGTTGCGTACTCCAGCGGAGTAGCCGCGTCGGCCATGATTGTTCCGGTCAGGGAGACTTTGAGGTTGTTGGGTACGGGCAGAGCAGTGGCTAGGAGGCTGCTGGCAATTGCCAGTAGCCCCATTGTGATAATGGTTCTCATTTTATTTGGGGTTGGGTTACCGCGCTTGGGAGCGCGTAGTGGTTAACTATTTTATTACTTCAGCAATCCTTCAATCTCAGCGAAGCCCATCTCTCGGGCCAAGCTCAAGGCGGTTATTCCTCCGGTAATCGCGCGTTGCTTATCCGCGCCGGCGGCCAGTAGTAGCCGGACGATGTTTGCGTCCTTGGTTAGTACGGCCTCCATCAGGGGCGTCCAACCGGAGACGTTGTAGAGCAAGTCATAACGTCGGCCGAGTTCCTCTGTGTTCAGGTTGGCGGCTACCGAGATGTCGATAGGGGCATCGCTTTCAAACTGGTGCTTGCGGCAAGAGTTGTTGGGGCCTGCGCCTGCGTCTAGTAGGGCTTTCACGGTCTTTGCACTCCGTTGGTTTATAGCAACCACTAGCGGCGCAGCGTTTTCGTAGACGGCGTATTTGCCGCCAGTGAAGGAGTGGCCGAAGTAGTCGGAGTCTCGGTAGTTGGCGGGTGCTTCTAGGTCAGCTTTGTAGCGCGCCAACAGGGTGACGGCCTTCGCCTGCCGCTCGCGGGCGGCCAGAAATACAGGGGATGCCCCTTTGCCCGCATTAGGGTCGGCGCCTTCCTCTAGGAGGTACCTCAGCACGTCGAGGTAGCCATCCCGAGCGGGGAAGGCCAGCGGAGAGCGGCCATCTTTATCGAGGGCCGCAACGCTGCCTCCTCGGCGATTGAGCAGACGCAGCATCTGCGTACTACCGTCGCGCAGGGCGATACTTTTCGCCGTTTTGCCGTTCCTATCAGCGAGGTTAGGGTCTGCGCCGAGGCGCAGCAGCATGTCTAGGGTAGAGGTGTGGTTGTGCTTGGCGGCCATGGTTAGTGGCGTAAATCCGTTGCCGTCGGCGCGGTTGATGTCTGCGCCGCCCCGCACCAGTTGCTCGGTGTGGACGTTGTAGTTGTGGAAGGAGGCCTCGGTGAGGGGCGTTCGGCCGTTGCGGGCGGTACCGTTGAGGTTGTCGCCCCGGCCAATCAGGTAGTCGATGCGGTCGTTCTGTCCTTTGGTTACGGCTCCGACCAATTCTTGGCTGGATGGGGACCCGTCTTCAGTGTTTGGTGTATTGGTCGTTCTGTAGGTCTGCTCGGAGCGGTAGTCGTCTCGGTATCCGTGAATAGCGATGTTGCCGAGGTTGTCGATCTCTACCTGATCGGAAGTTGCTCCGGCTTCAAGGAGTGCGGCGACTATATCGCTGTACGGATTTGCTTCTCTTGAGGTTGTGGTTGTCGTCACCTTTGTTCCGGGGCGTTGCCTTGCTACAATCTCGTTGTGGTCGGCGTTGTTGTTTACCATTTCTTCTACAACATAGTCTAGGGCAGTTTTCCCGTTACGGCTCTTTATCATGGTTTCTGCGCCAGCTTCAATGAGGAAGTTAACGGCCTTGGCGTTGCCTTCTTGGGCGGCGTAGCTGAGGGCGGTTCGGCGGTCGTCGTCGGAGTCATTCGGGTTCGCTCCGTTTCGTAGGAGGTACCGAACGACTTCAGCATTACCTTCTTCGGCGGCGTAGCTGAGCGGGGCCCTTCCGTCCTCATCCCTTGCACCTGCGTCCGCGCCCAAATCGATCAAGCGCTTCACAACGTTCAACTGTCCTTCTTCGGCCGCTTCGTGGAGTGGCGATCCTTCCCCGCTCATCGAAAATATATCGGCACCAG
>CALEDI010000190.1 GCA_937949535.1 uncultured Lewinella sp. | reverse complement strand
CTTTTCTGCGGCGTCTTTTATCGGCTGGCTGCGTTGGTAAAATCCTCATTTAGCTACGGCTAAACTCCGGTTTTACCGCCTTGCCAGCCAATAAAATCCACCAGCACAAAAGTCGACAAATTTAAATTACACTGTACTAGTCAATAATCAAGTCGTCAACATTGAACTCGCCCAAATGTAGCGTCTCAAAAACCTCGCCTCTCTTGAAGATTTCCTTTGTTTCGTAGACGGCACGGTCTGGTACTGGTTGGGTAAACCGCTCAATCTGCTTTTCGTAGACATTGATGATCCAGTATTCCTGAATACCGGCGATGGCGTAGCTGAATTGTTTGGCTCCTCGGTCGCGGGCCAGTGTGCTATCGGATACCTCTACTACGAGCAGAAGGTCTTCGGGGTAGGGGTGATGGTCGTAGGAGTCAAGGTTGCCCTTCGCAACAAACAAGTCGGGTTCCGGTTCTGAATCGTCGACTAGTGTAATCGGATCCTGAACACCAACTGTATATTCCTCTTCAGGAAAGCGATTAATAAATAGGCGGTTTATTTTTTTGACAATTTTGCCATGAGCAATTCCAACTGGAGACATAGGGACTAACTTTCCAAAAAGTAACTCGATCTTGTCATACTCGGTAAGTATGCCAGCTTCGATAGCGGCATGGTAACGCTCTAGCGACCACCGAAAATCGGGGAGCTTGAGAATGGTTTCCGCTTCGGATAATATCCTGGTCATAATGATAAATATAAGCTATAGGCTAAGATAACGCTATTTGGTGTGAAGACGTTGTACTATTGAGAATATCGAAGACCAATGAAATTGCTACTAACTATTTTCACCGCACTGCTTTTTAGTTCCCTGTCAGCTCAGGCGACTGTGTCTGGAACGGTAACGTACTGATAAGCCCGGTCCGTTCTCCTCAACCCACCCCGCATCCCGCGTCCGCGCCTCTTTATAAAGCCATAATAAATCGTGTTGTGATTAATTGATTGCGCAACCGCTTGACTATTTGAAAACAAGACCGTACCTTTGCCCCGCTTTAACGGGTTACCCTCCGTAACAGTACCCTTTGCGGGTGTGGTGAAATTGGTATACACGCCAGATTTAGGATCTGGTGCAGCAATGCGTGAAGGTTCGAGTCCTTTCACCCGCACACCAACAAACTCCAGGATTTCCGGGAGTGAATTGGCCTGCCTTTACCGGCGGGCCTTTTTTATCCGATCCCATGCATGTATTTGATGGGGTTCAATCAGTAAGTTATGCCTAACGTAACATTTGAAAAGACGAGCAACGTAAGCGGTCGCCTCGCCCTAGCCATCACTAAAGACGAGCTGAACGCGAAGATTGTAACCGAGCTCAAGAAGCAGAAGCAGAAAGTGAGCATGAAGGGTTTCCGGAAAGGAAAGACGCCACTCTCGACCCTGCGCAAGATGATGGGTAACCAGATCTTAGGTCAAGAGCTGGATGCTATGATCAAAGACAGTCTTTTCGGTTACATCGAAGAAAATAAAATCAAGCTGATTTTTAGCCCTCAGCCTGTTGAAGACGAGAGCCTACCAATGCTGACGGCTAACAGCCTACAGGACGTAACCTTCCAGTACGATCTAGCACTGGAGCCCGAGTTCAAGTTGGAACTGCCGAAGGAAACCTTCGATAAATACATCTTGGCTACTACAGATGAATTCATCGACGAGCAACTCGATCGTATGCTAAAGTCTGCCGGTGAGACGGAAGATATTACCGAAGGCAAAGTTGAAGAAACGGATATTCTGGACGTAACCTTCACTGAGGTGGGCCCTTTAGAAGACAAGATCAGCAATACCACTAAGCTTTACGTTGATTCGCTCAGCGAGGCTGGCCAGAAAATGGTGAAGGGCAAGAAGATCGGCTCCACCATCAAGGTGAAAGACATGATGGCCATCGAGAAAGACTCTACCTCGACCTACGTAAACAAGTACCTCCTAGAGCTTGAAGACCCAGAGACCGACATTAGCGGTAAGAAGTTTGAGGTGACGATCAACTCTGCTGGCCGCGTAGTTAAGGCTGAACTCGATGAAGAATTCTTCACCAAATTTGACCCTTCCGGAGAGGTGACCACCGAAGCGCAGATTCGTGAGAGAATCATTGAAGACAACAGCCGTGGCTTCAACAGCCAAGGTGAGATGATTGCCAACTTCGAAATCCAGCGTGCTCTCGTAGAAGGCAACGACATCGAGCTGCCGCTCGACATCATGAAGCAGATTAACGACGACGACCCCTCGGACAACGACTTCGAGATGTTCCAGCGCGGTGTGAAGTGGATGCTCATCCGTAATAAGTACGCCGAAGAAGCTGAAATTAAGCTAGAATACGAAGACATTAAGGAAGAAGCGACCGCTAGCCTTTTGGGAATGCTTGGTGGCCAGCGCCCTGATTTCCTGACCGACGAGTTCATCGACAACTACGTGAAGCAAATGCTACAGGACGAGAAGCAGCGCGAGCAGCTTTCTAGCAACGCCATCGAGAAGAAGATCATGGCTTCCCTACGCGAGAAGGTGACCTTCAAGGAGAACGCGCTTGATGCGGATGGCTTCAATGAACTCATTAAGGAGTTTAACGAGAAGAATATGCCTGCTTCGGAAGAGGAGGAAGAGTAAAAATCACCATCTCTCACTTTGGGCTCTTTGGGTGCGAACCTCTCGAAAGTGCCCTTTGCACCTGCGTCCTCGCCCTAAAGAGAGTAGAGGCAACCACGATACCATGCGCTATACCGTCGAGCAAGTACCTGCTTTGGCCACCCGCCTGATTGAGCAACTTGGCCGTAACCGTACCTATGCCCTACTGGGCGATCTTGGTGCTGGTAAGACTACACTCGTTGCCGAGATGTGCCGCCAGCTCGGCGTTACTGAACCAACTTCTAGCCCAACGTTTAGCATTGTAAACCAATACAGAAGCCCCAACGGCCCCGTCTACCACTTAGATTGTTACCGCCTAAATTCCATTCAGGAAGCGCTAGACGCTGGCCTAGAAGAACTCTTTGAGAGCAATGAGGACTATCCCATTTTTGTGGAATGGCCGGCCGTAGTTGAAGACCTTTTGCCAGAGGACACGGTGGTCCTGCGGCTGAAGCATTCAGAAGACGGGGCGTACAGGGTAATCATTGCCCCGATCGCGCCTTTCTAAGGCGAGTAATATCACGACATCTGTTACTGCAACTGGAACCGGACTACAACGCCACCACTGGCCGCTGTTTGCGGGAATCCGAGTGGGTTGTAAGGCTGTGTCTTCCGATAGTCGAAGAAGGCGCGCAGGCTGAGCAGGTCGTTCACTTGGTACTCCACAGAAGGGGCAAGGGTGAATACTCGGCTACCTTCAACAGGTTCTAATGATTCGGTACTTAAGACGCGGGCATTGGTGATTGCGTCGCGCAGGCTGAAGTTGAACTGGATGTCCATATCGCTTACGTTGAGGCGGCCTCCGGAGGAGCTTCCGCCACGTCGTTGGCCACCCCGGCGGGGTGCTTCTTCTTCCGCTGCTGATTTGCGGCGTTTTTTCTTCTTGCCTTGCAAGAAGCCGATCTGAACCTCACTCAAGACAATGCCGAAACCACCGACAAACTCGGTCGAGACTTGCTCGCTGACCAACTTATTGACGATGTTGATACTGCGGTTGTTCTGGGTCTGGTAAGAGAAGTTGACCGAAAGCCCGTTCTGCATCTCTGCTTCGATGGAGATGAGCGGCGCAAAGGACCTAGATTCCGTAATGTTCGGGATTTCGATCCGAGGGAAGTAATTCAGGCTTACGGTGTCGTAACCGATGAACTGGGTCTGGGTCGCTTCGGCCAGTGCATCGAGGTAGTCGAGGCTAGTACCGTAGCTGCTGATGGAAAAGGTAGACTGGAAACCGTGCTGAATATTGACGCGGCGGATGAATTCACTGAGGTTGCCGATTTTGTCTAATCCGGTCCAGCTAAAGCGCCAGTTTGGGCTGGCTTTCAGGTCGAAGGGGTTAAGGCTGACGTTTTCGGCATCTTCACCCCGGTAAGCGGCAAGGAAGGCGGGCAAGAGTACGTCTTGCTGGTTGGGGCCGTAGCCGAAGGCGTAGCCTTGCTGCGCTAGTAGCGGATCGGAGTGGAGGGTGTTTGGGGTAGACCCTTCGCGCCCGAGGCGCTGGCTGATGAGGAGGCGGTTGTCTCGGAATGTCGAAAACAGGTTGTTGAGCGACATGGTATCCTGACTGAACAACGAGCGGGCGCCGCCATTGGTGAAAGTCAGTGCGCCATCCCGAATAGGGATGAGGTGGTTGAAGAAATCTTGGGTTGGGTCTTTGGAGAGAACCTTGAAGGTTTCGCTGTAATTCTCCGTGAAGGTCCGGTCGATGTTCAGTTCTAGTCGGAAGTCTTTGAAGGGCTCGATGGTCGCAGACCCATCCCAGCGGCGGGTGAAGTTCTGGACTACTTCTTGGCTCAAGAGCGGGTTTTGGGAGAGGTACCCGTCTTCGCCCAAGCTGTTCAGGTAATCGTCTGGCCCGCCCCATTCGGCTTGGGCCAGTTCTCGAATTTTGGGTTGAAGGCCAGCCACGAAGCCCCAACCCGGAGACGAGAAGTCAGTGTTTTGGCCAAAGAAGTCTGGTTCGGGCAGGAAGCCGGGGATGATGGTTTCGAAGTCTTCGCTGTAGTTGGCTCGGACGCTGCGCAGTGCCATTAGCGGGCGAATGAGTGCGCGCATACCTGCGCTTGGCCCGGAAGACTTTTTGCGCTCCCGAGTTTTTGACTTTTCCTCGCCGTCTTTATCGTCGGTTTGGTTGCGGGTACGAGCGGCTGGCCTACGGCGTTTTGGGCGATTGATCTGGCGCAGGAAGTCGAATTGGTCGTAGAACTTCTCGAAGTTGAGGTTGGCGGTTAGCTGACGGCTTTGTTTGTTCTGGATGGTGTTGCCTAAGGAGCTACCGCCGGGAATGTTGTCTCCTTGGGTAAGGCTGAGGGGGGAGGCGTTCCAGGAGTAGTTGGCGAGGTAGTTTGCTCGGATATCGACGAAGTCGAGGAAAGGCAAATGGCGTAACGGTAGCTGGTAGCTGGCGTTGAGGCCGTGGGTGTAGATCTTTGGTCGGCC
>CALEDI010000189.1 GCA_937949535.1 uncultured Lewinella sp. | reverse complement strand
GCGGATGGGCTCCTCCGGTGTTGGGCTACCGAGTACGGAGTTGAGGCCCCAGTTGCCGGCCAGCAGCGTGGTGCCGGCCCCACCCGCTCCGTTGAGTTGGCTCAGGCTTTGCCACATCCCTGTTTGATCAGGGTCTAGCTCTAGGGAACCTTTCTCCAATTGTTGGATGATGGTATTAAAGGTACGGGCGTAGATGGTTTCTTTGTCTTCAGGCAACAAGACTTTGAGTGGCATCCGAGCGGGGCCACGGATTTGCTGGTGCTGTACGGCAAAGATGGGTGCCAGTTCGCCTCCTTCAAGGGATTCTCCGTTCCAGCGGTAGATGCGGTACTGGTTGTTGGCGTCGGTAGTAGCGATGGCATAGCTGCCGTCTTTGAGGTAGGTAAGGGGGTAGTTTACGGGAGACGGAGCGTAGGGAGCTAAGGGGTCGCGATCGAAGAATGTACCGGTTTCGGAGGTGTGGGTTATGCTGGTGGGGCGGACGCTTTCCCCCGACCCCGACCCCGACCCCGGACTGCGCTGCGCTGCGTCCGGGGCAATCCGAGGGGGATCCGCTACGCGGAAGCTTGACGTTGGAGGTGTTGGTAGCGCGGCAGACCCCGGACTGCGCTGCGCGCCATCCGGGGCAATCCGAGGGGGATTCGCTACGCGGAAGCTCGGCGGGGCAGACGTAAGGTAACGGCCTTCAGACTGGGACTGGAAGCCACGCTGGGGGCTCCAGCGGCTGAGGGTTTTCGTGGTTTCTGCGCGGGCGTTGGCTAGTTCTTCGGCGCTTAGCTGGTTGGGGGCGAGGGCGGTGTTTTCGTAGATTTTTGCTGGGGCGTTGAGGTTGTTGAGGACCAGGTCTAGGTCGCCGTCTTGGTCGAAGTCGGCAACGGCGGCGCCGGTAGAGCTGCCGGTGTAGTTGAGGCCCCAGGCCTCGCCGGTTTCCTCAAAGGTCCATTCGTTGGTCATTCGGAAGGCTTGGTTGGCTACGTGGCCTCCGGGCATATTAGCGATGACCTCTAGGTTGGAGGCGGAGCGGGCAAGGCGGGAGCTGATGAATTTTAGATAGTCGAGCGAGTTGGGGCGGCGCTCGATGCCGTTGGCAACGAAGATGTCTGGCTTTCCGTCGCGGTCGAAGTCTTCGATGAGGCAACTCCAACTCCAGTCGGTGGCGGCGACGCCGGCCATTTCGGCGATTTCGGAGAAGTTGCCGCCGCCTCGGTTCCATTGCAGGGCGTTGTGGGGGAGTTGGTGGTGGTAGCCGAGTTTGCGTTTTAGTTGGTATACGTTCCAAGAATCGGAACTCATGGTTGCCTTTAAGGTTTCTTCGTTGGCGGGGCGCATGTCTAGGGTGAAGAGGTCGGGTTGGCCGTCGAGGTCGAAGTCAGCTACGTCGGAGCCCATGCTGAAGTTGGAGGTGTGTCCGGTTAAGGAGTCGGCGGCTTCGGTGAAGGTTCCGTCTTGGTTGTTGAGGTAGTAGTAGTCGTTTTCGGAGAAGTCGTTGCAGACGTAGATGTCTGGGTAGCCGTCGGTGTTGAAGTCAGCGATGGCGGCGGAGAGGGCGTAGGCTATTTTGGAGGAGAGGAGGCCGGCTTGTTGGGTTACGTCGGTGAATGACCCCGGACTGCGGGGTTCCGCAGGGGGAGACCCCGGACTGCGCTGCGCTCCGTCCGGGGAGATCCGAAGGGAATCCGCTACGCGGAAGCTGGGCGGGGCAGCTCGCTCCGCTCGTAACCTCACCCCCGACCCCTCTCCGGGGGAGAGGGGAGACGAGGAAGGCGGGGCAGCCCCCAGACTGCGCTGCGCGCCGTCCGGAGAAATCCGAGGGGGGGGCGCTGCGCGGAAACCGGGCGGGGGAGGTGTTAGGTCGTTCCGGAAGAGTTTGTCTCCGGCGAGGGAATCGGGTGTGTAGCGGCCTTGGGCGGTTCCGTAGGTTGCGTCGTTGTGGACGGAATGGCGGGCGAGGTAGAGGTCGAGGTCTCCGTCGAGGTCGTAGTCGAACCAGTAGGCTTGGGTGTTGAAGCCGGGGAGGTCTAGGCCGTAGTTTGCGGCGGACTCGGTGAAGGAGCCGTCTTCGTTTTGGAGGAACAGCTCGTTGGGGCCGGAGAGGCCTTTGTAGCCAGAGACGTTGCAGACGTAGATATCCATGCGGCCATCGGCATTCAGGTCGAGGATGCTGACCCCTGTAGACCACTGCCCTGCACCTGCGACCCCGCCCTCCTCGGTCGCGTCGCGGAACTTAAAATTGCCTTCGTTGATGTAGTATTTGTTCGGCCCTTGGTTGTTGGTAAAGTAGAGGTCAGGCAGGCCGTCGCCGCTGATGTCGGTGGCTGCTACACCGCCGCCGTTGTAGTAATAGAGGTACTCAACGATGTTGAATTGCTCGGTTTCTTGCAACTGGTTGGTGCTGTTTACCCCCGTTTCGGTACGTTCCGTGAAGAGCGTTTTTGGGGCGCGATCGCAGGTGCAAAGTAAGGGAATGAAGGAGCAAAGGAGGAGGCGAAGGGTACGAGACAATGCGGGGGTATTTGGGGCTAAGTTAAGCCGCGTTGAACTCGCTTTCCAATAAGTGCGCTAAGTGCCGTGTTCGCGCCCAAAAAAAACCACTATATTCACGCTCCCACCCATACACACCCATAGCCAATGACCATTTACGCCCTGATGATCGCCGTAGCGGACTACCCAAGCCCAATCTCCAAACTGCCCGGCTGCGCTGAAGACCTGAAGGCCGTCTCCGCCTTCTTTACCGACTACGCACAGATGAACGGCGTAGGTTTCAAACTCAAATCCTTGCTCGATGCCCAAGCCACCCGCGCAGGGGTGATCGAAGGCTTCCAGCACTTCGATACGGCTGGCCCAGACGATGTCTGCCTGCTCTACTACTCCGGCCACGGCGCTCAAATGCCCGCCCCGAAGGAATTCTGGGACCAAGAAACCGACCGCAAGTGTGAAACATGGGTACTGCACAACAGCCGCACCCCCGGCGGCCGAGACCTAGCCGATAAGGAAATAAGCTACCTCCTCGCTACCCACACCAAGGCCGCAGGCCAAGTACTCGTCATCTCCGACAGTTGCCACTCAGGCACCATCTCTAGGATAGACAAAGTGCGGCCGCGCATGGCCCCAGACAACAACGCCAACGTACGGTTTGAAGACTTCCTAGGCCACGAAACCTACCGCGCCGAAGGCAAATTTCGCCATCCGCCCATCCGCGACCACGTAACCCTCTCCGCCTGCCGCGCCGAACAATTGGCCATGGAGATGCCCATCAACGGGAAGCCCCGAGGGCTCTTTAGCCACCACCTACTAACGACGATGAACAGCGTCGACCTCTCCGAAATCAGCTACGCCGACCTCGCCGACCGTGTCCGCGTCCGCGTAAAAAACAACCATCGCCATCAAGACCCTCACTCCAGCGTTACCGGCAAAGCCGATATGCAACAGCTCTTCCTGAACGGAGAACTGAAGCACAACCGATCCCTAACGCTAGACTACGACGAGCGCGGCGGCTGGTTCGTACCGCAGGGCGAAATAGCCGGCAGTGCGGTAGGCGGGAAAGGGGTCGTCTTAGTCGGCGAAGCCGAACACGAAATAACCGTAAAACGGGTAGACGGTGGCCGCTCTTACGTAGCAACCGAAGACTGGATGGAGCAGGCTAATGCGCCCTATCCGCTCATGTATTTAGAGGGCGACAAGACACCATTGGCCGTTTACCTAGCGGGTAAGTTCCCCAACAAAACCTATACCGCGCTACTCAACAACGCCATCGCAGACAGTAAAGGGAAAGTGGTACTAGCAGACACGCCCGAACAAGCCAAATACCACATCTCCTATCAGAAAGCCTACGGAGCGATGCTGACGCTTCCCGGCGAAGAACGCCCGCTTTTTGAAGGTGAATACACCAACCACAACGGTTGGGCAAAACGCTTCATCAGGAAGGTCGGCCAAGTCGCGGGCTACGAGCACGTACTCCAAATGGCACCGACCAACCGGGTGCTAGACCTGAACGCAGCGGTAGACATCAAGCTAGAACAAATAGCGACCGATCTCTACGGCGAAGAGCTTACCAAAGAAAACAAAGAACTGCCCACCGACGGCACCGCCGTATTCTCCTACACCCGAGACGAGGATGGCGATCTGGTACAGCCAATGCTTCGGTTAAGCATAAAAGTGAAGCAAGGCAAAGGCCCGCTCTACGTCGGGATGCTTTACCTCGACGAGGCCTTTTCCGTCTCCGGAGCAGCCATGCCGGTCAAACGACTGACCGACGAAGACCAGTCGCCCTACCTCACCCGCCTAGCCGGAGAAGACGAAGACGGAGAACAATACTACTTCAACCACATCGCGCTCAACTTGCCAGACAAGCTTCAAAGCTGGGGCCTGACCGAAATCACGAACTACCTGAAAGTCGTCGTCTCACAATCTGAGTTTACGCTAGCCGAGTACGAGCAAGACGGTCTTGTGTTGCAAAAGAAAAAAACCGGAGGTGTAAACCGTGGCGGCGGCGTACCCAAGCCCAAACGCAAGGACCGGCGAGACCGCTGGGGGGTAAAGAACATCCCCTTCACGATCTACCGCCCGCTAATGTCTGAGGCAACAAAGGGGGAAGACGGCAGCGCCGTCTGTTCTGTAACCCAGATGCCCGAAGGCGTCAGCTTCGACGAGATTGTGCTGGACTGCTCGATGAGCAACAGCCGCTGCATGACGAGTACCACCGCTCCGGCCCTGCCTACCGAAGGCTTCGGCATGGAGCCCGCAAGCCTGATGGGTAGCCGCAGCTTGATGGCTAGCCAAACGCCCTTAGACATGGTCCACCTCACCGGCCTGACCAACGGCGACCGCGTCTCGGCCGAAAACCCAATGCACCTCAAGGCCGGAGACCTCGCCCAAACGGGCGGCCTAGTGTTTGCCTACGACGAAGCAGCCAAACGCTACTACCCCGTCGGCTTCCCCGACAAGGAGAACAACGTGATGGTAGTGCAGCAACTGCCCGCACCAGAACAGAAACCTGAGGAGTACTCGCGCAGCTTGGGCGGCTCCATCAAGCTCTTCTTCCGCAAGATCATCAACGATAAAATTCCGTGGTTGGATGGCTCGGTAAACAAGCTTCGCATGGCCGAAGTGACGCCAGACATGAAGGTGAACTACCTCTCTGACAACACCAAAAAGCTAACCGATAAGGTCGCAGAAGCGCAAAAGCCCATCGCGCTCTTCATCCATGGCATCATCGGGGATACCTCCACTGCGCCAGCCATACTTCGTAGGGCAAAAATGGCCGACACGACCGAGCTCTACGCCCAATACGACCTGTTGCTCACCTACGACTACGAAAACCTAAAAACGCCCCTGATGGACACCGCCCGAGACCTGCAAAAGCAGCTCGCGGAAATTGGTCTGAAAGCAGGCCACAGCAAGACCCTCCACATCTACAGCCACAGCATGGGTGGGCTAGTGAGCCGTTGCTTCATTGAGATGCTGAATGGCAAAGGCGTCGTTAGTCACCTACTACAATTCGGTACGCCAAATGGCGGTAGCCCCTACGGCAACGTAGCCCAGTGGGTTACGCCGATGCTGTCCCGTGCGCTGGCCAGCGGAGCGGCCTACCATCCGTATTTGGCGCCGTTACTCGGTTTGCGTTGGTTCATCAACAATGCTTTGGACACACTGAAACAAATGAAAACCGGATCGGAATTTCTGAAAATGCTCAAGGAGGAAGGTGATCGGGGTGCGGTCCCCTACTCCATCGTAAACGGAGACATCCGCTTGATCCCCGACGTAACGCCAGAAGAGATGAACTTCTACCAACGCATCGTAGCTAAACTCGACTGGCGCGACGCGCTAGATGTCGTGTTCTTTCAGTCTCCGACCGACATTGCGGTATCCGTCAAAAGCCAGCAGGATATTCCCGACCTGACGAACTTGCCAGACGCCATCGGGTGCGATCACCTCAGCTACTTCATCAACGAACCTGCCATCGGGGTGTTGGAAACTTACCTTCCTGATTTATTTGGCAGCACAAGTTAGAGCGGCAGCGAGCTTCACCCACCAGTCTTGACCAACGCTGCATTTTACCCCCAATATGTTCCGTAACCTCCTCTTACTTCTACCGCTTTGCTTTTTTGTCGCTTGTAGTGACTCCGAAAGCGTTGCCACTTCGGCGATTGCCGTTAATAGCCAAGTGCTTCAGCCTTGGGCCGAAGACATCAACCGCTGGAGCTGGGACGGCGAAACGCCCGAACTACTGCTGGGGGCGAGCAGCTACGAAGCCCCATTCTTGGAGACAGAATGGAAAGCAGAACTTGATTATTTGAAGAAGGCCGGAGGGAACTACATCCGGATCACCTTGCCCGCTACCGTTGGGGACGAAGCTCCTTTTGTCTCCTCCAACAACAAAATCATCGGCAACGAGGCCTACTGGGAAGTGCTGGAAGAATACCTTGAATACGCTTCTGAGAAAGGCATTGTAGTTGAACTGCAGGTTTGGGACTTCGGTATTGCGGAACGGTGGGACAGTTCGGTCTGGTCTACAGCAATAGCCTTGCCGAACGAGGAATACCTTGAAGAAGAGCATCCGTTTTTCCGGACCATCCCCGGCTCGATTGGCCATAAGGCGGCCTACACCGAAGCCATACCGACGCAAGAAGCCTTTGTGGAGCTGTTGCTTTCCGCTACCCTTGGCTACGACAACTTGATCTACAATGTGCAAGTACCCGACAACCTGCTCATTCCGTGGATGGTACACTGGGCCCAATACATCGAAGCATCGGCTAAAGCTCGGGGCAGATCGGCCAACGTGAACGCGGGCATCGTGCCCGATCGGCGCATCAACATCGCCCGTTTCAACCAAAGTGTTTTGGGCGGCGCAGCAATCGCCTTCCACCGCCCAAAACCCAATGGTAACGGGATGAATGGGCTGGCGCAGGCCAGCATCCGGGGTGTTCGGGTAGTTGAGCGCCACTTGAAATTCCACGAACTCCGGCCTGCGCCGGAGCTGTTGCTGGAAGACGACACGGAAGCCATGGCGGCAACGGACGGCAAGGGGAATTACCTCATTTACTTGCCCTCGGCGGGCCAAGTCAACCTTTCTCCAGACTGGGAAATGCAGGAGCCGGTAGACGTTACGGTGGTTGGTTACCTCGGTACGCAGCGCACGGAAGTGTTGCAACCGCCTTACGGAGACAGTTTCACCTTATCGACCAAGGAGGAAAAGGGAGGCTGGATGATTCTAAAGCCCCAGCGGTAAGCAGCGTGCTCAGAAGCTGAACACCAAACCAACGCCTTCTGCCGGAATTAGGAGGGGGAGAATTATGTGTTTCATACCCTCCAATTGCGGGTAGGGAAAAAACCTTACTCAAGTAGTTCGGATAAATTTACGGCAACGACGCCGCTCTTCGCAATCACCTGAGCACCAGCTTTGTTGGAGAGCTTCGCAATTTCGTCTAACGACATACCGGCGGCGAGGCCGCAGGCGGCTACGGAGATCACGGTGTCTCCGGCGCCGCTGACGTCGCGAACTTTTCGGGCATCGGTGGGGTAAATAGCGGAGGTATTTTGGGCGCTGACGTAGATGCCATGTTCGCTTAAAGTAATCATCACCGCCGAACACTGTAACCGATCGAAGAGTACGCTCGCTGCCCGATCCAGATCAGCGAGGACGGGGCGGACGGTGAAGTTTACCTGCTGCTGAATTTCGCGGAGGTTGGGCTTGAAGAGGCTACAACCCGTGAAGGCCATGAAGTTGCGGTCTTTCGGGTCTACAACCGTAGGGACGCCGTGCGCTCGCGCCATCGCGCCGACGGCTTCGATGACGGCTTTGGAGAGGGTGCCTTTATTGTAGTCCTGAAACAGCAGTAGATCAACGGAGCCTTGTTCCAACATTGCGCCCACCGCGTCTTGCAATGCACCTGCGGCCGCGCCCACTACATCGTGGGTATCCTCGCGGTCTACGCGCATAAGCTGCTGCCCGCCCGCCACTAGCCGCGTCTTGACGGTCGTGCAGCGGTCGGTATCCGTGATGAGTAATTCCGTAGAAAGCCCGTGGCTTTCCATCAACCCACGAAAAACACCTCCGTTAGCATCATCGCCCACCAAGCCCGCCAACAATGGCGTTGCTCCTAGGGCTTTGAGGTTCAGCGCAACGTTCGCCGCGCCGCCCAAGCGGTTATCTTCTTCCCCCAGCCGCATCACCGGCACCGGCGCTTCAGGGCTGATGCGCTCGACCTTGCCACCCAAGTAGCGGTCTATCATTACGTCGCCTAGGACGAGGATGTTGAGGGAGGAGAAGTTGATAGTCTTGTAATAGTGTAGTCTTGTAGTAGTGTAGTCTTGTAGCCCCCGTTACATATTGTTGCAGGAAATACAAGACTATACTACTAACAAGACTACATTACTATAAAAAGGTCTCAGTTCCAGCAAAGTGGAAGCTGCCCTCAATGGCCGCGTTCTCGTCGCTATCGGAGCCATGAACGGCGTTCTCGCCGATGCTGGTAGCAAACTGCTTACGGATCGTTCCTTCGGCAGCTTCAGCTGGGTTGGTTGCGCCGATCAGGGTGCGGAAGTCTGCAACAGCGTTGTCTTTCTCTAGGATAGCGGCAACGATGGGGCCGCTGCTCATGAACTCAACGAGTTCGCCGTAGAAAGGGCGCTCAGCATGGACGGCATAGAATTCGCCTGCCTTCTCAGCACTAAGTTTGGTGTACTTCATCGCCACGATCTTGAAGCCGCCAGCGTTGATCTGCTGGAGGATGGCGCCGATGTGTCCGTTACGAACAGCGTCGGGCTTAATCATGGTGAAGGTGCGGTTGGTAGCCATAGTTTAATTTGGTTTTGTTATTTGAGGCCGCAAAGATAGTCAGATAGTCAGATAATTAGGGCAAACGCATCAAACACGTAAAATTCCCCCCAGCCCCCCGAAGGGGGGAGTTAGACTTGTTAAAATGTCTAAATTCGACCGATACCATCGTTTGGGATGGTCTTTTCCCCCCTTCGGGGGGCTAGGGGGGACTTAAAGAGCGATTAAAATTTTGATGCGTTTGCCCTAGTCAGATAGTCAGAATCGGCTTCATCTGGCGATGGACCAAATTTTAGCGGCACTGTTTTTGTTTTTGTTTTGAAAAACATAGCACTTCGCTCACGAGCGGAGCGAGCATCCAAATGCGGTAGCGACTATTTGACTATCTGAATATCTGACTACTTTTGCGATCTATGAACTTTCGTACCACACTCCCCTTCTTTGCCGTATTGTTTTTATTTCTATCCGGCTGTGTCTCTTCGCGTAAAACTGCCCAGCAGCAGTTTGGAGAAGAGCAAGTAACCACCTTTTACTTAGTTCGCCATGCCGAAAAAGACTACGGAGACGACCCCATTCTCACCAAGGAAGGCCAAGCGCGCGCCGAGCGCCTCATGGAAACCCTGAAAAACGTAGACCTCGCCGCCGTCTACAGCACCGACACCAAACGAACACAGGCTACCGCCAGGCCAACGGCCGAAGACCACAACCTAAAAATCGTGTCCTACCGGCCAAGCCTGATGCGAGAACTGTCCGAAAAACTGCGCAGCCTATACCGGGGCAAGGTAGTCTTGATCGTGGGCCACAGCAACACAACCCCCGCCATGGCCAACTACCTTACAGACTCCGATGAGCACCCGCGCTTCAGCGAACTAGACTACACGAACCTTTATGTAGTTACGCTGCCACGGATCGGAGCGCCGGATGTGCAGAAGCTTCGGTATTAGCGGGTTGCAAGTTGCAGGTTGCAGGTTGCAGGTTGCAGGTTGCAAGTTGCAGGTTACCACCCACCAACTGCCCTGAAAGGGCACCACATCTAGCGATGGGTTGACCGACGCCGAAGGCGGTGGTCAGCCCATCGCTAGATGCAGGTTGCAGGGTGATTACTTACACATCATAGGCCTGTACTGGATTTAACGACTCCGAGGCTTACCTTGGCCGCATGATTGCCTCCGTTCTACTCTGTATTGCTTTTCCGTTTTTCGCACGTTACGGCGAACGGAGTGGCCTTTTCCCGTCTTGGCTAAGTGCTATCATTGCTTGTTACCTCATCGGTATTCTGGTGAGCAATCTTCGCCTTTGGGGCGTAGACAACGGGCTGATGGAAGGCGTAGCGGGCGCGAGTATGTTGGTCGGGTTGCCTCTTTTGTTGTTCGCCGTTCGGATAAAAGAAAGCCTCCAGTACGCTGGGCAGATGCTTTTTGCTTTCGCCTTGTGCTGCGTTGCGGGCTTGTTGTGTACGGGCGTAGTGGGTTACCTGATGAGCGGCCAACTGCCCGATTCTTGGAAGGTAGCTGGTATGTTGGTTGGGCTCTATACTGGCGGAACGCCCAACGTCCAAGCTATCGGCTTGGCCCTAGAAGCACCGTCGGAATACCTCGTCCTTGTGCAAGCCGCAGACGTATTGC
Organism: uncultured Lewinella sp.; assembly: GCA_937949535.1. GTDB lineage: Bacteria > Bacteroidota > Bacteroidia > Chitinophagales > Saprospiraceae > Neolewinella. The sequence goes on along the minus strand of CALEDI010000189.1, from coordinate 4,643 downwards.
TGGGCGGGAGCTATTTGCTCGGCTTGGTGACCTTTCTGCCCGCCATCTACGCGCGCTTCTTCCGCCCTTCGGATACCGAAGGCGAAACGGAGCGCGAAGCCCTAACCGAAAAAACACCCTTCAGCCAGCAACTCGTTCAACTGGGCGTAGGCTTGGTAGTGACGGCCGCAAGCGTGGGCCTCACGTATTTACTCACTGGCGGACTGAGCAACCTGACGGTGTTGATCTTACTACTCACTACCCTATCCCTTGCCGTTTCTATGAGCCCTGTCCCCGATAAGATTGGCAACAGTTACCCGCTCGGCGAGTACTTCATCCTCATTTTCTGCGTAGCCCTCGGTTTGATGGCAGATTTCCGCGCACTGGCCGCAGACGGGATGGACCTGCTGTATTTTTCAGCCTTGGCCTTGGTGTCTACTACTTTGCTCCACTTACTTGTCTGTAAGCTTTTTGACCTCGACCGAGACACCGTCATCCTCAGTTATGTGGCCGGTTTTTACGGCCCGGTCTTCGTGGTGCAGGTTGCGGCGGCTTTACGAAACAAGCGGCTTATGGCTGCGGGTATTGCCGTTTCGTTGCTCGGCTTCGGGATCGGGAACTACCTCGGCATCGGGCTTGCTTACGGTGTCCGTTGGCTTACGGGTGTTTCCTGATTGAATATTTTATCCTTCCATACCCCAACCCTTGCTTTCTTTATGCCCAACTACTACCTCATCCATAAACCCTACGGAATGCTCAGCCAGTTTACCCGCGAAGCACCCCAGCACCGGGTCTTGGGCGACCTCTTCGACTTCCCGAAGAACGTCTACGCCGTTGGCCGGCTTGACCGCGACAGCGAGGGCTTGCTCATCCTGACCAACGACCGGCGGCTAAACGAAGCCCTTCTGCACCCGAGCCGCAAACACGGCCGCACCTACTGGGTCAGGGTAGAAGGCACCCCAACCGAGGAACTCTTGGGCCAGTTGCGCAGCGGCGTCGTCATCCGTACCAAAGGCAAAACCCATCACTGTGCGCCGCTAGAAGCGAGGATACTTACCGAAAAAGAGACTGAAAACATCTCTCCTCGGACCCCGCCGGTTCGGTTTCGGAAAAGCGTGCCAGATGCTTGGCTGGAGCTTACCCTGACGGAAGGCAAAAACCGCCAAGTCAGGAAAATGTGTGCGTCGGTAGGCTTGCCGGTGCTGCGGCTGGTGCGCGTTGGCATCGAGTCTTTGCGGCTTTCCGACGTAGGCGACAGCGCGGTAAAACAAGTGAAAGCAGATTGGTTGTTGCCACGAATCGGGCTGTAAACCCGCTTAGTCTGAACATTTTAGAACAAAATCTCCTTATCTTGTCGGTAATTACCGCATTAGTGTATCTATCAATTCAACATGGACATCTTTCGTAACAAAGTAGAGCGCGTGGCCTTTGGGGTTTGCGCCTGGCTAGGAGACCGCATGGGCATCCAGCGCCGCCGCGTCCGGATGTACTTCATTTACCTTTCCTGCCTATCGCTCGGTTCTTCGGTGCTGTTTTACCTCTTTGCGGCCTTTTGGCTCAATGTTCGGGGGTATATGCGAGAGGGTAAGCGGCGGTTGATTGGGTGAGGCCGTGTTTTTTTTGTCGCGATCGCAGGATGCAAAGAAGGTTTATGGGGGGAGGTCTACGGCTGGAAGCCGTAGCCTGGCTTACGAAGCCCTACGGGCTACACAGCTATAACAGCCCGCAGGGCTTTGTATTGCAGTCTACGGCTTCAGCCGTAGACAAGAAGCCGTAGACAAAGCCATCAATTATTTCCCAACACACTAATCCCCAAAACGTAACCACCTATGCCTAATAGGGCTCTACCTTCGTACCATGAAATTTACAATCGGACAGAAAGTACGCATGAAGCGGACGGAGAACTACGGCGAAGTCACCAAGCTTTTGCCCGGCGATCTGGTTCAGGTTAAGCTAGACGGAGGCTTGGGGCATATTCCTATGCCCTCCGAAGCCCTTGAGCCTGCGGTAGCGCAAACCCAGGAGGCTAAGCACAAGCCGCCACCACAGGCGCAGAGTAATCCGGAAGTTTCTGGGGGCAACGGTGTGCAGGTGGCTTTTGATACCGTCTTGAGCAACGAAGCCATGCCGGTGGCGTATGAGGTGTACTTGCTCAACAGTACCCCCCACAAGATTATTTATGAGTTCAAGGCGATGACCCACTCCGACCGCCGGTGGATAAAGGTTGGCCAAATGGACCCCAACACCAAAAAGCGACTAGAGCCCGTAGAATACCGCTGGCTCAATGAAAAATTGAGCATTGAATTGGACGTTCGGACGGTAGTACCGGGCGGCACCGGGCCGCGCCACTTCCAGAAAGTGAGCATCAAAGGGAAGCAGTTTTTCGGGAAGCTAACCGAAGTACCGGAGCTCTACCGCGAGGCCCATCTTTACGTTGTGTTCCCCAAGCTAGAAAAACCCTCCACTGCACCCGCTGCCGAGCCCAAAGGCCCCACCCTGAAAGCCCTCACCCGCGAGGTGATGGCCCAAAAACCGCCCCCCAAAGCCCCAGTCGTGAAACCACAGCGCACCAACCTGCGCGCCAAAATGGACTTCGAAAACACGATTGATCTCCACCTCGAAGCCCTCGTACGAGACCCCGCCGAAGTGCCCCGAGACCAAGTACTGAGCACCCAACTGCGCCACTTCGAGAACTACCTCAGCATGGCCCTCAAATTGGGCATCGACAATATTTTCGTCATCCACGGCGTAGGCGACGGCATCCTGAAACGGGAGGTCCACAAGATCCTGACCAAGACGCGCTACGTCCGCAAATTCACAAACGAGTACCACAAAAAATACGGCTACGGCGCTACCGAGGTGATCTTTGATTAGGCCGGCTAAACCTAGGCCTACAGAATCCCTAACTATCCGACAGCAAGCAACACGCAGAAGTACTACCTCCGCCCCGAAAAGCGTTAATGCCGCAAACCAACAAGCTACAGATAATGAGAACCACACTAACTACTACTCTACTGGCATTCCTTTTCCTAACCTCTTGCAACCAAGCAAAAGTTAAGGAACTGGAAGTCAAACTAAGCTCCAGCGAGCAGCAACGCGAGATGCTCGTCACCCAACTAGAAAGCGTGCAACGTACCAACGGCGACCTAATGAACCGTATGGAAGACCTCTCCGTAATCAGTAAAGAAGGCGCTACCTCCATCCGTGAAAGCCTGCAAAGCATCAGCGGACAAACGAGCTACATCCGTGACCTGAACACCTCCATCCAACGCAAAGACAGCCTCAACTTGGCCTTAGTGATGAACCTCAAACGCTCCCTAGACGACGTAGGCGGCGAAGACATCGACGTAGAAGTACGCGGCGGAAAGGTACACGTCAGCATCTCCGATAAAATGCTTTTCTCCTCCGGCTCAGCCCGGGTAAACGCAACAGCAGAAAACGTACTGGCCAACATCAGTACCGTCTTGAACGACCACCGCGACCTCAACGTCATCGTTGAAGGCCACACCGACAACGTCCCCGTAAAAATCAAAGGCGTAACCGACAACTGGGACCTTTCTACCCGCCGCGCTACCGCCGTAGTCCGTAAGCTCGTCAGTGAATTTTACGTAGACCCCGCCCGCCTCTCGGCCGCCGGCCGAGCCGAGTTTGACCCACGCGGAGACAACTCCACCTCCGAAGGACGCGCCAAAAACCGCCGCACGGAGATCGTGATTACGCCCAATCTGGATGAGTTTTTTCAGCTGGCTAAGGATAGTGGGGTTGCGGGGTGAGGTAGGGTGCAGGTTGCAGGTTGCAAGTTGCCACCCAACAACTGCCCTGAAAGGGCACCATATCTAGCGATGGGTTGACCAACGCCGAAGGCGGTGGTCAGCCCATCGCAGGTTGCAGGTTGCAGGTTGCAGGTTGCAAGTTGCCACCCAACAACTGCCCTAAAAGGGCACCATTTGGCCATTTCACCTGAAATACCGATTTTTGGCGCGCTCAGATGATTCCGGGTAGGATTGCATTAGGTAATCAGTAGTGTGTATGAGCCTTCTGAATTATGCTTCCATTCCGCCGGAGTAGTACACTCACGGAAATCTGTTCGATGCCACATCCTTGGCAAACACAGCGAAGACCGGCCATTGCCCGTTCGTAAACGGACGTTTGTATGCAAGACCGAACTTCGGGAAACATCACCCCGCACCTGCGTCCGCGCCTGATCGGGAACCTTGAAAAGACAAAACCCACGCCGGAGGGAGAAAGCCGAAAGGTGCCACTACCCTACCGCCTCGGTTCTGTGCCGGAGAGAAAGCCGAAAGGTGCCACTGCTCCCGCTGTACTTTTCTGGCCCCTATTTATGAGGCAACCCTTAATGTTGGTTTTTCCCGCAACGGAAAAGCCCAACGCAGACGAGCGGCAAACGGGATGCCGATGGCTATCTTGCCCCCACTATCCTCCCCTCTAAATTAGACAACAATGACTTTGACCCCAACCAGTACTGAAATGAAGCTGCACCGCATCTTCATCAAAAACGAGTGGCCCGCCGCGCTCGCTCCCCTCAACCGGCTAGCCCACAACATCTGGTGGTCTTGGAGCGCAGCAGCACAGGACATGTTCAAATCCATCGACCCCGATAAGTTCGTTGAACTGAACTACAACCCCGTTGCACTCCTCGAAAC
>CALEDI010000188.1 GCA_937949535.1 uncultured Lewinella sp. | reverse complement strand
ACGATCCAGGGCTATGTTTTTAGTCTGCGGCTGCTCTTTGATTATGCGGAACGGCACGGCTTGCGGGGCGGGAGTCCGTTGGCCGGTCTGCGCTTGCCGCCGCCGCCGAAGTCGGAACGCTACGTGGCCACCCGGGCCGAGATCGGCGCGCTCTACCAAGCTGCCACGGACGATGCCCGACTGACCGCCCTGTTGCACCTGCTCTACGGCTGCGGCCTGCGCCGCATGGAAGCCGAGCGGCTGAACTTGGCCGACGTCGATCATCGCTCAGCCCTGCTTTACGTGCGGCGGGGGAAGGGCCGCAAACGGCGGGTGATCCCGCTAAGCGAACGGGTAGCCGAAGGCTTGAAGCACTACCAAAAGCGCGAGCGGTGGCGGTGGGCGAACGACTACAGCGGCAAAGCTTACTTACTCAACGACCGGGGCCGTCGGATGCTGGGCGGGACGATCAGTAAGCGGTTAGCGGTGCTGGTTCAGGAGGCCAAAGTGAGCAAGCAAATCACGCCGCACGGACTGCGTCACGCCGTGGCCACCCATCTGCTGGGGCGGGGTATGGAACTGGAGCGAGTGCGGGACTTTTTGGGGCATGCGCATCTGGAGACTACGCAGTTGTACACCCGTGTCAAAACTGAAGAGTTATGAATCTGGAAGACTACTTGAGCGAGCACTATACGACGGCGACGGCGAAGATCTACGCCTTCGAGATCGGGCACTACCTGGAGCGGATCGGCGGGGAAGCTGCGGCCTTACAAACGGGGTACGGGGAGCTGGTAGGTTACCTGTCGGCCTTGCGTAAGCGGTACGACAATCCGGCGACGGTGCGGAGGATACTTTTTGCGGTCAAGAGTTATTATCGGTACTTGCTGCTTAGCGGTCGGCGGGATGATCATCCTGGGAGTCGGCTGAGGCTGCGGGATGTGGTCAGGGACCAAGTGCAAACGCAGGATCTCCTTGCTCCTGAAGAACTGGCTTTGCTCCTGCGTCCGCGCCCAAATCGTTACGCGCTGCTGGAAAATCGTAACCAAATAATCATCGGTCTGCTTGTTCATCAGGGCTTGTTGGTGCGGGAGATCGGGGCGTTGAAGGTTGGTGATATCGACCTGCAAAAAGCGACTGTTCGGGTTCCCGCGACAAGCAAAACCGAGGCTCGGAAGCTGCGCCTCGATGCCGCTCAGGTGATGGTTTTACACGCTTACCTGAACGAGGATCGGCAGCAACTGCTGCGCGTTGAAACCGACCATCTTTTGCTGACGAGTCGCGGCACTCCGGAGCGGGGCGAGGGTGTTCATTACCTTGTTGAAACCCTACGCCCACTCCTTCCCAGCAAGCGTTTAACGCCGACAACGATCCGGCAAAGCGTGATCGCTGAAAGGCTGAAAGCGGGTCAGGGCTTGCGGCAGGTGCAGGCTTTTGCTGGCCATAAAAAAGTCTCCACCACGGAGAAATACAAACAGAATAATCTTGCCGAGTTGCGGCTGGCGGTGGAACGGTTCCACCCGTTGGGCAACTCATTAACTCACTAAATCGTTATCTTTATGCTTAGACATTATCAACCTCCTAATTCTTTTACTATGGGTGCCGAACAACTTCGCTTCTCTCTTATTCAACGCATTGAGCAGGCCGACGAAAAGCTGCTGCGCGTCATTAACTCCATGGTTGACGCGGTTGTGTTGGAGTACGTTCCCGAGTTTACCGCTGCTGAATACGAAGCATCACTAAAACCTATGACAGTGGAAGAGTTGACCGCCCGTGCGATTGCATCAGACGAGGATATTGCCGCTGGCCGTGTTCATGACAGTAAAGACGTAAGAGAATTACTTGGAATATGAAGTTACGATACACCGCTAACGCTTTGCGTCGATTACGAAATATAGTAGACCAAAGAGGTAACAATGTCGGCACCCAAATAGCTGACCGAGCTGAAGAACTAGAAAACCATCCCGAACTTGGACCGGAAGAGCAGAACTTGGTACATCATGGCAAGGGCCATCGATCACTACTTGTTGGAACGCTCTACAAGATCGTTTACTTGATCGTCGCTCCCGTCATTTTGATTACAGATATCTTTGATGTGCGCCAGGATCCTGACAAGATGAAGCCTTAGTCTTTATCTATAGAACTGAATAAACTGAACCGCCCCGGCCTAGGACTAACCTCCAGGCCGGGGCTTTGCTTTGCTACTGAAGGCGAAGTCTCTCCAACCTAGAAGCGGTAAAGCGGTGCGCCTCGGAGCCTCGGGCCGGGCAAAGCGTCGTGCCCGCCGATCCTCACCCCACTGGGGTTCGGCTGCGGCCGTCACGCCGCTTGCGCGTCCCTCGGGCTCGGCGCGGCGGCTCCCGGCCCCGCGCTGGATGCCCTCCGGTGTCGGTCCCCAGCGCGGTTCCTCCGCCGCCCTAGTATGCGGGCCGCTCTGCCCGCCGGGGCTGCGGGCGCGCACTGGGCCAGCCCCCCGACCCCCAAAGGGGGAGGGCCCCGCCCCCCCTTGCCGCTGCGCGTGACCGGTGCCTCCGCTGCGCTCCCGGCCCCGGCCCCCGGCGGGCTCCCGCGGCGGCCCGCCACCTCCGCTAACGCTCCGGTGTTGCCGCCCAACGTGACAACCCTTCTGACATCTGGCGTCATGCCTAACGGATGCGCTACGCGCCCTAATGCTGCGGGGGCTTAGCAGCAGCCCCCGTACCCCCGCTACCGACGAAGGCCGTCGTTACTTCGTCCGGCTGCGCCAGGCCGAAGCAACGACGGCCTTCATCGGCAACGACGCTGCTGACGCGGCTGGCTTTTTTCTTCAATTGAAAAGAAAAAGTGAGGGGGAAGCGTTAGCTTTGGGTATGGGGATGGATGTCTCAAGGTGGGGGAAAATGGGTGCTGGGGGGTATTGTTATCGGTTTAATGGGATCGAGCGGAATGAAGAGCTGGGGCTGGATTTGGCTCCGTTTAGGTCCTACGATCCAGCCATAGGTAGATGGACCTCGGTCGATCCACTTGCCGAGCTGATGCCTTCTATGACTCCTTATCGATTTGGTTTTAACAATCCTGTTTTATGGTCTGACCCTTTAGGCTTGTTTGAATCTAGGAAAGAAGCTAGGAAGCATAAGAAGGCGAACAAATTGAAGGGACGAGTTCGCAAACAGGAGGATGGTCGCTATGGTATTGTTAATAAAAGAGACCACTCTATAACTATTGATGATGGAGAACTAGGTATTGTTACAGCTGGTTATGTGCAGGCATCTGGAATTGACGCTAATCCAAGTGGTACAAATCAACTGGGTGGCCCCGCATTAAATATGCAAGACTTCGTTTACAACGAAAGGCGTGACGCATATGAGAATCAGCAAAGAACTGATTATGCTAACTTTAAGCTTACGGGGCCTCCACTTACAGGTACACCTTTAGGAGGACTTGTTGGTCCTAGCAGTGCGGTAAAGGGAGGGTCGTTCTTCATGAAGATGCTAGATGGCCTCGGAAAAGGTAATAGAGTCAAGGCAGGAAGAAAATTTATAGGTAATAAGACCTTTTTGGAATATTATAAAGCATTATACCGAGAAGGGTTTCGACGAGTCCCAGGAGTAAAAGGGACGGGGAAGGTACAAGATATGGTTAACTCAGCTACGGGAGAAGTTATTTCTATCAGACGTTCTGGTAATATGAGCGGAGGATATAAGGTCTATGATACTTTCTTTCAAGCTTCGGCCAAAGCAGGGAAGAGCAATATAATTTTCATAAAATAAATTAAGATGTTATGCAAAGACTAGTGCCGGTTTCAAAAGAAATTGAAGACTTTATTTTGAGCGAATTTGTGAACACCAGTAATTTAGAGCTTGATAAATTTGATAATCCAAGAAAGAGGGTACTATTGTTTCATTCTGCGCCTTTCATAGATGAAGACTCCTATTGTTTTGTTAATGAGCTTGTAAAGATAAATGAATTGAAACAGTTGAAATTCTTTGGTCTTCCTTTAGAAAGTGGCGATTGTTTTTTGGAATTAGCTGACTTGCCTGAGCGATTTATTGATTTTAGGGCTATAATGGAAGAATCAAAACTTCACTATACAGGAGGTTTAGGTTTTGATGGTTCTAAAGAATTTCTTTTCTATAGTTCTGCAGATGTTGAGATCTTATCTTTGCAAGTGAGCGATCAGATAATTATTCCAGAGTTGGGGAGAGCTAGCGAATTTATACTTACTAATGAAGCTGCTCAAATTTTGATAAACGACCACTTAGACTTCTTGTCTTTAAGATAGATTCTTGATGAGTGTTGTCCTGACCGAAAGCGGAAAACGACTGAGCCCGCGTGAGCGGAAATAGCGAAGGAGGCCGCGCTTTTGGTTGGGGTTAGTGAAGCGGAGCCGTTAAGCTGCCACAAACCGCCCACGAATCTCATTCTTTAGCAAAAATGCGTCAAGTAGTTCTTTAACGATCATCTTATGGTCGGCCGGCAAATCTTCCACCTTCCGGAATTGCTTCAGCAACATCTCCTTTAA
>CALEDI010000187.1 GCA_937949535.1 uncultured Lewinella sp. | reverse complement strand
GTCTCCGCGCGCAAACCCCCTCCCCAAACCCCTCCCCACGGGGGAGGGGCTTATAAAAACGCTGCGCGTTTTGATGATAGTCGGCGGACTAATTTATAGGCAGACTACACACCCTAGGTTTAGGCTTAGGCTTAGGCTGATAAGTTTGGTAGCAACTTTACCAATATTATTATCACCTTGAGTTCAGGCTACCGCTGTTGCGTTGTCTAGAACTGGATACGCTGAACGCTGAATAGTATGGCCTAAAAGCGTTGAATATCAACCTCCGCCGGAATATCCTTGCCTTCGAGGATGGCTTCCGTTAGCCATCGGGAGCCTAGGGGGGCGAGGGAGGCTCCTTTGGTGCCTAGGCCGTTGAATATCCACAAGCCCGGCACTTCGGGGTGCTGCCCGATGAACATCCGGCGGTCTTTGACCGTAGGGCGAACGGCTGCGTGGTGGCCGATGATTTCGTATTCCGTTCCGGTCAGGATTTCGGCGAGGCGGTCTTCGAGGAACTGGCGGTTGGTGGGGGTGGGGGAGTCATCGGTAAAGCGGTTTTCGCTGGTAGCGCCAACCCAGTACGTGCCGTTGGCGAGCGGAACGAGGAATACGCGGTGTTTGAACATCCGATCTAGCAGCGGAGCTTTGGTCTTGATGATGAGGACCTCGCCCTTATTGCCGCCGTGGGGCAGGTAGCTGAAGTAGGGGTTGTAGCGTGCTCGCCAGCCTTCGCAGCAGACGACGTGGTTGTAGTAACCCTTCTTTTTTAACCTCCCCCCTGCACCTGCGGCCGCGCCCAAAACCTCCGGAATATCCTCGTACTCCATAGCCCCAGAGAGGAGCCGGTCTTCCTGAACGAGCTTTTTCCGAACACTCCCCACGAGGCCCGCAACATCTACCCTGGCGGCGTGGCGCACCCCCGCGTAGGCGAATACCGGAGCCGTTATTGCCGGAATTTGCCCCGGGTTAGGCTCGTCTTCCATGTAGTCGGCGTAGCCGGGGTCCGCAGAACGCGCTTGCCAGTCGTTACGATCACCTCGGTTGTAGAGGGTACGGACGAGGGGCGAAGCGTACCATATTTTATGGCCAAGCTGCTGCTCTAGGTTGGCGTAAAGCGTTTTTGCTTCGGGGATTAGGTCGTCAATTTTCCAACTTTTCACGAAACGGCGGCCGGTGATGGGGTTGACGATTCCGGCGGCGATGGCGCTTGAGGCGGTCTGCTCGGGCGCATCCACATAATGTACTTCGTGGCCTGCTTGCTCAAGTCTATGCCCCACGAGTGTGCCCGCTAAACCTTGGCCGATGATCAGAAACTTAAGCATTGTTGCAGGGTTGTTTTTTGTTACTTCGGTGGAGGCCGATCTAAAGTACTGCCAAGGTAACTGATTTTGCAGTTGCTTACGATAAACTTGTTTACTTTTGCGAGGGAAGCACCTGCAAGTTTTTTTGTCGGCTTACTTGCCCAGCGTAGATAAGCCCAAGAAAAACCAATTCGGTGCCCCATCTTCGTCGCTTAGGCAAACCACGTTCGGTGGCCTAAGCACTGTTTTAGATTAAACTCACTAGGTATGAAAAGAACACTACTCCTCTTTTTACTCGTGTTTGTTTCCATTGCTGTTTTCGCTCAAACCGCCCTCAAGGGTAAAGTGACGGATCCGGATAATGGGGATGAACTTCCATTTGCTACCGTCAAACTGATTAAAGACGGAGTATTTGTTAATGGTGTGACCACCGACATAGATGGGAACTACTACTTCTCCAATATCGACCCCGGAACCTATGCGCTCGAAGCAGATTACACGGGTTACCAGCCGGTTCGCCTTGAGGGAATCCCTGTAACTGCTGGTAAAACCAACGTTGCCGACATTGAAATCTCTAACGCAGGCGGTGTGATTTTGGAAGAAATCGTTGTGACTGGCTATAAAGTCCCGCTGATCGAACAAGATAATACTACTTCGGGCCAGACGGTGACCTCGGAAGAAATCCGAAACCTACCTACCCGAAACATCAACCAGATCGCTTCGATTGCGGCTGGAGCCTCGTCTGCGGATGAAGGTGAGGATATTAACTTCCGTGGGTCGCGTGCCAACGCTACCAACTACTACGTTGATGGGGTGCGGGTAAGTGCTACCAGTATTCCTGACTCTGAAATTGAGCAGCTTCAGGTAATTACCGGTGGTGTAGAAGCCCGTTATGGTGACGTAACTGGTGGTATCATCTCCATCACCACCAAAGGCCCTGCTAACCGTTTCAGCGTAAACGCCGAGGCAGAAACGAGTGAGGGTTTAGACAACTACGGCCAGAGCTTGGTTGGCCTTTCCATGAACGGCCCTATCCTCAAAAACGGCAAAGGGAGCTCGGTACTCGGTTACCGCTTTAGTGGGCGATACACTTACCGCGAGGATGATACGCCTTCGGGCATTCTTGCTGTTCGGGCTAAAGATGATGTAGTTGCAGGGCTTGAAGCTGATCCTCTGCGCGTTGTTAACTCGGGCAATCGCTTGATTGAGTTTAACTCTGCGGATTTCATTGGTAATGATGATGTGAACCTATTGGAAACACGTCCTTTCGAAGCTTCTAACCAGATCAACTTGAACGGTAAGATTGACGCGCGTTTGAGCGACGCCATCGACATTTCCTTCTCTGGTGCTTATGGTAAGGGAGAGAACCAGTTTACACCAAACTCTAATGGTCGGGATTTTGCATTGCTTAATTCGGCTCGTAATCCTACCCAAAACACCCAGAACTTTCGTGGCAACTTCCGTTTCCGCCACCGCCTTGGCGGCTCGGGCGTAGCTGATGGCAACGAAGGCTCCAGCAGCATCATCCGTAATGCGAGCTACACGCTTCAGTTTACGGTTGAGAACGAGACGAGTGATGTAAAGGATCCTATTCACGGAGACAACCTATTTGCTTACGGGCACGTAGGAACGTTTGATGTAGACTACATCCCGGTATTTGCCTTTAACGACACCCGCGACTCGGCTTTCCAGACGGATTACCGCGAAGTGATTCGATCTTTTGATCCTACTACGTCCAGCAACCCTGTTTTGTCTAACTACAACAATATTTTAGGAATTGGCCAAGACCAAACGCTTACCCTTGGAAACTACGGTATTCAGGGGGAGGGTAATGAGTCTACCTTTTTCGATTTCCGTGAAAACGGAGTAGCACCGATCAACCTAGACCGGTTCTACACCATCAACGGGCGGGTTGGTAGTGCGTATGAAGATACATGGTTTGACGACAACGTTGGCTCGGTTTATAACCGGGTCTTTAAGGATGACCAAGACCTTTATACCTTTCAGGCCAACGCATCCTTCGAGATCGTACCTGGAAGCTCCGACAAGAGCCGCCACAGCATCCAGTTAGGCGTTGTTTACGAGCAGCGTACTGAGCGGGCTTATGTAGTGAACCCTCGCTCACTTTGGACTTCGGCGCGCAGCCGTGTAAACCAGCACTTGGTTACCGTAGACGGCACGAACCGAGTTCTGGAAGACTCTATTCGTGTTACGGAACCAGGGTTTGGTGGCCTTTTTGACAGCAACGTTGCTGTACTTGCTCCTACAATTCAGGAGAACGATGGGCAGTTTTACAGTGCCCTCCGTGAAAGACTGGGCGTTTCATTGGATCAGTTCGTTAATGTTGACGGCCTAAGCCCAGACCAACTAAGTTTGGACCTCTTCAGCGCAGAAGAAGTCACTTTTGACGGCTTGGTAAACTACTTCGGTTACGACTACCTCGGTAACGAATACGACGGAACCTTTGACGACTTCTTTACGATTGGGGCAGACGGTGAACGCTCATTTAATGTAGCGCCCTTCCGCCCGATTTACGCTGCGGCTTATCTTCAGGATAAATTCACGATCAATAAGATGATCTTCCGAGTAGGCGTTCGCGTAGACCGCTTCGATGCGAATACTAAGGTTCTGAAAGATCCCTTTAGCCTTTACGAAATCTTGGGGGCTGATGACTTCCACGCCAACTTCGGCGGAGAAAGACCCGGTAGCATCGGTGGGGACTACAAAGTATACACCGACGTAAACGACGGCGTAAACGTAGTAGCCTACCGTAGCGGAGAGAACTGGTTCCGCCCAGACGGCTCGCCTACGAACAGCCCGTTGGAAATTGACGCCCTGCGTGGTCTCCTCCCGACGCCTAAGTACGCCAACCCGGCCGTACACGAGATTGCTGACTTCATCAAGGATGACGCCTTCTCGGTAGACGACTCCTTCAAAGACTACGAAGTGCAGTTCAATGTGATGCCACGTTTGGCCTTCTCTTTCCCGATTTCCGACGAAGCCAACTTCTTTGCGCACTACGATGTATTGCTCCAGCGCCCACCTAGCAACAGCTACGCTACACCGCTGGACTACTACTTCTTCAATGACCGTTCAGACGGAACATTTAACAACCCAGCCCTACGCCCAGAGCGTACGGTTGATTATGAGGTAGGTTTCAAAACCCTCCTATCTGATGCTTCCGCCCTCACGATCACTGCGTACTATAAGGAGATGCGGGACATGATCCAACTCCGGACTTACCTGCCCGTACCAACGGTTAGCTCCTACACCACCTACGACAACCAAGACTTTGGTACGGTTAAAGGCTTCAGCTTAACCTATGATCTTCGTCGTACGGCCAACTTCACGGTCAATGCCAACTACACCCTTCAGTTTGCTGATGGAACCGGATCAGGAACGACCTCCCAACGAGGCCTCACCAACCGGGGGAACCTACGTACGCTATTCCCGCTTAGTTTCGACGAGCGCCACCGGATTAACCTAGTACTAGACTACCGGATCGGTAACAACACGAACCTGCCAAACGTCTTTAAAAACTTGGGGGCCAACCTGCAAACCTCGGCGGTCTCTGGCCGGCCGTATACCGCAACAACTATTCCAACCCAGTTTGGCGGTTCCAATACGGAAGGAGCGATCAATGGTGCGCGCAGACCGTTTAACTTCACCCTCAATGGCCAGATCAATAAGGACATCAAGATTGGTGATAACTCTCGGATGAACGTTTATTTCCGGATTTCTAATATTCTGGATCGCCGTAACGTATTGGCGGTCTACTCTGCTACGGGCTCCGCAGAAGACCCCGGTTACCTCCAGTCTAGTATTGGGCAAGACGAACTCAACAACATTGCCTCTGGTAGCCGTTCTGTAGATTCTTTCCTTGCTGCTTACCAGTGGAACGTGCTTAACCCCGGTTTCTTCACTTTGCCCCGCCGTATGTACATCGGCGCGCAGTTTAGCCTTTAACCTCATTAACCACCAATCATAAAAACTTAAGTTATGCGAGTTAATCAACTCATACTTTCTCTAATCGCTCTGGTGGGGTTTGCCGCTCCGACGGGGCTTGGGGCTAAGGAAGGCCCAGACCGTGGCCGTCCGGCTACGACCGCATCCCAACAGCAGCAAATTGATTTCCGGGCTGCCTGTGACAACGCTACCGCACAGACGGATATGGACATCAACAACGTACGTGCCCGCCTGACTACCGGCGGCGATGTATGGTGGAATGGTTCTGACGGCCGGTACGTCGTACCTAAAGTACCACCCGGCGTGCCGGAGGTAAGTTCCATCTTCGCCGGTGCCGTTTGGCTCGGTGGTAAAGACCCAGGTGGTGGCCTTAAAGTAGCCGCACAGCAGTATGGCCGAAGCGGAGGTAATTTTGACTTCTACACCGGACCACTGACCGACGAAGGCCTAACCTCTAAAGATACTTGTGCACGCTGGGACAAGTTCTTCACCGTTAGCGGTGAAAGCATCCGAGAAGTACGCGCGGCCTTTGAAGAGTCTGAAGGAGCAGCCCTCGACCCCGGTACGCTACCAGACGACATCCTCGGATGGCCCGCAACCGGAAATGATTACTTCTTCGATGTTCACGGCTTTGAACTGCCCAACACCACCCAAGGCCTTGCTGGTTTCTGGGACGAAGACCTCGACGGTATCTACGACCCAACCCTTGGTGATTACCCGATCATTGAAATTCGGGGCTGTGGCGAAACACCACAGTTCCCGGAGGAAATGACCTTCTGGATTTACAACGATGCGGGTAATACGCACCGGGAATCAAACATCCCCGCCCAGATTCAGATGGAGATTCAGGTGCAGGCCTTCGCCTACACCACTTCAGACGACATCAACAGCATGACCTTTCAGCGGTATAAACTGATCAACCGTGCTCCGGAAGATATCTTCGACACCTACTTCGCCATGTGGGTAGATGCCGACCTTGGCTGTTTTCAGGATGATTACGTGGGTACTGACACAACTCGTTCTTTGGCTTACGTATACAACTCCGATGCACGCGACGGGCTGGGAACCACCTGTAACTGTGATGGCGTAGAAACCTACTGCGATGAAGTGCCAATTCTTGGGGTAGACTACTTCCGTGGGCCGCGAAGACCGATCTTTGACGAAAATGGCAACCAAATTGGAGAAGAAGAACTTGGTATGAGCTCTTTCATCACCATCTACAACGCTGGTGTGGGTAGCCCTGACCCCGGTACAACGGACCCCGGAACGGCACAGGAATACTACAACTACCTAGAAGGCCGCTGGCTCGACGGTAGTGTGCTCCAAAACTGTGGCGATGGCTACGACGAAGACGGCAGCTGTGTTGGAACCCGCTTCGTTTTCTCCGACGCGCCCAACGTAACTGGGGGCTTCAATATGGTAACTGCCGACCTCGGCGTACGAGACCCTCGTACCCTACAGGCTTCCGGCCCCTTCACCCTCCAGCCCGGTGCGGTGAACGAACTGATCGTGGGTGTAGTTTGGGTTCCAGACCAAACCTACCCCAACCCATCTATCCAGCGTCTCCAGCAGGCCGATGATTTGGCCCAGAGCTTGTTCGACAACTGTTTCGACATTTGCGACGGCCCAGACGCGCCAGATGTAGACGTGATCGAGCTTGACCGCGAGATCATTCTGTTGCTCAGCAACAGCCGCGCTAGCAACAACTTCGGCGAAGCGTACGTAGAAGCAGGCTTAGGTATCCCTACCGGTGTTGACAGCCTCTACCGTTTTGAAGGCTACCGTGTGTACCAGTTCTCTAGCTCCAATGTGTCGCTTGCCGAAGAAGGAGACCCCGAGCGCGTACGCGAAATCGCTCAGTTTGACCTCAACAACGGCATTACTAAGGTTTTCAACTGGAAGCCAGTAAACGATGATGATAACCCGCTGTTGGAGCCTTACCTAGCACCAGAATTGGTCGCTAGCGGATCAGACAACGGCATCCGCCACAGCTTCCGCATCACCCAAGATGCCTTCGCAACCAGTGGAGACACCCGCTTGATCAACCACCGCCGTTACTACTTTGCCGTTGTTGCCTACGGGTACAACAACTACAAAGACTACGACCCATTCGATACCGACAACCCCGGCCAGCCCCAGCAATACAAAGCTTCTAGCCGGAACATTGGTGATGCCCAAACAGGCAGCCCTTTCTACCAAGTTATCCCCCGCCCAATTCTCGATCGCCAATTGATGGCCGACTATGGCGACGGTGCTACCATCACCCGTATCTCCGGTGAAGGCAACAACGGAACCTTCCTCGATGTAAACGCAGAGACGAAGGAGGAAATGGAAGCTGCTTTCGCCGACGGCGAAACGATCTTCCCCGAAATTACCTACGAACCAGGTGCAGGCCCCATCGATGTATTCGTTGCCAACCCGCTAGACGTGATAGACGGTGAGTACGAACTCACCTTCGTAGACGCAGACATGAGCGACGAAAACTTCGACGAACCCGTAAACTGGATTCTTCGTAACCTGACAGACCCCGGCGCAATGACGATCATGAGCGAACGCTCCATCGATCAGCGCAACGAGCAAATCATTGTTGAACCAAGTACGAACACCAAGTACGGCATCTCCGTCAACATCGGTGATGTGCCTGAGCCCGGAGACGATGCAATCATTAGCGAAGGCAACGGTGCCATTGGTGCCAGCCTTACCTACGCAGACCCCGATGGAGACAACTGGTTGACATGGTTGCCCGACGGTTTTAACATCGGCGGTAACCTACCCGTACAGGTGCGTCAAGAGTTGTTCAACTACGTACTTACCGGAGAGATGGAGGCCTTCCAAGAAAAAGACCCCGAAGAAGCCTACAGCGATCTTTTCCCCGGTATTTACCCCTACCAATTGATGAACTACGAGGATCCTGCTAGTGAAATTCCTTTCTTCTCTCCGGCTTGGATCAACCGTACCAACAGTTCAGGGCTGAGCCGCTTGAACATGGAAGACTTGACGAACGTAGACATCGTCTTCACGTCCAATAAAGACCTCTGGTCGCGGTGTCCCGTTATTGAAACGTCCAATATTTTCTACGAAGACGTTATTCTGGACAACCAGCCCGCCAAGACGGACGATGACCGCCCGATGTTTGATACCCGCGATGCGCCTAGCGTAACGAAGAACGCGAACGGTGATGGCCTTCCGGAAGAGGACCCTGACCCAGCTCCCGGTCAGGAAACAGGTATGGGATGGTTCCCAGGCTACGCCGTAGACGTGGAAACCGGTCAGCGCCTCGAAATCTTTTGGGGTGAGAACAGCCTATATGATGGCCGTAGCATTGGTACTGGAGACTTCACCGCCCAGAACAACGGCAACGACATGATCTGGAACCCATCTGATGTGCTCCTTGATCCGGTTCCGGGCCAAGGCCAGTTCAACTTCTACAGCCTTGTTGGTGGTGGTCAGCACTTCTTCTACGTTACCAAACTGCCTTACGACGGCGGAGAGTACCTAGAGGGGCGCCTGAACCCACACCCATCTCGTAGCCGAAAGGTAAACGCGATCCGTGAGATCATCTGGGCGGGCTTCCCGCTCTTGTCTCCGGGTTCAGAATTGCTTTCCTACGAAGACGGCATCATCCCGAACGACGCAACGATCAAGTTGCGCGTGAACAGCAAGTACGACTTTGCCGACGGCACCGAAGACGCCAACGGCTACCCAACTTACCGTTTCAGCGTAGACGGCAAAGCGGCTGGTACAAACGATGCGGCTGGTGTGGAACGCGAACTGGACATGATCAATGTCGTGCCGAACCCATACTACGGCTTCAGCAGCTACGAAGACAGCGCGTTGGAGACCAACGTGAAGATCACCAACCTACCCGCACGGGCTACGGTGACGATTTACTCACTAGACGGGAAGTTCATTCGGAAGTATGAGCGGGACGAAGTCCCGACGATGCTTCGCCGTTCAGATTCTCGCCCAGTTGGGCAGCGCCAGGTTTCTCCGGCGCTGGAGTGGGACCTTAAGAACTTTAAGGGCATCCCCGTATCTGGTGGTGTTTACCTCATCCATGTTAGCGCTCCGGGGCTTGGTGAGCGAACGCTGAAGTTCTTCGGTGTTCAGCGCCAGTTTGACCCTACCGGCCTGTAAACCGTCATTGCCTGCGGCCCGTTCCGAACCGAAGTTTTGGCTTTGTTTCGGAACGGGCACAGCAGTTGGCGCGGCCGCAGGTGCAAAGAGTGTTTTAGGAAATAGAGACCAAGGCTTACGGTTTGTCTTTTCTTCCTGAAAACCTTCCTTGCACCCGCGTTCTGCGCCCAAAATCAACCATTAGCGATTCGTCGCTTCAAATAAAAAACCTTTTCTCCTAGCCGAGAAAATCCAACTATTACAGTAGCATGAAGAAAATCTACTTGATCGCACTCTGTTTCGGCCTCGCGACCTCCGTCGCTTTCGCCGGAAACCCCGACCGCCAGGGGGAAGCCGGGGCAGCGCAACTGCTGATGAACCCCTGGGCCACTTCTGCGGGCCTGCATTCCATGAATACCGCCAGCGTTTTTGGCGTAGAGGCCATGCGGATCAACCCCGCTGGTGTCTCTCGTTTTAGCGGTACGGAAGTGAAGCTTGGTTACGCCAACTACCTACAAGGTGCCGATATTTCCATGCAGGCAATTGGTGTTGCCAGCTCCAACGGTAAAGGCGGTGCCATCGGTTTCAGCATCATGAGCCTCGACTTTGGCGACATTCCCGTAACCACTACCTCCCAGCCAGAAGGCACCGGTGGTAACCTCAACATCAACTTCCTCAACATTGGTCTTACGTACAGTTACACCTTCGAGGAAGCCGTGTCTGTAGGCGTAACCCTGCGCGGCGTAAGCGAAGGTACCAGCGATGTGTCTTCCTTCGGCTTTGCCTTAGACGCTGGCGTGCAGTACGTTACCGGCGAGAAAGACGAGTTTAAATTCGGTCTTTCGCTGCGCAACATCGGCTCGCGGATGAGCTACGGCGGGCAAGGCATCACGGTCTTAGCCACAACGTCTGAATCTGATTTTGAAACCGCGCTTCAGCAGCGCTCTTTCGCCTTCGAGATGCCAACATTGCTCAACATCGGCGCGTCTTACGACCTACTGACCAAAGCAGACGACTCGAAGAACCGCCTCACCCTGATGGGCAACTTCACCGCCAACTCCTTCGGCCGCGACCAACTTGGTGTTGCTGCGGAGTACGCATTCAAGGAGCAGTTCGTTGCCCGCGTTGGTTACCGTACCGACATTGAGCAGAGCGAACTCACCGAAGTACCCCTCTACGACGGCCTGAGCGCAGGCGCCAGCATCCGGGTACCCTTCAAGAAAGGCGACCCCAGCCGGAGTTTCAGCATCGATTACGCTTGGCGCAACACCCGAGTGTTTAACGGTACGCACAACATCGGTATCGGTATCAGTATCTAAGGGATGGCTCATATTTCCCACCCCTAATCCCTACCTTTGGGAACTAAGATTAGATTAGAAACGTTTCTACTTACAAGTAGGAACGTTTCTGTTTTTACCCTAAGCCCGCCAACTACCTCTGGTTCTGCGGGTACATTACATGAACGGCAAGCCGGGTCTTCGCTGCTTTCCCACGGGAAAGGAGGGAAGGCTTTCTGCTTTGCCCCAAACAAATTGACTATGTCCAAAACCCACTATCTATCCCAAGAAGGGTTCGACAACCTTACCGCTGAGCTTGACGAACTGAAAACC
Organism: uncultured Lewinella sp.; assembly: GCA_937949535.1. Classification (GTDB taxonomy): domain Bacteria; phylum Bacteroidota; class Bacteroidia; order Chitinophagales; family Saprospiraceae; genus Neolewinella. The sequence goes on along the minus strand of CALEDI010000187.1, from coordinate 13,038 downwards.
ACCGGCCGCCAAAACGTAGCTAAAGCCATCGCCGAAGCCCGCGAGAAGGGAGACCTCTCCGAGAACGCCGAGTACGACGCCGCCAAAGACGCCCAAGGCCTGCTGGAAATGAAGATCAACGAGCTCGAAAAAGTGATGGCCAACGCCCGCGTCCTCGACGCTAGCCAACTAGATACCAGCAAGGTGACCGTGATGAGCAAAGTCACGATCCGCAACGTGAAGGTGAAGAAGGAAATGACCTACATGCTCGTCGCAGAGTCTGAAGCAGACCTGAAAGCCAAAAAGATTTCGGTAAGCAGCCCCATGGGCGCTGGCCTCCTAGGCAAAGAACCCGGAGACATCGCCGAGGTCGTTACCCCCAACGGTACCATCCAGTTCGAAATCATCTCCATCAGTCTTTAGTAGGTTGCAGGTTACAACTTGCAACCTGCAACTTGCAACTTGTAACCTGCAACCTGCAACCTGCAACCTGTCTTTCCCATGCCAAGCATCTTCACCAAAATCATCAACGGAGAAATCCCTGCCCATAAGGTAGCGGAAACGGACCAGTTCCTCGCTTTTCTCGACGTTCGGCCGATGAAAGAGGGCCATACCCTCTGCGTGCCTAAGCGCGAAGTCGATTATTATTTTGACCTCACCGACGAGGAGCTTACGGCGCTAACGCTGTTTTCCAAAGCCGTAGCCCGCGCCATCAAAGAGGTAGTTGACTGCAAGCGTGTTGCCGTTGGCGTACTGGGCCTTGAAGTGCCTCACGCCCACGTACACCTTGTGCCTGTTGCTTCCGAAGGCGACTTTCGCTTCGGCAAATCCGTTGAAGTCACCGCTGAGCGGACGGCGGAACTGCGAGACGCGATTGCGGCGGCTTACCGAGGAGAATAAGTTCACTCCACCCCCCTCATGGCTAACGCATCATGCCATTTCAATATGTGTAAGTAGCTGATGAATGATCTTACCCTGCTTGTGTAATCCCCCTAAATCCCCCGAAGGGGGACTTTGGATTGTTAGGAAAGTCCCCCTTCGGGGGATTTAGGGGGATTATCCCTTCGAGTATCCGCAGCCCCAACCAAGCCCCAAAACGCCCCTTGCATCCTGCGGCCGCGCCCTACCTACTTGCGCGCTTCCATCATATAAAGTATATATTTAGCTTTACGTCTGGGTAACTTGGCTTAGACCCAAACAAACAAAAGCAGCTATGATAAAGAAACCAACGGTACTCGTCGTCGGAACCGGATTTGCGGGGCAGGGACATACAGACGCCTTTCGTAACGTAGGAGCCGAGGTAATCGGGATGGTAGGCCGGACGGAGAGCGTCCTCAAAGAGGTCGCAGCAAAAAAGGGGATTCCCTACACGGGAACAGACTGGGAAAAGGCGCTGAAAGACTGCCAACCCGACATTGTCTCCATCGCCACCCCAGGTGGCGCCCACTACGCAGCCATCGTGCCCGCCATCAAGCAGGGCTGCCACGTATTCTGCGACAAACCACTGACCGACGAAGGCGCATCCGCTCGGGAACTCTACGAACTGGCCCAGCAATACAAGGTGAAAACAGCTTTCGCTTCCAGTTTCCGCTACATGCCCCATGTGCAACACGCCCGCCGCTTGGTCGCCGAAGGTGCCATCGGGGAACCGCTGGAGGTAGAGTGTATTTCGCACTTCAACCTAGAGCGGGACATCCCCTTTGGCTGGTCTCACCGCAAAGAAGCGGGCGGCGGACGGCTCAACAACAACTTCACACATAAGATCTCCATCGTGACGTCCGTCATCGGGGAAGAGATCCTTTCCATCGCCGGGGAAGTGCGCGACGATATGGGCTGCGCGCCGATTGTAAAAGGCGTTCATAACTTCAAGACCCGCAGGAAACACATCCCGAAAGACCTGAACGACCCCGCGCTGGAGTGGGGCGAAAGCAACGTAGAATGGACCTACACCGTGATGGCGCAGTTGAAGAGCGCGCTGGCGACCAAGCCCGTTTCCGCGCTGTTCAAGCACGGGGGGCTGAACCCAAGGTTCAACGAAGACCACATCGTTTTTTACGGATCGGAAGGAGCGATTTACATAAAAGGGCACTACGGCTCAGGGCCGCTGTACGTCTGGGGGGAGGACAAAAGCTGGGAAGAACTACCGCTTCCGGAAGACATTCAGGCGAGCCTGCCCGACGTTGAGGGAGATACCGAACGCAACTGGGAAGCCTTGGCGCGGGAGTTCGTGAAGGACATCAAGGGCGAGGCGTTCGCTCCCTACCAGAGCTTCCGCGAAGGGAGCCTGTACCAGGAATTGATCGACCTGATCCGGAAAAACGATAGCTGGACGGACGTTCGCCACCTTCAAGATCAGGCGACGTGAACAACAACGAAATGATCTATGAGTACGGAGTGATTGCGGGGTACTTCCTGCTCGTCATCGGGATTGGGGTTGTCTTCAAGAAGATGGCGGCCAACTCCACGAGCGATTACTTCCGTGGGGGCGGCCGGATGCTCTGGTGGATGGTGGGGTCTACGGCCTTCATGATGCAGTTTTCGGCGTGGACCTTCACGGGCGCGGCGGGCAAGGCTTTTACCGATGGCTTTGCGGTCTGTTTGGTATTCATCGCGAATACCTTCTCCTACTTCTGTGGGTGGCTTTACTTCGCAAAGCGCTTCCGGCAAATGCGCGTAGATACCCCGACCGAAGCGATCCGAGGGCGCTTCGGCCCTCAAAACGAACGCTTTTTCTCTTGGGCGTTGATCATCTTCACCCTCATCAACGGCGGTATCTGGCTCAACGCGCTGGGGGTGTTTGCCTCTGCCGTTTTCGAGACGGACATCGGGGCAACGATCATTGTGTCGGGGCTGACGGTCGTTTTCGTTTCCGTACTGTCTGGGGCTTGGGGCGTGGTGGCGTCTGATTTTATGCAGACCTTGGTGGTGGCGGTTATTTCCATTGTTTGCGCCATCGTAGCCCTCGTGAAGGTGGGCGGGCCGGTAGAACTGGTCAATAAATTTCCGGTAGACTTCGTGGTGGGGCCGAACATGAACTATCCGCTTTTGCTGGTAGGAACGTTCGTGTTCTTTCTGGCGAAGCAGTTGATTACGATTATGAACCTACACGATTCGTTTCGGTTTCTTACCGCCAAGGACTCCGAAAACGCCAGTAAGGGGGCCTTGCTGGCGATGTGCCTGATGGGGGTTGGCAGCCTTATTTGGTTCATTCCTCCTTGGGCTTCGGCCATCCTTTACCCAGACGCGGCGGCGGCTTACCCGCAGTTGGGAAGCAAGGCCGCCGACGCGATCTACCTCGTTTTTACCCGCAACGCGATGCCGGTAGGCACGGTGGGGCTGCTGCTTGCGGGCTTGTTTGCGGCCTCTATGTCGTCGATGGATTCGGCGCTGAACAAGAATACGGGCATCCTGATCCGAAGCGTCTACCAGCCCTACTTGCGGCGCAGGGGGAAACACGTTGAAGACAAGCAGCTACTACGTACCAGTATGGTGATAAGCTTCGTTAGCGGAGTCGTTGTTATTGGGATAGGGCTGTTCTTTAAGTCGCTGAAAGAACTGAGTTTGTTTGACCTGATGATGTCCGTTTCGGCGATGGTTCAGGTACCGCTGTTGATACCGCTCATCATCGGGATGTTCGTGAAAAAGACGCCGCGCTGGGCGCCTTGGGCGACGGTGTTGCTGGGCCTTTCGCTGTCTTGGTTGATGAAGAGCTTTGTTACGCCCGACGTGGTGGCGGGCTGGATCGACATCGCAGGCTTCACCAAGCGGGAGTCGGCAGACCTGAATTTGATGCTCACCCTCGGCGTACACCTCTTCGTGACGATCCCTTTCTTCTGCGCCACCGCGCTGTTCTACAACGAAGCTACGGACGACAACAAAACCGGCCGCGAGCACTTCTTCGAGCAATTGGAAACCCCCGTCGTGGCTGATGAACTACAACAAGCCGTAGACCAACAACAGCGCAGCAAGCTGGGCGGTATGGTGATGGCGATGAGCGCAGGTATTTTGCTGATGGCCCTAATCCCGAATCCGCTTTGGGGCCGGTTGGTCTTTGTGGGGTGTGCGGTGGTAATCTGCACGATTGGTGTATTGCTGCGGCGAAATACTGGCAAAAGCCAAATCTCGAACTAAATAAATAAGATAATTATGCGCAAACCATGAAAATTAAGGACATACAGGTCTACGTAAACTGCCCAGACCGCAACTTCGTAACGGTCCGGATTGAGACCGACAACGGCCTCTACGGCCTAGGCGATGCGACCCTCAACGGGAGGGAGCTCGCCGTAGTTGCCTACCTAGTCGAGCACATCAAACCGTGCCTGATCGGTAAAGATGCGCACCAGATCGAAGATATTTGGCAGTACCTATACAAAGGCGCCTACTGGAGAAGAGGCCCGATAACCATCACGGCCATCTCTGGCATTGATATGGCACTCTGGGACCTGAAGGGCAAGGCCGCAGGGCTGCCAGTATACCAGTTGTTGGGCGGCAAAAGTCGCACGAAAATGAAGGTCTACGGCCACGCAAACGGAAACACGATAGCGGAAACCTTGGACAACTTGGGCAAACTGATCGGCCAAGGCTACGAAGCCGTCCGCCTACAGTGCGCCATCCCCGGCCTGAGCAGCACCTACGGCATCCTAAAAGGAGAAAAGGACTACTTCGAGCTGCAACGCAACCGGCCGCTCCCGCCCGAGCAAGCCTGGGACACGAACAAATACCTCAACTTCATTCCTGAACTCTTCCGGCAAGCCCGCAGTAAATACGGCGAGGAAATAGAGTTGCTCCATGATGTCCACAGCCGCCTAAGCCCCATTGAGGCCGGTAGACTGGGGAAGGCGCTGGAGCCTTACCACCTCTTGTTTCTGGAAGACGCCGTAACCGCCGAAAACCAAGCGAACTACCGCTTGCTGCGGCAGACAACGGTAACGCCCCTGGCGGTAGGCGAAACGTTCAACTCTATCTGGGACGCCAAAGAACTGATTGAAACCCAGTCTATCGACTATCTCCGCGCAGCGGCCACCCACGCTGGCGGCATCACGGCCATGCGCCGCATGGCGGATTTTGCCGCACTGTACAAGGTCCGGACCGCCCCCCACGGCCCGCCGGATATTTCGCCCATCGGCCACGCCGCCCATGCGCACTTGAACAGCTGGGCACCTAACTTTGGTATCCAAGAGTTCGTCGGCTTCGGCGGAGCGCAGATGACGGCGGTGTTTCGCCATCCGCTGCGCTTCGAGGAGGGCTACCTCCACCTAAACGATAGCCCCGGGTTGGGGGTAGACTTCGTGGTTGAGGAGGCCGAAAAGTACCCCTACAAACGCTCTTACCTGCCGGTGAGTAGGCTGGGAGACGGAACGTTGTGGGACTGGTAAGAGCGCAAGAATGCGTTGTAAACCCCTTCAAAAATACTGCCCAAACCCCGCCACGAAACCCCGCTCTTGCGTATTCCGAATATCTACTCCGTAGTCTAGGCGGAGCACGGCGTTGTAGGCTTTGAGGCTGATGAGGCGTAGGCCGCCGCCTACGAAGTGGCGGAAGTTGCGCTCGTCCCAGATGTCGGAGATTTCTCCGCCGGGGTTCCGCCAAGAGCCGAGGTCGGAGAAGGCGACGGCTTGTACCGCGAAGCGGTTTTTAGGGTCTTTCCATGCCGTTTGGCGGTACTCCAGATTGAAGATTAGTTGGCCGGTGCCTCGGTCTATCCGATTGCCGGATCCTCGGATGTTGACTTGGCTATCGAGCACGAAGGGTGCGAAGGGGCTGTTGTTGTTGGTCGAGATGCCTGCGCGGAGGCGCAGGGCGAGGTTGCCGGAGTTGCCGACCATGCGGTAGTAGCGCAAATCGTGCCAGCCGATGGTGAAATTGTCGTCTGCGCCGCCGAAGGTGCGGACTACCTGCACGACGGTTTCGTGGGCTGTTCCGGCCAGCCGTTCCCAGTGGTAGTCTAGGTTTCTGATGTTGTGGCTCAGTTTGAGGAGGCCTTTGTTGAGGTCCAATTCATTGGGGCCGGGGGTGGCAAGATCGGGTGCTGTTTTTTGGTAGTGCTCGTAGAAATTGCTGATGCCGACGCGGAAGATATGGCGGCTGGGGGTGGTGTAGCTCAGCCCGGCGCCGAAGCTCAGGTTGACGTAGGTGTACCGAACGGGGGCGGGGAAATACAGCGGCTCGATGGCGGCGTAGCGTTGGCTCTCAAGTTGGTAGCCCCAGCGCGAGCCCTTCAGGTTGGGGTTGGTGTAGCCGAGGTAGTAATTGTGTTCGCCATCGATGTTTTGGTAGAAAGCCGTGAGGCTTTGCCCAAGGCCCCGAAAATTGAAATCGGTGAAGCCGATCAGGTAGTAGAAATTGCCCTTTACGCCGCCGAGGTCGAGCAGCGGAAACAACGTGCGGGCTTCCTCCATTTGCCAGCGCACGGCGCTGGGTTGCCCAGCGGCGGAGTCAATCGTATAGTCCGCGTTCGTGATGGCGGGCAGGTTGATGAGTTGCTGGCGCAGCTCTTCTAGGGTGGGCGTCAGTTGTTGGCCCGCAGGCAGGTGCAGGGAGAGGTTTTCGGGGTTCGTACCGGCCTCCAATACCTTGCTCTTCGATACCAAATACTGCACCTGCGTGCGCGCCAAGCCCTCGAAATGCTGGGGTATTTGCGCGTGCAGCAGGGGCGGCAACAATAAGCTCAAAAAAGCCAGACTTGTGGGGAACCAGCGGGGAAAAGACATCGGGGTGGGTTGAGGAGCCGCAAGGTACGACGCTAACTTTTTAGCATTCAGGATTCAGCGTTCAGCATTCAGGCTACCGCTGTTACATTACCAACGGATCACTGAATCCTGAACCCTGACTGCTGAATCCTGACCGCTGAACCCTAACCCTACAAATTCACCCGCACCCCCAAGTTAACCGTCCCTGCCTCGCCATCGACCGACTGCAAGTAGCCATTGTCGAAAGCGGTCGCCAGTAGTTCTACCTCGAAGTTGGGCGTAAACTGGTACTTCGCCCCGAGGCCAAGCTGGTAGAAATAGTCGAAGTCTTCCTGCCAGAAGGGCGAGTAACTCGCCAGCCCGTACAGCGTCGCCTTCGGCGTCGGGAAGTAGCTCACGATGCCCGTCACCGGCGTAGAAAACCGGTTCAAGTCACTGATGTCTTCCAGTACGACGTCCAGTTCGGTGAAGACCGAGAAGTTGCTCCCAATCGGGAAATCGTTGAAAATCTGGGTAAACCAGGTCGGGTTGTTCCAGTCCGTAAACCGTTCGTTTCCGGTGCCTTCCAGTTGTCGCGCCAGCGGAATCCAGAGGGCAGATTGGACCGAGAAGTTGGGCAGATTGTTGAAGGGCGCAATCCGAATTTTCGGCCCAAAACCGGAAATGGCCGTGCGGCTATACGTGCCGCCGTCGCCCAGTACGGCGAAGTTGGAGGCCGTACCCGCTTCGTCGTACCGCACCCTGCGGTAGCGCAGGTCGATGCCCGCGTTGAAACGGTTCGTGACGCCGTAGAGCGCGCTCACGCTGGTCGTGAAAAAAGAAGACCGCTCTCCGGCGGCCTCCTGACTGTAAAGGTTGTTGAAGATCTTGATCTCTGCGCTCCCTTGCCGGATGGTGGAGGAGACCACGTAGCGGGCGGCGTTGTTACCGCCGCCGCCGCCAGATAATGGCCCAGCGATTTCAGGCGCAGGCTTATCAAGGTTCATCTTCTCCTCCATGTCTTTATCTCCTCGGGCCTCGGCGCCGTTGGCTAGGGCTTCTTTCTCCATTGCGTCAATGGCGTTCATCTTCTCTTGTTGCTCGGCGGAGGCGCGGCCGGAGGGTTTGTTGAGGGCCCAGTCGTACTCGTAGTAGCTCACTTTTGAGTTGGTGGGTACGGCTTCGTCGCGGTAGGTATTGATGAAGCCGAGCACGGCAGCTTTGCTGCCGCCGAAGTCTTTGGCGTACCACTCGAAGATCTTCGAGAGCCCAAGCTTTTCGCCCTCTACCCGCAGGAAGGCGGGGTTGTTGAGGGCGAGTTTGGTTTGCTGGTTGAGCTGGGCTTCCAGCTTAGCGGGCGTGTAGGCGAAGTTGGTGATGGGGGGGCAGCCGAGCGCTCCGCAAACGAGGACGAAGTGCAGGCGGGCATCGTTGAATTCCTTCAACAGCAGGTCTTTTTCCAACTGGTTCAGGGTGAGTTGGCGGCCACCAACGTTCTGCTTATTGGCATCGAAAAAACCATTTACGTCTAGCACCGACTTTAAAGGGTAGTGCTCCAACGCCTGACCGATTACCAGCAAATTGTAGGCATTGATGAGGAAGGCTTTTTTATCGTTGCCGCTCAGGGCGTTCAGGTCGGTTGTACTGATTTTGGCAAGCAAGGGTTGCAGCTCACCGGAAGCTTTAAGGCTGGCGTAGTCTAGGCGGCCTTGTCTGACGTAGCGCTTCAGGAGCGCGTCGGTATCGGAAATAAAATCAGCTTGCGGGCTATTAAAACTCGCCGAAGCAAACAAGACATTGAACGTGAGTAGCGTGAGGGCGAAGGAGAGGACATATTTAAACATGGTTCGGACAAATTTTGTGGGTTGTGCCTTATTGACGCAGCAAAGATGGGGCTTTCGCTAAGCAGCTTAACACACAAATTTATCCCGCAGCGATGTCAATTATTCCCTTCTTGGTTTCATTGGTCAGGTTGGCGACGCTTTACAGCATCTCTTTGTTTTTTAGCTGTTCAGGAAATAAGGAGTACTTCACCCTCACCGCAGCAACGTAACGTCTCCACTCACCAGTAGCGTACTTCCGTCTTCAAAGGCCATGACAATCTTGTACACATATACGCCTACATCTAGTGGCTTCCCGTCGGAGTCTCCCCTCCAAGCCATATTACCGTTGGTGGTAGTGAAGTCGTTCTGCTCAAAAAGCAAGGCTCCCCAGCGGCTGTACACCTGAAAAGAGACGATGGTTTCTAGCCCACTGAATTCGTCGACAAAAATCGAAAACACATCATTGATGCCATCGTTGTTTGGTGAGAAAACGTTGGGAATGTAGTAGCGTAGGCAGTCCTCGACATCATCTGTATCTGCTCTCAAATCAAATACCCGTTCGTACTGGCAGTTGTTGCCATCGGTAATCTGCAAGACGTAGACCCCTTCTCCGAGCTTGTCAATCAGGTAATCATCTTGGGTGGGCACGCTCCATTGTATCGAGAAGGGAGCAATTGCCTCCAGTTCGTTGATTACGATGCTTCCGTCCATCCTACTAGCGCAAGACGGAGCAACGGCTTCGGCCTCCACCCTGAAGTTACCGTAGGCAACCGTAGCGCTGCCGTCCGGATTGCCCGAGCAGTAGGCATCGTTAAACGTCGTGAGTAAATAGGTGCCTTCCGTTGGGGTGTTCAGGTAAAAAGGAGTCGTCTGGATGTCTTCCACCAGTGCTTGCTCAGCACCGTCTATACTGTACCCAATCACCCACGGAGGGTTGCCTTCCAGCACTACCGGAATTCCCGTTGTTGCGGTTTCACACAGGTCATAAGTGCCTGCCAAAATAGCCGAGGGTGTGTTTTGGACGCCAATGTTCGCAACAGCCGTATCAGCATTGCCGCAAAAGTCTGTCACCGTAACGGTGTACTGTGTAGGGGCTGATAGGCTCCCCGTCAGCGTATCCGTCGTTGCGCCCGTTGCCCATCGGAAAGTAAGGGGAGGAACTCCACCGGCCACCTCGGGTGAAATGCTAAACGTTTGACCGGGGCACACCACAATTTCCCCAAAACTTACCGAAAAGCCCGTCGCTTCGCTGATGGTGAGCTCACTAAAAACCGGGTCGATACAATCGCAGTCATATTCAAACGCCAGCTTCAATGTTTCGGGGCCTTCGGGAATATTGTCCTCCAAAACAGTGATGGGTAAGACAAAACTGGTGTCTCCGGCGGGTATGGTAACGCTCAGTGGAATCTCTACAAAGTCGATACCGTTGGTCGCTTCGCTTTCGGGGCTAATCATGAACTCAACCGTACAGTCTTCATTGATGCGGTTCAGGGAGCTGCGCGTGAAGACGAACTGTCCGTCCGCACAACCTTCGTACGCTACGGGTTCATCTCTGCCGAGCACTTCAGCCCTTAGCTGCGTTTTTTCCCCCAGATCAAAACTGTTGGCTTCTAAAAACACCGCCGAATCCAAGTAAGCATCACCAACGTCACCGAGCGTTAAGCGGATACGGTAGGTCTCACAAGGAATGACCTCGAAGGAGGCTACCAAAGGCACCGTGAAGCCGTCGTACTCAATGAGTTCCTGGAAGGTAGGGTCGTGGTCTATCTCGCACTTCTCGGCGTCTATTGTCGTCACGTTGCTGACGTAAAAAAGCTCGTTACTGAGGTGGTTTACATTGTTGATGCTCACATTTTCCCCTGTGGTAAAGAGGGTTGCTACGTTGATGGCATCATCGTTGAAATCGCCGTTGATGCCCGGGCCACTAACGAAGAAGCCAAAAACGTCATTGAAGGAAGTGCCCACGAACTCACAGTATTCTTCAGAGGCAAAAACATAACGAAAAGTGACCCTGGCGTCTAACGGTACAAAATCAAACTCTATACCCGTAACGTCGTAGAGCTCGTCGGTAGCCAGCTGACTCAGGTCGGGGTCGTTGCTTACCAGCTCGAAGGGGAAACCAGCTTCGTCTTCGATGTTGGGGCCAAGAGCCAGTTCTATGGCTCCCGTTGAGATGATGATGCCCTCCTTGATACCGATGGCACTTTCCGCATTACTGAACTGCCCGATGCTCAGGACCGCATCACCGAGGGCAGTTATGTTGCTGACATTCCTACAGTTCCCTTTGATGAAAATCTCTTTCACCAAATCCTCCACCCCACGCTCATTGGCCGTAGATAGCCGCTCTTGTGCCGCCAAACTGAATGGCAGGTATGCGCAACACAAGACTATTAGGAACCTGAACATAAGGAATCGTTTTTGAAGTACGACTACTACTGAAAGCCGCGCAGGCAACGCATTGTTCCGAAGCATCAAGCCTTCCAGAACCGCAACAACAGTACCTCTACAAGGAAGAACGCCAGCGCGGCCCAGATGAAATAGCGCCACAGGGGCGTACCCTCGTTGCGCTCCCGGATGTCTCCGATGAGGGAGGCTTGGTTGTCGGCGTCGAGGAGATCGACGTTGGGGATGTTGGCGAGTTCGGCCAGTTCGTTGCCATCGAGGTAGGTGAGGTCGGATTCCTTGCGGTCGAAGTTGAAGGCGAAGGCGTCCACTACTTCGTCGCCGAGGATGAGGTCGTAGACGCCTGCTTCGGGCACCTGGTTGTTGATGCTCAGCAGTACGCGGTTGTCCACCACTCGTTGCTCGGGGATGAACTCTCCGTTTTTACCGCGCAACTTGAAAACGATGTCTGCACCTGCGCCCCGCCTACTTGTTTGTATCACTTCGTCTTGCCCAATCGTGTAGGCTGCTTGCCGCCTGCGGCCGCTACTGATGCCCATTTTGTAGAGCATCGGGATAAAGATTTCGGCGTTTAGGGCGAGGTTGTTGATCTCGTTGTCGAGTGGAGCGCTGGAGAGGTAAACGTTGCCTTCTCCGAGGGTGTATTTGGCCAAATTGACGGAACCGTCTCGGTAAGTGAGCAAAGCCTCTTGCTGCCGACTACCGACGCGACCGATGGGGAAGTTGCCCGTCGTTGACGGCAAACGCAGGGCCGAAGAGCGGTTGCGGAAAACATCACGGAAGATGAACTCTCGGCGGTTCAGCCCGCTCACTTCGCGGTTCTGTTCCGAGAAGGCATCCAAGCGGTCTGCGCCGAGGCGGGTGAGGAAGGTGTTGTAGCTGGAGATGTCGGCGTTTTTGGGCGGGAAAACGAGGACGTTGCCGCCGTTTTCGACGTAAATCCGGAGTTGCTCGGCCAAGCCAGAGCCAACGGATACCTGCTCGGTGAGCACAATGAGGTCGTTCTCGTTCAACGAGCCGTAGTCGATGTTGCGGCTACCCACGTAGTTGGCCGCAAAGACGGAAAGCCCGCCCAGCGCGGCGCGGAGGTTGCGCTGTGGCTGGCCGTCGTTGTCGATGTTGAGGACTTTCACCTTGTCGGCGGTGCGGAAGGTGAGGTGGTAGACGTCGTCGAACTGAACGGGAAAGTCCGTGATGCGCAGCTCTGCTTTACCGATGCCCGGCTCGGCGATGTTGAGGTAGACGGAGTCGATGACGTAGTTGCGTGCCGGGATCTCCAGCGTACCCTCCGGCTTGTTTTGGCCGAGGTAGTTTAGGCTGAGGCGGACGTTGTCGAGGTCTTCGTTGCCGTAGTTGCGGACCCGGACGAGCAGGAGGTTGTTCTGGTTGAGTTGCGGCACGGGAGCCTCGAACCAAACCGAGTCGATGCCGACATTACGCTCTCGGACGCTGGTAAGGGGGACGAGGTTGAGCTGCACGGCGGTGTCCAGCTTTTCGGCGTTGAGGTCTACGATGTTGCGCTGAAAATCGGAGACGAGGTAGGTGATTTTATTATCGATATTTTCGGTGCGCAGCGCGGAGCGCTGGCGGCCATTGACGACCGAAAGGCGCCGGCTTGCGGGGGCAACCCGGATGTCTTCGATGAGTTCGAGGGCTTCTTCTTGGCCAACGAGGCGTTGGTTGCGGCCCCGGAAATCGTTGTCAAGGACCTGAAAGCGGTCTTCTACGCCGTAGGCGTTCACGATGTCTCGGGCGCGGTCTTTAGCGATCTGGAGCAGCGGCGCACTGTCGGATTCGGCGCCCATGCTGAAGCTGTTGTCTACGTATAGGCTCACGGCCTTGCGCCCCGTCAGGACTTCCCGCGCGGAGGGCAAAAAAGGCTGGGCGAAGGCAAACACCAGCGCGGCCAGCGCCAAACAGCGGGCGGCCAATACGAGTAGGTTGCGCAGGCGGCTGCGCATGCTCGTTTCTTCCTTCACCTCCTTGAGGAACTTGACGTTCGAGAAGGCCACCTTCTTGAAGCGGCGGAAGTAAAAGAGGTGAATGATGATCGGGATGGCGAGTGCGGCCAGGGCCCAGAGGAAAGAGGGGTATAAAAATTGCATAGTCAGGGAAGAAGACGAACGAAGGCGGGGTAATGTTTTACGGGGGGTGGGGTAAAGGTA
>CALEDI010000186.1 GCA_937949535.1 uncultured Lewinella sp. | reverse complement strand
GACGAAACCGTGGAAGGCCTCGCCTTTGTCCCACAAGGCTTGTAATGAAAGGTCTGCGCCAGAAATCACGACGGTATCGAAGCCAAACAGGAAGCCTGCCAGCGCCACGGTGATGGACCAGAGAAAGATTTTATTGTTTTTCACTTTTCGAGTTTTTTACTGCCCAATACTACGGCAAATAAAGTTGGGAAGGCTGCCAGACTACATTACTACCCCAGCCCAAAACTCACCTTGCACCTGCGTCCGCGCCCAAGAAAAGCCTCGTCTCAGCTTCGAAGATGGAGTAGTACGACCGACTATACGATCAAATTACAGCACCTACCCCGTGTTATGTAAGGGCACTGGTAATGGAGTCCTTTTTCTATGTAATAGCTTTGCGCACAAGCATAGGGACTTGAACTACAGAACATAAAGGAAAGCAAAAACATAAATATGAATATTGATTGTAGTTGGCAGGCATAAAGATTTCTTTAAATGTGGTTGGTTGGGATGATGGCAATGTTGCTTTACAGATAAACAAACAGGTCACTATACCTCTTCGTAGGGTCAGCATTGTCTCGGCCCATAACCTCGGCTGCCGCATTAGGGAGTTGCACCGCATCCGTCAGGGTACGACCGTTTTGGTCGGTAACGCTCCACACTCCTAATGTCCATTTGTTGCATGATGCGGGCTGTAATAGGGGAGGGGACGAGCTTCACCGCCGGGCAGTTGCCATCGGCGTAATAATCGTGCTGGAGTTGAATCTTGAGCAGAGGGAGGTAGTTTATATCCATGATGCTTTCGTTTTGGGTTGGTAGGCAACAATATAGATACAAGGGAGCAATTCTCACTATTGAACGTATAATCTCATTTTGTTCCTGAAATTACGCTAAGAACTTTTTGAAGACAGCAAAAGTCTTTTGTGCATCCGTAACTGAAGATTTGAACACCTTAGACAGCCCAACGATAACGGGGTGGTTTTCACCGCCTTCAAATACTTCGTCTAGGATAAGTTGGAGCTCTTGCTTTAGCTGAGGTGAACCATCAACAATAGGTTTGAGCTTACTGGCAACGATGCCTGCACTAAGTGCTTGGTGTAAAAACGGTTCTCCCATCTCCGTTTCTATCGCTGCTAAAGCGGGGTTGTCATAGATCGCATCAAGGTTCGCATCATGGTAGCCATCTATCAAGAGGCCAATATCCGTGATGTGCTTACCTGCCCACCGGCCTCCTTTTCGGTCGTTCCACGCGAACAATTTAATCAAGATGATACCTTCGACGGGGGGGATTTTGATCGCTACATCACCATCAATAACCACGTCGTAGGCATGGTTGATGATCTCTTGAAAACCGAGCATATTCATGGCCTTTCCTGGGCTATCCGGAAAGGTAACTCGCCGATTGTCTTCAATGAGGCCATAAGGGACAATATCTGTTTGTATGCCGGCTGGCGTTATATACGCATGGGCAGCATAGGGCTTTTTATCAAAACCATAGTCTTCACAAAGTTCCTTTACAATGGCTGCATATTGTTCCCAATTCTCTAAGTAGACGGCCACGTCGATATCGTGGGTTGCTACACCACCACGGTCTCCGTAGACTTGCTCCAAAATTAGGTCACGAACAAATGCTCCAACCACAAAATACGATGTATTATGCCGCTCACAAACTTCGGTAAGCAGGTTGAAATAGGCTTTTAATGCCTCACCATTGAAACCCGTTTTGGAGGAATTTACTGCGTATTTCATTGTTCAAGAGCTTTTCGGCGGCATCAAGCACGCGCGCATCGTTTGCGTTAATAAGGTCTGCGTAGAGAATTAGATCACCCACTAAATGGTGATAATCCAGTGGGATGACGTTTACCGGTTCTATGGCATGTAGTACCTCGATTGTTTCTCCGACGGGCTTTTTGCCGATTGGCACTAACTGAAGTTTTTCTCTTAGTTCGGATGCTCGGAGATTAGTGTAAATAGTGGTATCGAATCCGCGTAGATAGCTTGCCCTACGATCCGCCGCGCGCGTCCCAGAGTAGTGTATTTCGTCTTTGTCATCGTTCTCATAAATATCCCTTACGATATCGTCTCCTCGGTAGTTATAGAAGCCCCTATGTAGCGTAGGGCGCAGTAATTCCAGATAAGCGTAAGCCCATTTCTCCACTAATTTCCGGCCATTGACTAGTACTCTTTCTTCTCCTTGGCCTTCTAGAAAACCAGCTTTTCGTAAGTCCTTTATAGCTTCTCCAACAGTCCCTTTTGCAACACCTACTGATTGGCCTATATTCTCAAATGGGTGCCGTAGGAGGCCAGGAGCCCGTTCGAAAGCATATAGTAGTTTTAGCCCTGACTTCTGAAATCCCCTGTTGGCCGTACGAGAAGACATGAGATTAGCAATGCCATCTACAGCAATCCGTAGAGAAGTAAGGTTGATAAAGCAGTTTCCTGCTCGGTCGACGAAATTGATGTGCTTATCTCGGCAGTACTCGCGCTGGGCCTCATCTGAGTAGCCCAATAATAGGATCACTTTACCAAATACTGTAAGCTCATGTTCATGGAGCTTTTTCAATTGCCCCATGGTGAGCTCTTCTCTGACCATAAAGGGAACCCGGTCTCCATCTAAGTCTAAAGTACCGTCTATTTCGGTGCCTCCTAGAAGTTGTTTGTCCTCTTTGAGCAGCACGGGCAACTGGCCCCCGAATAATTGTTGGAGTCGATAGACGCTATGGTCGATTATGTCGGTTATAGGCGTAGCTGTTTGGGCCATTTTACTTGCGTTCATTAATTATGGACAAAAAGAAAACGCCTCGCGACCATAAATAGTTTCATAGCTGTTAGTACATGTCTACGTTCTCGTCAAGCAGCATTACCAATACTCTCTACCAAGCAATTGCGGCGGAGGAACTCCCCCCGCCTCCCGTTTCCAGCGTATCTTCACCTCATCATGTCCATGCCCAACCCCAACTGGCAAAAACTAGCCCAATCCCTCTCCGGCGACCTCCACCAAGACGAGGCCCACCGCATCCTCTACGCCACCGACGCGAGCGTGTACCGCGAGCTGCCAGCGGCCGTCGTTTTTCCGCGTTCCGAGGCGGACATTGTGGCCTGCGTCGCCTTCGCCGCCGAGCATGACCTGCCGATCACGCCCCGCGCGGGCGGCACGAGCTTGGCGGGGCAAGCAACCGGCGCAGGCCTGGTCGTAGACGTGAGCCGCTACCTGCGCGACATCGTTGAAATCAATACCGAGGAAGGCTATACCGTTGTGCAACCGGGGGTTATACGCGATCAGCTCAACGATGCCTTAAGGCCATTCGGCTACTGGTTTGGCCCCAATACCAGCACCGCCAACCGCTGTACGCTCGGCGGCATGTTTGGCAACAACAGTTGCGGAAGCACCAGCATCACGGTGGGCAGCACGCGCGAGCACGTGCTCGCCGCTAGGGTCGTCTTATCCGATGCTTCTGTGCATGATTTTGGGGCGCGGCCGCAGGTGCAAGGAGGGGCTCCAACGCCGCTCCCCCCTTGGGGGCTGGGGGGCACTCCAACGTCCCCCATCCCCCCCGGGGAGGGGCTGGGGCTGGGGTCCCGCCTCCCCGCCATCCATCAATTCCTCCACCAAACCCTTTCCAACCCCAACACCCGCGCCGCCATCACCGCCGCCTTCCCCAAACCCGAAGTCAGCCGCCGAAACACCGGCTACGCCCTAGACCTCCTCGCGCAGCAGGCGCCGTTCACCCCCAACGGACCAGCCTTCAACCTCTGTACCCTCTTCGCGGGCTCCGAAGGAACGCTGGGCTTCACAACCCAGCTCAAGGTCAGGATTTTGCCCCTACCGCCCTCTGGTACGGCCATCGCGGCCCTGCACTACCCAACCGTCCGCGCGGCGATGCTGGCGACGCAGCGCGTCATGAAACACCAGCCCTTCATGTGCGAACTGATGGACGATACCATCCTGAACCTCGCCCGCCAAAACCCAGAACAGCGGCGCAACGCCGCCTTCGTCGTAGGCGAACCCCGCGCGCTGCTGCTCGTCGAATTCCGCGCAGCAACCGACGAGCTCGCCGCCCAAAAAGCCCAAGCCATCGCAACCGATGCCCTTACCGACGATGCCCAACCCGCCACCGCCGCGCCCGTACTGCTGGGCGCAGCGCAGGCGGGGATCGTCTGGAAACTCAGGGCCGCAGGCCTGGGTATTCTGGGGAACATCGTCGGCGACGCGAAGGCCGTCGCCTGCATCGAAGACACCGCCGTCGCCCTGCCCGACTTGGCCGATTACATCGACGACGTCGCCGAGCTGATGGACTTCTACGGCCAAAACGCCGTCTACTACGCCCACGCTGGCGCAGGAGAGATTCACCTCCGGCCCGTCCTTGACCTCAAGACGACCAAGGGCCGCAACGACTTCTTCGCCATCACCAAAGACGTCGCTGCGCTGGTGAAAAAATACCGGGGTAGCCTCAGCGGAGAGCATGGAGACGGGCGGGTACGGGCGCCTTTCTTGCCGGATATGCTCGGCCCAGAGGTCTACGCTTTGCTGGTGGCGTTGAAACAGGTCTTTGACCCGCAGGGCATCTTCAACCCCGGCAAAATCGTTGGTGCGCCAGCGATGAACGAAAGCCTGCGCTACGAGCCCGACGTGCCGACTCCCGCCTACGAGACGGTCCTCGACTTTTCGGCCGACGGCGGCTTGCTCCGAGCGGCAGAGAAGTGCAATGGGTCCGGAGACTGCCGCAAGATGACCGGAGGAGCCATGTGCCCCAGTTACCGCGCCCTGCTTTCAGAACAACACAGCACCCGCGGCCGCGCCAACACCCTCCGCGAAGTCCTGACCCGCAACCAAAAAAACGACCCTTTTGCGCACCCCGCCCTAGCCGAAGCGCTCGATCTCTGCCTTAGCTGCAAGGCCTGCACCAGCGAGTGCCCCAGCTCGGTAGACATGACGAACCTGAAGGCCGAATACCTGCACCAAACCGGCAAAACCTCGCTCCGTACCCGCCTGATTGCCGCCAACGAAACCCTCTACGCCATTGGCGGGCGAATGCCCCGCCTAGCCAATTTTGTGCTAAAAACCACCGGCCCGCTGCTGAAAAAACTGGTGGGCGTCGCGCCGGAACGGTCGCTGCCGACTTTCCCAAAGCAAAGCCTGCGCAGATGGTTCAAGGAAAACCCAGCTAAGCTCGGAACTGCTCAAAAGGGTAGGGGGCTCCTCCTCTTCGGCGATGAATTTGTCAACCTGCAAGACCCGCACGTTGGCATCGCAACGATCAAACTATTGCGCCGCCTCGGCTACCATGTTGAATGGCCCGAACACGCCACCAGCGGGCGCGCCCACCTGAGCAAAGGCCTCCTGAAGGCTGCCCGCAAGCGCGCTGCGGCCAACGTTGGGCGGTTTTATCCGCTGGTGAACGAAGACCGCCCGTTGGTGGGCTTAGAACCCTCCGCCATCCTCAGTTTTCGGGACGAATATCCCAAGCTGCTGCGCGGCGAACTGGCCGGTCAAGCCCGAGACCTGGCCGAGCACACCTTTACGCTCGATGAGTTCTTGTTCCGCGAACTAACGGCGGGCCGCCTCGGCCCGGAAGACTTCGGAGACGCGGCGGTCAACCTCGTGCTCCACGTCCACTGCCACGAAAAGGCCCTCGGCGAAGCAGGCAAGTGCGCGGCTGCGCTGTCGTTGCCGCCCAACTTCAACGTCACGTTGCTAGACAGCGGCTGCTGCGGCATGGCGGGCTCCTTCGGCTACGAAGCCGAACACTACGAGCTTAGCCAGACGATTGCGGAGCAGTCTTTGCTGCGCCACCTACGCGATCTGCCGAAGGGGACGGTGGTGGTGGCTTCCGGCACGAGTTGTCGGCACCAAGTGAAGGATGGGGTAGGGGTTCGGGCGGTTTCTACGGGGGAGGCTTTGTTGGGGAGTTGGGGCTAACGCCTTCCCACGTTATTAAGTAGTCGAGAATGATTAGCATTTGTGCAGTGTTCAATTTATCTTTTAACTAACTTGCTCCCTCTTTTGAAGTGTTTTCTAAGTTGACCAGCACTGCAGTAACGCATAAATCACGAGAGACGACAATCACAAAACTTTACCTGGATCATGAACAATATTAGGCTCATTACCGCACTATTCTCTTGCCTTTTCTTCTCCACCTTACTATCTGCTACAGACTTCCCCGTAGCTACCGTAACGCAACTTCACACCGCCGCCGACAATGCGAGCCCTGGAGACACAGTCACGATGTTGAACGGCACTTGGATGAACGCTGACATCACATTTGACGCCAACGGAACGGCCGGCAACCCGGTTGTACTCCGCGCAGAAACCCCTGGTGGTGTAATCATATCTGGCAACGTCCGTTTCAGAATTGGAGGAGACTATTTGATCGTAACGGGGCTAACCTTCAAAGACTGTGTAGCAACCGAGAGCAACCTCATTTCGTTTCGCCGCTCATCCACCGATCTTTCTTCTTACAGCAGACTGACCGAAACGGTCGTGATAGATTGCAACCCCGCTGACCCGACCGAAGACTATAAATGGATCGGTATTTTCGGGGACCACAACGAGGTAGACCACTGCTACATTGCAAACAAAACGCACCAAGGGGCAACGCTGGTCGTTTGGTCTACTGAAGATGAAGGCAACCACCACATTCACCACAACTTCTTTGGGCCTCGGCCCGAAGGGACGGGAAATGGTTTTGAAACCATCAGAATAGGCACGAGCAGCTTCGCCCAGTTCAATGGCTCCAACTTGGTAGAGCACAACTACTTCTACCAGACCGACGGAGAGATCGAGATCATCTCCGGAAAATCCAGTTACTGCACCTACCGGTACAACATTTTTAAAGATTGTAAAGGAGGGCTCACCCTCAGGCATGGTACCAACTGCTTGGTAGAGGGCAACATCTTTTTCGGCGAAGAAAAGTCAGGGTCTTACGGCGTGCGGGTTATTGACCGAGACCATACGGTAATCAATAATTACTTTCAGGGCCTGGCCGGTACGGGCGGTTTGCGGTACCCGATCACGATTATGAGCGCCGATGCGACACCGGCAGCTTCTGGGTACCAACACGCCATAAACATCACGGTAGCCTACAACACCATCGTTGATTGTACGCGCGGAATAATGATCGGTGCAGACAGCAGACCCTTCGCTCCAGACGATTGCCTGTTGGTAAACAATGTTGTGACGGTAGATGGTGACCCTCCGGTAATTCACAATAATGCACCAACAAACACGACGTACAGCGACAACTATTTTCACCGCGTAGACGGAGGAGTAGCCGTACCCACGAGCGGCTTCGTGGACGTAGACCCCGAACTGGTGCTCGCCGCCGGAGATAGCATTTTCCGCCCCACGGCTTCGAGCCCGATCGTTGGCGCAGCCGAGCCCGCTTGGCTAACCAACAGCATCGACTTTGAGGCGCAGGCCCGCCCCGCCGCTCCTACGATTGGAGCAGATGAAATCTCCGCTACCCAAGCAATAGACCGTGGCGTCTTTGGCCCTACTTGGCTTCTGGCCGATGTATCACTCCCCGTTGACCTCCTAAGCTTCTCGGTAGCGCGTGCGAGCAAGTGCGCTAAACTAAACTGGTCCGTCGAAAACGAGCATGCCTTAGCGAAATATGTGGTGATGCGCTCCGTAGACGGACGCAGCTTTGCCCCCATCGGCCACGAAGAGGCTGCCAGCACACAAGGCACACATAACTACACTTTCACGGACTGTAACCTTCCGCAGACGACCGACGGGAAGGTTTACTACCGCCTCCAAATGCTGGATTTTGACGGAACGTTCCGCTGGAGCGAAATCTTAACACAAACAGTAACGCCAGCCGCTAACCGGGTTGAATTTACCACAACGCAAGACGGCCGGCAGTTCATGCTTCATTACCCTACCTCCGTTGCGGCGCCCACCGCTGCCTACACAGTCATCTCCATTGATGGCCGAACCCTCGTGAGCGGCCAGCACCTGAAAGCTGGCGAACGGGTTCTCCTCGGCGAGAACTTCCGCCCCGGGGTATACGTGGTTACTTGCCGTTACGCGAACGGAGAATTCGAAACGTTTAAATGGCAGAAAGGGTAGGGACCAAACCTTTCTTAACGTGGGGTTTGCCCATAAGCACCGGACGCTCAAAGGATTATTTCTACCTCGACTTCGTCAGAGGCAGAAATAAACGCTTCGAGGTCCTAAGTATGCTTCAGGACCTCGAAGCGTTCGACTGAAATGCCTGGCGTAGACGGCATTTCAGTCGATCCTTTGAGCGTCCGACATTGATTTGCGCGCGCCCTTATCTCCTCCCCCTACGCAACCAAGTCGCTGCCGCCTCAGACGGAGCATCCACCCCTCTTACCGGAACAACTATTTCGTCTGGCACAATTTCGGTACCGTAGGGTACTTTGTTGCGGTCTCCGTAAACCGTAACGGTTAGCAAAACTGCCGCACCATCAGAGAGATACAGGGTGCGGTTCCCCGTGGAATACCCACTGGTTGGTTGCCCGAAACTGCGGCTGTTGGGTAGCCCCCGAAAGGCAATGGCTACTACCTCGCCCGAGCTGGACGTTTTAGGACCGTAGATGACCGCAATGCGGGCGGGTTGGCGAAGCGTATACAGCTTGTCAAGGGTTTGTATTTGGCGACGACCAAGCCAGCTAGCTCCTTCCCAGTACCACCAACCATTGGCATCGGACCCATCCCGCTGCATGAAGTAACCGCACAGTCCGTCGCCCAGTAACGGGCCGATGCCCGCGAGCATCGCCCAGCAGTTTCCGCCCGTATTGCTGCGCAGGTCGAGGACCCATTCGCTGGTTTCCGGCTGGTCTAGCCGGACAATCAGGCGGGTGAGGCTGTCGGCGTAGGCTCGGACGGTTTTATCGTGGCCGCTAGAAACACCCGGCATTTGCAAATAGACCATGTGTTTGTCTACTCGGCGGCCGGTAGCGTATTTCAAGTTCGGGTCTACGGCGTCTTCGTCGTTGTTTCCGGTGGCCCATCCTCGGTGCTCGGTTGGTGGTTGGAGGTAAGAGTGGCGGTCGATGCGGCGGAGCGTGAAATCGAGTACGTCGTGTATTTCAGCGATGGAATCTGCATTGGCAGACAAAGCGTAGGCATCGGCCTGTAATACTTCCCAGTCAAGAACGTCTCGGTCTAATGCCTTATCGCGGACCAAGTCGAAAAACTCGGCGAGGTAGCCCGCAACAAGTGGGGTAGGGGTTTTTGCTGCTACGGTGCGGCGTTTAGTGATCGGAGGCGCTACCGTGGCGGTTCCCGCTCCGTAATGGTATACCCCAACGATGATGGCTTCCATGTCTGTTGTAGCGACCCCATCAATCTGCAGCGTCACTGTCGTATCACCCGTCGCGGTGATCCGGGCAGACTCTTGATAGCCCAAATAGGCGTTCCGTGAGCTGCGGCCATATAGGTAGATGTATGTAGTTCCGCCCGTGAGGCGGACATTGGTTTGAACGGAGATGCTGTCTACCCCCTGAGCAGGCGGCGGCAAACTGTGCTCCAACTGGTGAACGTTCCCCGGAGCGGGTAGGGTACTGAGACCGGCCGAAGCCCAAGTTGCCGGAGTCTGTGCCAAAAGGGAAGAAGATAAAAAGACTCCAATAATAGAAAGGAGGAGGACTAATGTTAGTTGTTTGATAAAGTATTTGTTTAAAAAGAAAAGTGAATAAGTAAAGTGTTTAACAAGTGACACTTGGCTTTTGTTGTTCGTTGAAGCGCTTTCAATAAAGCAGTACCTGATTTAACGGACCTATTCAAGCGTTCGAATTAGGGCGACGATGCGCAGGTGCAAAGAACGGTTGATTTGATCGGTCATAAATGCATGATGGTCAGGTAATTTTGGGGCGAAATTGAATGTTTTACTTTAATGCACTATTTTACGACCACATCGATAACCCGAAGCCGTAAGGCTTCATCTGTTTAATCCCCATTTTTATGCGCTTTCTTTCCCTCCTGTCCTTTCTCATCCTCCTGAAATGTGGGGCAAACCCATCGCCAGACGCTGCCGTGAAGGCCAACGACGTAGCTGCTGAGCAAGAAGATTCGGTCGTCACTGCGCCTGCGGAAAGTGAAACTGAAGTGGCTGCCGCAAGCATAGATACTGAAGAAGCCGAAGAGGTTTTGCGGATATGGGACCGCGCCTGGCCGGAAACTGCTGACCGCCGAGACAGCACAGTTC